>DASZFP010000091.1:0-13328 GCA_035939615.1 Burkholderiaceae bacterium | reverse complement strand
CGGCACCGGTCTGCATGCGCAGCTGCTGGTGCCCACGCGCGCGATCGGTTTCATCGCGCCGGGCAACCAGGTGGTGCTCCGCTACGATGCGTTCCCGTTCCAGCGCTTCGGCCAGTACCACGGCACCGTGGCGAGCGTGGGCCGCACCGTGTGGTCGCCCGGGGAGCGCATCGGGCCGCTGACGCCGCGCGAGCCGGTCTACCGGATCGACGTGAGGCTGGAAAAGCAGTCCGTCAGCGCCGGCAACCGCGACTTCCCGCTGCGGCCCGGCATGCTGGCCAGCGCCGACATCCTGCTGGAGAAGCGCACCGTGTTCGAGTGGGTGTTCGAGCCGGTGCTGGCGCTGCGGGAGCGGCTGCGATGATCGATCCGCCATGCTGAATCCATTCCGGCGGCGCGTCCCCCTGATCCTGCAGAGCGAGGCGCCCGAGTGCGGCATCGCCTGCGTGGCGATGATCGCGGGCTACCACGGGTTCCGCACCGACCTGTCGGCCATGCGGATGCGCCTTTCGCCGTCGATGAAGGGCGTCACACTGCAGCACATCGCCGCCATCGCCACCACCATGAAGATGTCGATGCGCGGGGTGCAGGCGCCGCTGGAGGGCCTGGGCCGGCTGCGGCTGCCGGCGATCCTGCACTGGGACATGAACCACTTCGTGGTGCTCACGCGCGTGGAGCCCAACCGGATCACGGTGCACGACCCGGCGCGCGGCAAGCGCGTGCTGGTGCTGACGGAAGCCTCGCGCCACTACACGGGCGTGGCGGCCGAGCTGATGCCGAGCGTCGGATTCGCCCCCACCGACGAGCGCGAGAGAATCACCGCCTGGCAGCTGATGGGGAGCCTGCGCGGTCTGCACGGCAGCATCACGCAGGTGATCCTGCTGTCGCTGGTGCTGGAGGTGTTCGCGATCTCCTCGCCCTTTTTCGTGCAGATCGTGGTCGACCGCGTGGTGGTCGGCCGCGACGAGGACCTGCTGACGCTGCTGGGGCTGGGCTTCGGGCTGCTGGTGCTGATGCAGGTGGCCACCACTGCGGTGCGGAGCTGGCTGGGGGTTTACCTGTCAACAACGCTGAACGTGCGGCTGCTCGATGCGCTGTTCGGGCAGCTCTTGCGGCTGCCGCTCGCCTGGTTCGAAAAGCGCCACATCGGCGACATCGTGTCGCGCTTCCGCAGCGTCGATGCCATCCAGCGCACGCTCACGGTGACGTTCCTGGAGTCGGTGATCGACGGCGCCATGGTGGTGCTGACCGTGATCGTGATGCTGTGGTACAGCCAGCTGCTGGCGGCCATCGTGCTGACCGCGGCGGTGCTGTACGGCCTGGCGCGCTGGGTGTTCTACGGCCCGCAGCGCCGGGCGCTGGACGAGCAGCTGGTGCACGAGGGCCGCTCCGGCACCCACTTCATCGAGACGCTGCGCGGGATGATGGCGATCAAGCTGAACCTGCGCGAGTCGGCGCGCCGCGCCGCCTACCAGAACCTGGTGGTCGAACAGGTCAACGCCGGCGTGCTGGTGCAGAACCTGGGGATCCTGCACCGAGCCGCCAACGGCCTGATCTTCGGCCTGGAAAACGTCACCGTGATCTGGCTGGGCACGGTGCTCGTCATGGACGGGCGCTTCTCGGTCGGGATGCTGTTCGGCTTTCTGTCGTTCAAGCTGCTGTTTTTGACGCGCGTGAACAACCTGGTCGACAAGGCGATCGATTTCCGGATGCTGGACCTGCACGCCGAGCGCATCGCCGACATCGCGCTGTCCGAGCCCGAGCCGGTGCCGGCGGCCGGGGGGCATGCGCCCGACACGGCGCTGCACATCCGCGCCCGCGGACTGGGGTTCGCCTACGGCGTGGAGGGCTTCGCCTTCCGCAACATCGATTTTTCGGCGCGGCCGGGCGAGACGGTCGCGATCGTCGGTCCCTCGGGCAGCGGCAAGACGACGCTGGTCAAGGTGCTGGTCGGCCTGCTGGACCGCACCGAGGGGGTGCTGGAGGCCAACGGGCGCGACCTGCGCGACTGGGACCGCTCGGCCTACCGGGGCCGGCTGGGCGTGGTGATGCAGGACGACCAGCTGTTCGTCGGGACGCTGGAGGACAACATCAGCTTCTTCGACCCGCAGTACCACCCGAACCTGGTGCGCGCCGCCGCCGCCATCGCCGGCATCGACGACGAAATCCTGGCGATGCCGATGCAGTACAACACGATCGTCGGCAGCCTGGGCATGGCGCTGTCGGGCGGCCAGAAGCAGCGCGTGCTGCTGGCGCGCGCGCTGTACCGCAAGCCCCACATCGTGTTCCTGGACGAAGCCTTCGATCAGCTCGACCTGGCGCGCGAGCGCGAGATCACCGAGCGGCTCAGGCGCCTCGGAGTGGGCCTGGTGATCGTCAGCCACCGGCCCGAGACGGTGCGCAACGTGGACCGGGTGATCCAGGTCGGCCAGGCGCCGCAGGCGCTGCTGACAGCAACCGGCTGAACGCCGCAGCCGTCGCTCCCCCCTCTGCTGCGCTATCGGCGGTGTCAGTTGCCCGGCGCAGCCGGGCTGCTAACGTTGAAGTGTTTGAGCGTCTCGGCGATCTTGCGGCGCGCCTGGATGAAGCGCGACTCGCGCGCCGCCTGCCCCAGGAACGCGTCCAAGTCGCCCACTTCACGCACCAGGCGCGGCACCAGCGCCAGGAACAGGTCCGTCAGTTCCGGATCGAACTGCCGGCCCTTCAGGCGCGCGATCTCGTCCAGGGCGGCGTCGATCGACCAGGGTTCCTTGTACGGGCGGCGGTGCGTGAGCGCATCGAACACGTCGGCCAGCGCGGTGATGCGCGCCGCGAGCGGAATGGCGCTCTCGCCGATGCCGAACGGGTAGCCGGTGCCGCCCCAGTGCTCGTGGTGAAAGCGGGCGATCTCCTCGGCCATCTTCATGTGCGGCACGTTGCTCTGCGCCAGGATCTCCGAGCCGATCATCGCGTGAGTCTGCATCAGCTTCATCTCGACCTCGTTCAGCCGGTCCGCCTTCAGCAGGATGCCGTCCGGGATCCCGATCTTGCCGATGTCGTGCAGCCGCGCGGCCAGGTCGATCATGAACACCGTGTCGTCGTCGCAGCCGAACTCCTGGGCCAGCAGCGAGGCGAGCTTGCCGACCCGGTACGAATGCTCGCCGGTGGTGTCGTCGCGCAGCTCGGCCGTCACGGCCAGCCGCTCCAGCATCTCGATGCGGGACTTCATCAGCTCCTGGTGCGCGACCTGTTCGACCAGCCGGCCGCGCAGCCTGACTTCGCGCTGCGCCATCAGCGTGTCGGGCGAAGGCCCCGGCTGCAGTTTCTGCTTCTGCTCCAGCTGCTCCAAGTGCAGACGATGGTGCAGCAGCGCGTTTTCCTGCTGGACGTCCTTCGTGTGCATCATGAGCTCGCGCAGGTACACCAGCGCCACATCGGTGCGGCCGGCAACCTCGTTGGCCTTGACCATCGCGATCAGCACATCCCGCAGCGAACCCTTGAGCACGCGGGCGCGCTCGAGCAGCTTGGACAGGCGCGACAGGCCCACGTCCAGCATGCCGGAGTGCACCTCGCACAATCCCTCGGCCATGCCGGCGTACAGCTCGGCGCGCTCCAGGCCCGACTCGTGCGCGATCCGCTTGGCGATCTCGCAGCGCTGCTTGGCGGCCTGTGGTGCGTCGACTTCCAGCAAGAGGCGCGTGTAATGGGTTTCGCCCAGAACCCGTGTGAGCCGGGCGTTCGCGGTGGCCGGCTTGGCATCCAGCTCCACGGCCTCCTTGGCCGCCCGCAGTCCACGGCCGTAGTCCTCCAGGTGCAGGCACGCGAGCGCGATGTTGTTAAGCGCGGCCTCGCGCGCAGCCCGCAGGAATTCATGGCCCTCGGTCAGGGTCTTGACTCGCTCCAGGCAGGCGATCGCGTCCTCGTACTGCGCCGCGTAGATCAACGCGGCCCCGAGGTTGTTGCACACGGCCGCTTCCGCGAACGCATCATTCAACTCGACGGCGATCTCGAGCGCTTCGGCGTATGCCTCGATCGCCATCGGCAGGTTGCCGGTGTCGGCCAGCAGTACGCCGCGAATCGTCAGCGTCTTGCGCAGCAGCGCCCGGGTTCCGAGGCGACGGATCAACTCGACCGCGCGCTCCGCCGCCGCAAGACCTTTGAGTGCGTGGCTGGACACGTACGCGTACTTGGCGATCGACAGCAGGCATTCGGCCAGCGCCAGACTCTCGGACTCGGGCTTCAAAACGGCGATCAGCTCGAGAGTCCTGGCGAATACGCGTGCGGTGTGCGCGGTGGGCGCAACCCGCTCCGGGTCCAGGACCCGCGCGACCGCCTCGAGCGTGCGCTCGAGAACCTCCGGCGCGATCGATCGCGAATCGATCAGAGCTTCGATTTGTTCCAGCGCGTCTACCATCAGTGGTAGTCTAATCGTTGAACGGGGTGGCGTGATACGGGAATAAGGAATTGAATGTTCAATCCGATTGCGCCAGCATGCATCCAACTCGCAGCGAGCGCGAGCAAACCAGACAACTCAACGGGCCGGAGCACACAATGAACCAATTCAGCGCAGTCGTCACCGTCACCGAAGGCGAAACCGCCGAGCGGCAAGCCCTGGCCACGACGCAAGCGGAAGACTCGATCACGGAACTCAACTGCCTTCAACTGGCGCTGGTCGGCGGCGGTTCCGGATCGGTCATTCTGGGGTAACACGACGCCGCAGTCATTCGATCGCGTGGCAGCGACCGCGCATCGAGACTGCACACCCAACCCCATCGTGATCCCCCCCCAGTCGGTGCGCTCGGGCCAAGGTTTTCCGACCCTGCCGAGCGCATCGCGTCAGTCTTCGTGAAGTCTTCCGTCGGCTAAGCCCGACACCGGGTGGCCCGATCGCGGGGGCCGCCGGCGCTCCCGGCGCGCGGCCCACTCGACCACAGCAACCGATAATCCAGTTGAGCATAGCCTGCTGTCCGCCGGGCGGAGACATACTGTCCTGGACGACCGCGGGAAAAAGCGCGGTACTTTGACGCAGACCGGCAGGTCAACGAGCCCTGCAAACGGGACGTGGCGCAGGTCCGCAGAGCGGTAAAGGCGGGATCCAGTCAGTAGGGCCGCTGTGCGGTCGAGCCGTTGCCGTTGAAGAGTTTGAGCGTCTCGGCGATCTTGCGGCGCGCCTGGATGAAGCGCGACTCGCGCGCCGCCTGCCCCAGGAACTCGTCCAGGTCGCCAACCTCGCGCACCAGGCGCGGCACCAGCGCTAAAAACAGGTCCGTCAACTGCGGATCGAACTGCACGCCTTTGAGCTTGGCGATCTCGTCCAGCGCCGCCTCGACCGACCAGGCTTCCTTGTACGGGCGCCGGTGCGTGAGCGCGTCGAACACGTCGGCCAGCGCCGTGATGCGCGCCGCCAGCGGAATGGCGCTCTCGCCGATGCCGAACGGGTAGCCGGCGCCGCTCCAGTGCTCGTGGTGAAAGCGGGCGATCTCTTCGGCCATTTTCATGTGCGGCACGTTGCTCTGCGCCAGGATCTCCGAGCCGATCATCGCGTGCGTCTGCATCAGCTTCATCTCGGCCTCGTTCAGCCGCTCCGCCTTCAGCAGAATGCCGTCCGGGATCCCGATCTTGCCGATATCGTGCAGCCGCGCAGCCAGGTCGATCATGAACACGGTGTCGTCGTCGCAGCCGAACTCCTGGGCCAGCAGCGAGGCGAGCTTGCCGACCCGGTAGGAATGCTCGCCGGTGGTGTCGTCGCGCAGCTCGGCGGTCACGGCCAGCCGCTCGAGCATCTCGATGCGCGACTTCATCAGCTCCTGGTGGGCGACCTGTTCGACCAGCTGGCCGCGCAGCTTGACCTCGCGCTGCGCCATCAGCGTGTCGGGCGTCGGGCCCGGCTGCTGTTTCTGCTTCTGCTCCAGCTGCTCCAGGTGCAGCCGATGATGCAGCAACGCGTTGCTCTGCTGCAGCTCCTTGGTGTGCATCATCAGCTCGCGCAGGTACACCAGCGCCACATCGGTGCGGCCGGCCAGCTCGTTGGCCTTGACCATCGCGATCAGCACGTCGCGCAGCGAGCCCTTCAGCACGCGGGCCCGCTCGAGCAGCTTGGCGAGGCGCGACAGGCCCACGTCGATCATGCCCGAGTGCACTTCGCACAGTCCCTCGGCCATCCCGGCGTACAGCTCGGCCCGCTCCAAGCCCGATTCGTGCGCGATCCGCTTGGCGATCTCGCAGCGTTGCCGGGCCGCCTGGGGAGCGTCGACTTCCAGCAACAGGCGCGTGTAATGCGTCTCGGCCAGCACGCGCGAGAGGCGTGCGCTGGCGCTGAGGGGATCGTCCTGCAGCTCGACGGCCTCCTTGGCGGCGCGCAGGCCCCGGTTGAAGTCCTCCACGTGCAGGCAGGCGAGCGCGATGTTGCCCAGGGCGGACGAGCGCAGCCTCTGCAGCTGCGCTCGGCCCTCGCTCAGCGCCACGACGCGCTCCAGGCAGGCAATGGAGTCTCCATATTGGGCCGCGTAGATCAGTGCGACGCCCAGGTTGTTGCAGACTGCCGCCTCCGCAATCGGATCGTGCAATTCGACCGCGATTTCCAGCGCCTCCGCATAGTCCTCGATCGCCCCCGGCAGATTGCCGGTGTCGGCCAGCAGCGTGCCGCGAAACGACAGGGCCTTGCGCAGCAGGGCGCGCGACCCCAGTCCACGCAGCAATTCGACCGCGCGCTGCGAAGGCGCCAGGCCCTTGAGCGGATGGCCGGCCACGTACGCGTACTTCGCGATCGACAGCAGGCACTCGGCCAGCGCCGGATCCTGCGATTCGATCTTCAGTCGGGCGACCAGCTCGAGCGCACGCACGAAGAGCTGCGCCGTGTCCGGCGTCGGTGCGGACTGCTCCGGGTCCAGGACGCGGCCCAGTTCGGCGAGCGCGCGCGCCAGGTCCTGCGGCGCCGCGGCCGGAGCTCCAATTAGAGCTTCAACGCGCTCAAGGACGTCAGACATAAGCGAGTTAGTCCGACCGGTGCGCGCGAATACGCCTCACAGACATGCGCGCCACCGGGATCGGTAGTTGCTCTTATGGTCAAAACCGATCAGCATCGCGCGGACTCGCGCAGATCGAGGTGCGGGCATACGAAGAATCTTTCACTAACGGGCTGGAGCACAACATGAACCACATCGAACTGAACGCCGTTGAAGCCGACATCACCGAGTCGCAAGCCCTCGTCATCAAGCAGACGGAAGAGGCGATCACGGAGCTCAACTCGGCTCAGCTGATCCTGGTCGGCGGCGGCAGCGGCATCGTTTCCTGGGAATGACATCCGGGGCGAACTAGTGGCAGCACAGCCGGCTCGCCTCGATAGCTGACGCGGTTGTTGCACTAAACGCTCCCCCCTGTTGGTTGGGCTCGTGCGGGGATTTGTCCACCCCGCCGGGCCTGCTGTTCGAACCGGGCTTCTCTGCCTTATGGCTCGAACGTCTGTAAATCCAGCATAACGCACACTGGCATAAGGTAAATAGGTACGTCCAGGACGGGGATTCGTCGAAAAGGTTGACCCGTGTAAGGGAATCCTGTCCCCAAACTGGTTCAGCCACTTTTGGCGTTTTTCAGCGCGAGTCGACCTCGGCCGGCAGGCCCGCCGCCCGCAGCGCCTGCAGCACCTGCTCGATATGCTCCGGCCCGCGCGTCTGCAGCTCCATTTCCAGCTCGGCGTTCAGCGCCGGCAGCGTCGTAAAGGCCCGCTGGTGGGCGACCTCCTCGATATTCGCCCCGGTCTGCCCGACGATGGCAGCGGCGCGGGCCAGCTCCCCGGGCACGTCGCGGATGGTCACCCGGATCCGGGCCAGGCGCCCTGCGCGCACCATGCCGCGCTCGATGATGTCGGCCAGGGTGAGCGGCTCGATGTTGCCGCCGCACAAAATGAGGCCCACTTTGCGCCCCTGGAAGCGCTGCCGGTAGCGCAGCAGCGCGGCCAGGCCCGCCGCCCCGGCCCCTTCGACCACCGTTTTCTCGATTTCCAGCAGCAGCACGATCGCGTGCTCGATGTCGCCCTCGCCGACCAGCACCAGGTCGTCGACCACGCGCCGCACGATCTCGGAGGTGAGGGCACCGGGCGATTTGACGGCGATGCCCTCGGCCAGCGTCGCGTTGGCGCAGGGCATCGTGACGCCCTTGATGGCCGCGTACATCGCCGGGAAGCGGTCGGTCTGAACCCCCACGATCTCGATGTCGGGCTTGACCGACCGCGCGGCCAGGGCAACGCCGGCAATCAGTCCGCCTCCGCCCACCGCCACGCACAAGCACTGCAGGTCGGGCTGGGCGGCCAGCATTTCGGCGCCCACGGTCGCCTGCCCGGCGATCACGTCGAGGTCGTCGTACGGGTGCACCATCGTCAGCCCGCGCGTGAGCACCAGGCGCTCGGCTTCCAGCCGGGCGTCGTCGAACGTGTCGCCCGCCAGGATCACCTCGGCGCCGAAGCCGCGCGTGCGCTCGACCTTGATGCTCGGTGAAAAGCGCGGCATCACGATCACCGCCGGGATCTGCATCCTCTGCGCGTGAAAAGCGACCCCCTGCGCGTGATTGCCGGCCGACACCGCGATCACGCCGCGGGCCCGCTCGGCCGCCGTGAGCGTGCTCAGGCGGTTCAGCGCCCCGCGCTCCTTGAAACTGGCGGTGAACTGCAGGTTCTCGAACTTCAGCCAGACCTCGGCCTGGGCGATCTGCGACAGCGTGCGCGAGTGCAGAAAGGGGGTGACCTCGACCTGGCCGGCGATGCGCAGCGCGGCCCGCTCGATCTCGGCGGCGCTCGGCCTGAGCCCGGTCAAGCGGTCGCTCAGGCGCTCTGGTAGCGGCTGCGGTTGCACGGGGTCACAGTGTATTCGGTGCCGGCCTGTAGCATTTTCCGCGCCGCCGGCCGTCTATCCTCGATTGGAGCCGGTCGGGGGGCTCCCGAACCTCCTGCGGACTGGAACCGAATGAACGCATCGACCTGGATTCAATGGCCCTCGCTGATCACCTGGCTCACGCTGATGCTGCTGTGCGCCGTGACCTTCAACGTCTCGCGCGCGCGGGCCCGCTACGGGATCCGGGCCCCGGCCACCGTCGGCAACGAGCACTTCGAGCGCATCTTTCGTGTCCAGATGAACACGCTGGAAAACGCGGTGGCGTTTCTGCCGGCCTTGTGGCTGGCGGCCCGGTACTGGAACCCGGCCTGGGCGTCCGTCTGCGGCGCCGTGTGGCTGCTCGGCCGCGCCTGGTATGCGCACGCCTACGCCCGCGATGCGGCCCGCCGCGGCGGGGGCTACTACCTGTCCTCGGCGGGATTCGTGACGCTGCTGATCGGATCGGCTCTGGGCTGGGCGCGGGTCTTTTCATGGACGTGAAGGCGGACCAGCCCGCGACGGGCGGGCCGGTGGCGCCGCCGGCCCCGCCCGTGCGCCAGACGCCGGCACGGCGGCTGGGAACCCTGAGGGCGCTTGCGCCCTTCATGGTGCCGTACTGGCGCCAGATCGGCGCCGCGCTCGTGATGCTGCTGCTGGCGGCGCTGACCACGCTGGTGCTCCCGTACGCGGTGCGGGTGCTGGTGGACCGCGGGCTGGCCTTGCCCTCCGAGGTGGGCATCGCCCAGCGGCTGATCGCGATCCGGCACCAGTTCGGGTGGCTGTTCGTCAACGCGGTGCTGCTGGCCGCCTTCACCTCGGCGCGCTTCTACATGGTGACCTGGATCGGCGAACGGGTCACGGCCGACCTGCGCCAGGCGGTGTACGCGCACGTGCTGCGCCAGAGCCCGCAGTTCTTCGAGACGCTCAAGACCGGCGAAGTGCTCTCGCGCCTGACCACCGACACCACCGTGATCCAGAACGCGGTGGGCTCGAGCGTGTCGATGGGGCTGCGCAGCCTGGTGCTGTTCAGCGGGGCCCTTTTGATGCTGATCGCGATCAGCCCGCGCCTGATGCTGACGGTGGCGGGCATCATCGCGCTGGTGGTGGCGCCGGCCCTGATCATCGGGCGACGGGTGCGGCGGCTGTCGCGCGCCAGCCAGGACCGCATCGCCGACACCAGCGGCATCGCCGGGGAGGTGCTGAACGCGATCCCGGTGGTGCAGAGCTTCACGCAGGAGCAGGCCGAGACGCAGCGCTTCCGGGTCGCCAACGAGGCCGCGTTCGCCACGTCCGTGCGCCGCACCTTGACCCGGGCGATGATGACCGCGTTCGTGATCATCGGCGTGTTCGGCTCGCTGCTGTACGGCCTGCAGAACGGGGTGCACGGCGTGCTGGCCGGCGTCATCTCGGCCGGCCAGCTCAGCCAGATCGCCCTGTACATCACGCTGGCCGCCTCCAGCGTGGCGATGCTGGCCGAGGTCTGGGGCGACCTGCTGCGGGCTGCGGCGGCCACCGAGCGGCTGTCCGAGCTGCTGGCCACGCAGCCGCAGATTCGCGATCCGGACCACCCGAGCGAACTTCAGGAAGGCAAATCCCCGGCCGGGCTGCGCGTCGACCTGCAGGAGGTGAGCTTCGCCTACCCGTCGCGCGCGGGGCGTAACGTGGTCGACGATCTGAGCCTGATCATCGAGGCCGGCCAGACGGTGGCGCTGGTGGGCCCGTCGGGCGCCGGCAAATCTACGATCTTCCAGCTGCTGCAGCGCTTCTACGAGGCCCAGCGCGGCAGCGTCCTGGTGGGCGGCATCGACGTGCGGCAGCTGCGCCTGTCGGATCTGCGCCGGCGCATCGCGGTGGTGCCCCAGGATCCGGTGATCTTCTCCGGCACGGTGCTGGACAACATCCGCTACGGTCGCGCCGAGGCCAGCGTCGAAGAGGCGCTGGCCGCGGCCCGGGCGGCCCACGTCGAGGAATTCGTCGGCCAACTGCCGCAGCGCTACGACACCTTCGTGGGCGAGCGCGGGCTGCGCCTGTCGGGCGGGCAGCGCCAGCGGGTCGCGATCGCGCGCGCGATCCTGAAGAACGCTCCGCTGCTGCTGCTGGACGAGGCCACCAGCAGCCTGGATGCCGAAAGCGAGCGCACGGTGCAGCTCGCGCTGGAAACCGCCATGCGCGGACGCACCACGATCGTGATCGCGCACCGGCTGGCCACGGTGCAGCGCGCCGACCGCATCTTCGTGCTGGACCACGGGGCGATCGTCGATTCCGGCACCCACGCCGAGCTGGTGGCGCGGGCGGGGCTGTACAGCCGGCTGGCGGCGCTGCAGTTCTCGCTGTAGCGCGCTGCGCCCCTGCTCCGCCCCTGCTCCGCCCGGCTTCGCCGGGCTACGCAGGGCTGTGCCGGCTGGCACACTCGGTGCCGATAGAATCGCGGCCATGCACGAATACGAAAACCTGATGCGCCACGTGTTCGAGCACGGCGTGGACAAGCGCGACCGCACCGGAACCGGCGCGCGCTCGGTGTTCGGCTACCAGATGCGGTTCGACCTGCAGCAGGGCTTCCCGTTGGTGACCACCAAAAAGCTGCACCTGCGCTCGATCATCCACGAGCTGCTGTGGTTCCTGCAGGGCAGCAGCAACGTCGAGTATCTCAGGCGCCATGGCGTGACCATCTGGGACGAATGGGCCGACGCCGACGGCGAGCTCGGCCCCGTGTACGGCGTGCAGTGGCGCGCCTGGCCCTCGCCGCGCGGCCCGATCGACCAGATCGCGCAGGTGATCGAGCGCATCCGCACGGACCCCGACTCGCGCCGGCTGATCGTTTCGGCCTGGAACGTGTCGGACCTGCCGGACATGAAGCTTCCGCCCTGCCACCTGCTGTTCCAGTTCAACGTGACGGCCGGGCGCCTGAGCTGCCAGCTGTACCAGCGCAGCTGCGATGTGTTCCTGGGGGTTCCGTTCAATATCGCCAGCTACAGCCTGCTCACGCACATGGTGGCGCAGCAGTGCGACCTGGCGCCGGGCGATTTCGTGTGGACCGGCGGCGACTGCCACATCTACCGCAACCATTTCGACCAGGTGCGCGAGCAGCTGTCGCGCACCCCCTATCCGTACCCGCAGCTGCGCATCCAGCGGCGGCCGCCGTCGATCTCGGACTACGTGTTCGAGGACTTCGAGATCGTCGGCTACCAGGCGCATCCGGCCATCAAGGGCGAAGTGGCCGTATGACGGCCCCGAGCATGACCGGCCCGATCCAGGCGCGAGCAGCCGATCCGTGGCGACACCACCGCTTCGCGTGAACCTGATCGTGGCGTGGGAGCGCAACCGCGTGATCGGGCGCGCCGGCACGCTGCCCTGGCACCTGCCGGAGGATCTGCGCCATTTCAAGCGCACCACGCTCGGGCACCCGATCGTGATGGGCCGCAAGACCTGGGAGTCGATCGGTCGCGCGCTGCCGGGCCGGCGCAGCATCGTGGTCACGCGCAATGCGCGCTTCACCGCCCCGGGTGGCGAGACGGCGGGGAGCCTGGCGCAGGCGCTGGCGATGTGCGCCGGTGCCCCCGAGGTGTTCGTGATCGGCGGCGCCCAGCTGTTCGCCGAGGCGCTGCCGCTGGCGCAGCGCCTGATCGTCACCGAAATCGACGCCGACTTCGAAGGCGACACGTTCTTTCCGCCGTACGATCCGGCCGCCTGGCGCGAGACCGCGCGCGAGAACCAGGGTCCCGGCCCGCAGCGGCCCTTCGGCATCGACTTCGTCACGTTTGAGCTCAAGAAACCGGCGCAGTAAAGGCCAATCGATCGGGAGAGAGGCATGCCACACGAGGAGTTCCACGTGCACGGGCCGCACGACCACCAGCTGGAACATGCGGCCGAGCACGGCGGCGCCGACCGCTTCTCCGGCCGCATCGCGGTGACCACCGCGATCCTGGCGACGGTGGGGGCGCTGATGTCGTTCGCCGGCGGCGACACGCAGGCCAAGGCGCAGCTCTACAAGAACGACGCCGCCATCAAGAAGACCGAGGCCAATGACAAGTGGGCGTACTACCAGGCCAAGGGCATCAAGCAGAACGTGGCCGAGGTCGGCGCGACGCTGGCCACGCAGCAGGACAAGGTTCTGTTTTACCGCGGAGAAACCGAGCGCTACAACAAAGAGAAGACCGACCTCAAGCAGGAAGCCGACAAGCTGGAAGCCGAATCGAAGGGCTGGGACGCACGCAGCGACGAGGAGATGCATTTGCACCACCGCTGGGCGCTGGGCGCGACCGCGATGCAGATCGCGATCGCGCTGTCGGCCATCGCGCTGCTGACGCGCCGCGAATGGCTGGTCTACGGGGTGTACACGGTGGCGGCGATCGGAGCGGTGTTTGGGGGGCTGGCGATCGCTGGGTTGTAGAGGCCCTCACCCCCTCCCCTCTCCCGCTGCGCGGGCGAGGGGCGATCCGCCGCCCGTGATTTTTGCGCTTTCGCACAAAGACCCTCGCTCGATCG
>DASZFP010000090.1:0-13239 GCA_035939615.1 Burkholderiaceae bacterium | reverse complement strand
TGCCGGTGCACCCGCAGCGTCTCGCGCCACACCCAGTGTGCCTTCTCGCGCAGCTCCACCGGCGCCAGCACCGCTCGCTGCGCCACTGCGCCGTCCCGCTGCAACGACTCCGCCTCGCTCGCCAGCATCCGCCATCCGCCCCCGTCAGGACCAACCGGTCGGACTATAAAGGACGACGCGACTGCCCGAGCTTTCGAAGCGGAACGGCACGTGGATCAGGTGCTTGAGCCGCTCGCGCACCCGGGTCTGCAAGTGCGGCGGCACGAACAGCAGCAGAAAGCCGCCGCCGCCTGCGCCCAGGATCTTGCCGCCGGTGGCCCCGGCGTGGAGCGCGGTTTCGTACATCGCGTCGATCTCGGGCGTGGACACCTGCTTGGAAAGGCTGCGCTTGTAGGTCCAGCACTCGTGCAACAGCCGTCCGAATTCGGCGATCGGGGTCTGCGCCGACTGCAGGATGCGGATGCCGTCCTCCACCATGCCCTTCATCCGTGTCAGCTCGACCTCGCGCGCCTTGATGTTCTGGATGGTCGACTTGGCGACCTCCGACGCGATCCGCGAAAAACCGGTGAAGCACAGCATCAGGTGGCTCTGCAGCTCGGCCAGCCGCTCCTTGCTGAGCACGATCGGGCTGACCTGAAAGGAATCGTCGTGGTTGAACTCGATCCGGTTGAAGCCGCCGAAGGCGGCCGAGATCTGGTCCTGCGAGCCGACGTTCTCGTTGATGATCTTCTGCTCGATGTAAATCGCGTTGCGGGCCAGGTCATCCTTTGCGATGTAGCGGCCCGACAGCGCGGTCAACGCATGCACCAGTCCCACCGTGAACGAGGAGCTCGACCCCAGGCCCGAGCGCGCCGGCAGGTCTCCGTCGTGGTGGATCTCCAGACCCTGTTCGCAACCGGCCCAGCCGAGCACCGCGCGCACCGCCGGGTGCTCGATCTCGTCGATGCTGCGCACGTTTTCGATGCGCGAGTACACGATGCGGTGCCGGTGCTCGAAAAACGGCGGAAGGTAGCGACAGCTGATGTAGCAATACTTGTCGATGGTGGTGGCCAGCACCACGCCGCCGTGCTCCTGGTACCAGGCCGGATAGTCGGTGCCGCCGCCGAAGAAGGAAATGCGAAACGGAGTGCGCGTGATGATCATGACGGTCGGATCCTGCAAACACGGCCGGTCGGCGCCCCGCGCCCCGTGCGCGGACCGCCCCGACCGGTCAATCGCCCAGAATCTTTCTCTTCAGCCGGATCTTCGTCATTTCGCCGAGGTGTTGCACCACGTCCGCGCCGAATTTCTTCTCGACCCCCGACAGGTACGATGAATGGGTGAAGTAGCGGGCAAAGGCGTCATCGCGGAACTTGAGCACTTCGGCGCTGGTCAATGCGTCGGTCCGCAACGGCTGCGTCTCGTAGCTGTGCTGCGAATACCCGATCCAGGACTCCGGCAGCTTCCAGCCCTTCTCGATCGCCATCTGGTACAGCTTTGAGCCCGGGTACGCCATCGCGCAATAGAAATTTGCGAACTCGCAGTTCGCTTCCAGGGCCAGGTCGAGCGTCTCCTGCATCGATTCGTGGGTGTCGTCCGGCAGTCCGAATATGTAGTTGCCGATCACGTTGATGCCGGCGTCCTGGATCTTGCGGACTGTCTTGATGATGTCGGTGGCGCCGAAGCGGCCCTTCTCGACGCCGTCGCGCACGTGCTTGCTGCCCGACTCGATGCCCAGCGCCAGCCAGCGGAACCCGGCCCGATTCAACTTGTCCAGGAACTGGTCCTTGACGGTGTCCACGCGCGCGTAGGCCCAGATGTTCAGGTCATGTCCGCGCTCGATGATGCGGTCGCAGATGCCGAGCACGTGATTGGCGTTCAGCACGAACATCTCATCGACGAACTTGATGTTCTTGATCCCGTAGCGGCCGACCAGCGTGTCGATCTCGGCGATCACCGCCTCGGGCGACCACATCCGGTAGGACGGCTTGCCAAACGGCGCGTTGATGCAGCAGAACGTGCACTTGTACGGGCAGCCCAGGCTGGTGTGAATCGATACGTAGGGTTTGCGATCGAAGATGTGCTCGAAGCAGTGCCAGTTGTGGGCGCGGTACTTGGTCATCGGAAGCAAGTCCCACGCCACCCCTGGCATTTCGGTGTCCAGGTTGTCCATCAGCTCGCCGGCCGGGTTCGACATCGGCACGCCGCCGACCCGGTACCACAGGCTGGGAATGCCGGAGAACGACTTGGCGCCTGCCTTCAAGGCTCGCACGGTTCCGAGAATGGTTTCGGGTCCCTCGCGGTCACAGACGAAATCGATCGCCTCTTCCGACAGGGTGCGCTCCGGCAGCGCGGCCGGGTGCGTGCCGGTCATCATGATGCGGCAGTTCGGGATCCGCTCTTTCAGCGCCCGGCAGGTCTCGCCGGCCGCCGGCATGTTCTGGGTCGACGCCGAGGGCTGAAAGCCGTACACCACCATCACGATCAGCACCGGCTGATAGTTGCGGGCCACCTCGTCGGCCACCGTATCCGGGCTCAGGTTCTGGGCCGGAGCATCGACAATCGCCACCGAAAGATCCTTGCGGCGCAGATAATTGGCGAACAATCCGGCCAGCGACGGCGGCTCGATAGCCGAAAATTCGTCCCCGAGCTCCTGGTACACCGCTCTGCGGCTGCCCGGATTGACCAAAACGACATCGACCTTGCTGTCACCCGTTACCATCTGGATCCTCGAAGCTGCCGACCACTGCGCGGTTCCGGCTCGGAGCGGCTCGAACAAATTTGGTGGAGGGAACCCACGTCCCGGAGCGGAGGGCGTTGGCCGCAAACGGCGGCCGGCCATGCGACATGGAGCGCGAAATGATCAACGGCGAGGGAAGTTTTCACTCTGGCGCAGTCGTGGCTGACCGCCCTGCGATGGTGCCGCTTACTATACACACCCCTTCTCAATGCGGCGTCTTCGACCACTGATCCGATGCCCCGAGCAACAAGTCAAGCGCCCCTCACTTCGATGGATTGACAACGCTTCGTTGGATCGATGAGCAGCGCTTTGAAACCGGACAGCCGGATTTTTGTCGCCGGCCATCGTGGCCTGGCCGGCGGCGCGATCGTGCGCGAGTTGCAGGGCCACGGGTACCGCTCGCTGTTGACCCGCTCGCATTCGGAACTGGACCTGCAGGATCCGGCGGCGACGCTGCGCTTTTTCGAGGCCGAAAGGCCGCAGATCGTATTTCTGGCCGCGGCCAAGGTGGGCGGCATCGTGGCCAACGATTCGTACCCGGTCGATTTCCTGATGCGCAACCTGCTGATCCAGGCCAGCGTTTTTACGGCCGCCCATCGCGTCGGCGTGGACCGATTGGTGTTCCTCGCTTCTTCTTGCATGTACCCGCGCGATTGCGAACAGCCGATGCGCGAATCGCACCTGTTGACGGGGCCGCTGGAGCCGACCAATCAGCCCTATGCCGTGGCCAAGATCGCCGGCGTCGAAATGTGCCACGCCTATAACCGGCAGTTCGGCACGCGCTACCTCTCGGTCACGCCGGCCGGGCTGTATGGCCCGGGAGACAACTACGATCCGGAAACGTCGCACGTGCTGCCCGCGCTGATCCGCAAGATGCACCAGGCCCGCATCGCCAGCCAGCAGGAGGTCGTGCTGTGGGGCAGCGGCCGGCCGCGGCGCGAGTTCCTGCATTGCCGGGACATGGCGCGCGCGGTGCTGTTCCTGGCGCAGCTGGACGACGCGCGCTTCGATGCGCTGTTCGATGCGAGCAGGATGCCGCTGATCAACGTCGGCACCGGACAGGACCAGTCGATCCGCGAGCTGGCCGAGATCGTCGCTGCAGTGGTCGGCTATCGGGGACGGTTCGTGCAGGACACGTCCAAGCCCGACGGCATGCCCCGAAAACTGCTGGATGCCTCGCGCCTGGCGGCGCTGGGCTGGCAGCCCGTCATCGGGCTGCGCGAGGGCATCGCGCAGGCCTACCAGGACTTTGTCCAACGCGCATCCAATGACATCGACTGAGATCGACTCCCAAGCGCTGCGCCGCGTGCGCCTGCTGATCGTCGGCGACGTGATGCTGGACCGCTACTGGTTCGGCGAGGTCGAACGGATCTCGCCGGAAGCGCCGGTTCCGGTGGTGCGGATCTCCGCCACCGAGGAACGGCTGGGTGGCGCGGCCAACGTGGCGCGCAACGTCACCGCACTGGGCGCCAACGCCGGGCTGCTGAGCGTGGTCGGCAGCGACGAACCGGGCCGGGCGCTGTCGGGCCTGCTGCGACAGGCCGGGGTCAGCGATTACCTGCACGTCGATACGGCGCTCGCCACCACCGTGAAGCTGCGCGTCATCGGCCGACGCCAGCAGATCGCGCGGGTCGATTTCGAGAGCGCGCCCGTGGCCGAAGTGCTGGCTGCGCACTTCCAGCAGTTTCAGGACCTGCTCCAAGGGCACGACCTGGTGGTGCTGTCGGACTACGGAAAAGGGGGACTGACGCACATCGTTCGGATGATCGAGGCCGCGCGCGGCGCCGGCTGCCGCGTGATCGTCGATCCGAAGGGCGACGATTACTCGCGCTACGCCGGCGCCACCCTGATCACGCCGAACCGCGCCGAGCTGCGCGAGGTCGTAGGCCGCTGGCGCGACGAGGCCGACCTGGAACGGCGCGCACAGAGGCTGCGAGCGGAGCTCGGTCTGCAGGCCGTGCTGCTCACGCGCAGCGAGCAAGGCATGAGCCTGTACACCGACGAGGGCGCCTGGAGCGTTCCGGCCCAGGCGCGCGAGGTGTTCGACGTGTCAGGCGCCGGCGACACGGTCATCGCGGTACTGGGCACGATGCTGGCGGCCGGCCTGCCGCTGCGGGAAGCAGTCCGCCTGGCCAATCGGGCCGGCGGAATTGTCGTAGGCAAACTGGGGACGGCGACGGTGAGCTACGAGGAGTTGTTTCGGGCGGCCGACTGATCCGGCGTGGCCGGCTTTGCCGCCATGGCGAGCTGTCACCCAGCAACCACAGAAAATCCGGGATAGAAACCACCGCGCTCGTTAAGGATAATGACGCGGGCAATAATTAGGTCCATATCAAACGCATCTGTTGGCGGCGCGACGCGCGTCGACCGAGGTCGGCTTTCGAGCACTACCCATAGAGCGGGACACGGCATAGACGTCGGCTCCGGCGAGCCGTGGCAGAATCGAGCGACGCGCAAGCGGATACTACCACATTCGCGCTAAATATCCCTTACGACTCCTCATGATTGTCGTCACCGGCGCGGCCGGATTCATCGGCTCAAACCTGGTCAAGGCGCTGAACGAGCGTGGCGAGACCGACATCATCGCGGTCGATCACATGGCGCGCGCGGACAAGTTCCGCAACCTGGTCGATTGCGAGATCTCCGATTTCCTGGACAGAGTCGAATTCCTAGACCGCGTCCGGCGTGGGGATTTCTCGCGGCCTTCGGTCGTTTTCCATCAAGGGGCCTGCTCCGACACGCTGGCCACCGACGGCCATTTCATGATGGAAAACAACTTCCGCTATTCGATGCACGTGCTGCAGTGGTGCCAGCAGATCGATGTGCCGATGATTTACGCGTCCTCGGCGTCCGTCTACGGGCTCGGGCCGATCTTTGTCGAGGAGCGCCCGTACGAGCGCCCATTGAACGTCTACGGTTATTCCAAGTTCCTGTTCGACCAGATCGTCCGGCGGGCTTTGCCGACGCTGCGCTCGCCGGCCGTCGGCCTTCGCTATTTCAACGTGTACGGTCCGCGCGAGCGCCACAAGGACCGGATGGCCTCGGTCGCGTTTCACCACTACCACCAGTTCCGGCGCGAGGCACGGGTGCGACTGTTCCAGGGCAGCCATGGTTACGCCGACGGCGAGCAGCGACGCGATTTCATCCACGTGGACGATGCGATCAAGGTGAACCTTCACTTCTGGAACCGGCCGACCAGCGGCATCTACAACGTCGGCAGCGGGCGTGGACAGAGCTTCAACGAGGTGGGCATGTCGGTGATCAATTCGCTGCGCGAAGCCAACGGGCAGGGTTCGCTGCAGCTGAAGCAAGCCGTCTCGCAGGGGACGATCGAGTACGTGGAGTTTCCGATCGAAATGCGCGATCGCTACCAGGCCTATACCCAGGCCGACCTGACGCGCCTTCGAAATGCCGGTTACTCGGAGTCGATGATGACGGTCGAGCAAGGCGTTGCCGCCTACGTGAGATGGCTGCTGCGGCATGCCTGAGGCGATGCGCCGCGCCGCGTTCCTGGATCGCGACGGCGTGATCAACGTCGATCCGGGCTACGTGCACCGGATCGAGGATTTCGAGTTCGTCCCGGGAACGATCGAGGCCTGCCGCGAGCTGGCGCGGCGCGGCTGGCTGCTGGTGGTGGCGACCAACCAGTCCGGCATCGGCCGCGGCCTGTATACCGAACAGGATTTTCATGGCCTGACCGGCTGGATGCGCAGCCGTTTCGAGCAAAATGGCGCGCCGCTGGCGGGTGTGTATTTCTGCCCGCACCATCCGACCGAGGCGCAGGACGCGTTCCGGATCCGGTGCGAATGCCGCAAGCCGGCTCCCGGGATGCTGCTGACGGCAGCCCGTGAGCTGGCGATCGACCTGGGGCACTCGATCCTGTTCGGAGACAAGTGCGAGGACCTGCTGGCCGCGCAGGCCGCCGGCATCGGCCATCGCGTTCTGCTCGGCCGGGACGGGCGCGCGGCCCCGCGCCTGCAGTGCGCCCCGGGTCTGGTGCAGGCGCGCTTTGCCTGCCTGCGGGAGGCGGTGGCCAGCACGCAGCTGGCGCCGATCCTGGGCGAGGTGATCGATGCCTGAGCCGGCGGGTGCGTCGGTCCCTTTCGAGTCCAAGATCGTCACGCGCGGCGAGCTGGCCGCGCGCGTGCAGCAGCTGCCGCGGCCGATCGTGCTGACCAACGGCGTCTTCGATCTGCTGCATCGAGGCCATGTCACCTACCTCGCGCGGGCGCGTGCGCTCGGGGCGTGCCTGGTGGTGGCGGTCAACTCGGACACCTCGGTACGCCTGCTGGGAAAGGGGGCAGATCGGCCGATCAACACGGCCGATGATCGGGCCGCGGTGCTGGCCGCGCTGGCAAGCGTCACACTGGTGACGATCTTCGGGGAGCGCGTGCCGCTGGCCGTGTTGCAGATCGTGCAGCCGGACATCTACGTGAAGGGCGCCGACTACTCGATCGAATCGACCCCCGAGGCCCAGCTCGCGCGCACCTGGAACGCGCAGGTGGTCGCGATCGGGTTCGAGTACGACCGTTCCACCACCGCGCTGCTGGAAAGGGTACGGAGCGCGCGATGACCTTCCTGGTCCAGGCAGTGCTGGCGTTCTTGCTGACCGTACTGCTGAACCTGTGGATGCGCCGGCCGGCACACCGGCTGGGCCTGGTCGACGATCCCGGAGGGCGCAAACGGCACGGCGCCTCGGTGCCGCTGACCGGTGGCATCTCGCTGACGGTCGGATTCCTGCTCGCGCTGGCCGTGTCGCTGCCGGCGCTGGTCGATCACCTGGTGCTGCTGGTCTCGATGGCGCTGCTGGCGCTGATCGGCGTGCTGGACGATATGGGTGAGGTGTCGCCGCGTTCCAAGCTCGGGGTCCAGATCCTGGCCGCGGTACTGATGACGTCCTGGGCGGGCCACTTCCTGACGCAACTGGGCGATCTGTTCGGCGTCGGCGACATCGCGTTAATGAACTGGGGCATCCCGCTGACGGTGTTCGCGACGGTGGCGCTGATCAACGCGATCAACATGCTGGACGGCCTGGACGGTCTGGCGGGCGGCCTGGTGTTCGTGATCCTGTCCTTCTTCGCAGGGTTCGCCTGGTGGGCCGACGACCGGGCCACCGTCAAAGTCCTGGTCGTGCTGTTGGGGGCCCTTGGCGGCTTCCTGGTCTTCAACCTGCCGCATCCCTGGCGCGGCCACCGGCGCACTTTCATGGGGGACACGGGCAGCCTCGTGCTGGGGTTCGCCGTGGCCTGGTATTCGATCGGCCTGACCCAGGGCTACGGCCAGACCGTGCCGCCGGTGGTGATGTTGTGGGTCGTCGGCATCGTGCTGCTCGATCTTTTCACGGTCACCGTGCGGCGCATCCTGCGCCGGCGCGACCCGGCCGCGCCGGACCGGGCCCACATCCACCACATCCTGCTGCGTCGCGGGCTGTCGCCCGCGCGCGCGGTGAGCCTGCTGCTGGCGACGAACCTGGGACTGGGCGCGGTGGGCACGCTCGGCTGGGCCGCGGGCGTGCCACAGTCGTGGCTCTTTGCGGCTTTCGTCGCCGTCGCACTCGGCTACCTGGGGATGTTCCTGTTCCCAGCCCGCCTGATCCGGCGCAAGCGCACGACGTCGTCGGCCGGCGCCGGCGCAACGGACCGGTCGCCTTGAGCCTTTTGGTCATCGGCGACGTGCAGGGTTGCGACGACAGCCTGGGCGAGCTGCTGGCCAAGGCGCCGGCTGCCGACCGCCTGCTGTTCCTGGGCGACGTCGTCAATCGCGGCCCACAGTCGCTCAAGGCTTTGCGGCGCGTGCGCGCCCTGGGAGCGCGGGCGGTTACGGTGCTGGGCAACCACGACCTTCACCTGCTGGCCGTGGCTGCCGGGATCCGACCGCAGCACGCGGACGACACGTTGCAGCAGATCCTGGATGCCCCCGATGCGGACGAGTTGCTCGACTGGGTACGGTCCAGGCCGTTGGTGCACCTGGAGCAGGGAGCTCTGTTCGTCCACGCCGGCGTGCTGCCGCCGTGGTCGGTTGCACGCACGCTGGAGCTGGCCGCGGAAGTCGAGCGCGAGTTGAGCGGTCCCGGCTGCCGGGCGTTTCTCGCCACGATGTACGGCAATCGGCCGGCGCGCTGGGACGAGTCGCTCAAGGGCGCCGACCGGCTGCGCTGCGTACTGAACGCGCTCACACGGGTCCGCTACGTCAGCGCGGACGGAACAATGGATTTCCGCATCAAGGACGCCCCGGCCGCGGCCCCACCCGGATGGATGCCCTGGTTCGAGCATCCGCAGCGCGCCAGCCGCGGCACCCCGGTCGTGTTCGGCCACTGGTCGACGCTGGGCCTGATGCTGCGCGACGACGCGATCTGCCTCGACACCGGCTGCCTGTGGGGCGAAGCACTGACCGCGCTCAGCTGGCCGGAGCGGACCGTGTACCAGGTTCGCTGTCCGAGGGTTCGGAAGCCGGGCTGACCTCGGCGTCCACCAACTCGTGTTCCTCCAGCGGAACGTTCAGCGCGCGCGCGATGGCCACGCGCGCGGCGCGCGCCGCCTGGTGCCGATTGAACGGCGGCGGCTCGATCGCGGGCAGCCAGTGCAGTTCCACGCCCAGGTGCGGCGCCGTCACGATCCGCCACAGCGACTGCATCAGGTTCATCTCGCCCACGAACATCGCGACACGGGAAAACTCGCCGCTCTGCGTAAACCGCACTCCGACCGGCCGCAGGGGCGCGCCCAGATCGATGGCCGGCTGCACCAGGTTCGCGTGAAACGGCAGCAGCCGGGAGCCGTCGGTGGTAGTTCCCTCGGGGAAGATCCCGATCAGCTGGCCCGAGCGCAAACGCTCGGCCACTGCCTGGTTGGTCCGCACCACGGCATGACGCCGGCCCCGCTCGACAAACAGCGTCCCCACCACGATCGCGAGCCAGCCGAACACGGGCCAGCGTCCGATTTCGGCCTTGGCGACGAACCGCGCCGGCACCATCGCCGAGATCGAGAACACGTCCAGCCACGACGTGTGATTGATCAGCAGCAACGAGCCCAGCAACGGTGCGCCCTCGTCCGCACCCTCACCCCCTGCGTAGCCGGGCGTAGCCCGGCTACGCAGGGCAAGCCCGGCCCCTCTCCCGCGAGCGGGAAAGGGGGGAGATCCACCCCCGCCGGGCTGTGGCGGCAGGCCTGCCGAATCGAGCCGCACGCCGATGATCAGCAGCAGCAGGCGCGACCACGTGATCACGGCCGCATCGCGCCAGCGGCGCCCGATCCACGGGAACAGCAGCAGCGCGTACAGCAGCCCCAGCGCAACGTGCAGCAGCGCCGCGGCGATCGTGATCGGCGCGATCAACACCAGGCCAAGCCGATACAGCTGCCCGATCATCCCGATGGCCCTGCAGCCGGTGTCCGTTCGAACCGCACCTCGCCGCCCACGATGGTCGCTCGCACACGACCGGTCAGCTCGCGATGCAAGTAAGGTGTGTTCTTGCCGAAGCTCAGCAGCGAATCGGGGCTCACCACCCAGGTCTCGGACGGATCGAACAGCACCACGTCAGCCTTGCGGCCGGCGAGCAGAGTGCCGGTGTCCTCCCCGAGCACGCGCGCCGCCCCGCGCGTCACCAGGTCCAGCGCCTGCAGCAGCGGGACCTTGTCGGACTGCGCCCAGCTCAGCACCAGAGGCAGCAGCGTCTCCAGTCCCGAGGCGCCGACGGCCGCTTCGCCGAACGGCAACAGCTTCTCCTCCAGTGCCGTGGGCGCATGATCCGAGCAGATCGCGTCGATCGTTCCATCGGCCAGGGCCGCGCGGATGGCTGCGCGGTCCCGCTCGGTGCGCAACGGCGGATCGAGCCGCCAGTTCGAATCGAAGTACCCCACGTCGCTGTCGACGCCGTGCACGTGCAGGATATCGACGTCGGCCGTGACGGGCAGCCCTTCGCGGCGCGCCGCCCGCAACAGGTCGACTCCCGCGGCCGATGACAGGCGACACAGGTGGATCCGGAGCGCAGGCCGCCCGGTGGCCCGCTGCAGCTCGAAGATCGTGTGCAGCGCGACCGTCTCGGCCACCACCGGCACGGCGGGCAATCCCAGACGTCCGGCCACCGCGCCCTCACCGGCCACGCCGCCCGCGGCCAGCGTGGCATCGAGCGGGCGCAGCCAGACCGGAAGGTCATACGTGCGCGCGTACCGCATTGCGCTCAGCAGCGTTCCGCGGTCGTGCGGCAGCGCGCCGCTCTGGGCGAACGCCACGCACCCGACTTCGGCCAGCGTGCACAACTGCGCCAGGGCCTCGCCTTTCAAGCCCGCGCTGAGCGCGCCCAGCGGGTACAGGCGCGCGCCGGCGGCCTCACGCGAACGCTGCCGCAGCATCCGCACCAGCCCCGGTTCATCCAGCGGCGGATCGGTGTCGGGCGGACAGACCACGCCGGTCACTCCGCCCGCCAGGGCCGCCCGCATCTCCACGCGCAGTGCTCCGTCGGCGCCCGGCTCGCGCATCCGCGCGCACAAGTCGACCAGTCCCGGTGCCGCGATCAGGCCGCGCCCGTCGATGCGGCGGTCGGCCACGAACCCGGCCGGAGCCGGCCCGATGCCGGCAATGCGCCCTTCGGCCAGGTACAGGCCGCCGACGCGGTCCAGGTTCGCGGCCGGGTCGAGCAGGCGGGCCGACTCGATCGCGATTTTCATCGGAACCTGGCCGAGGATGCGGCGATCGACAGAACCGCCATCCGCACCGCGATGCCGAACGTGACCTGCGGCAGGATCACGCTGTGGGCGCCGTCGGCCACGCGCGAATCGATCTCGATGCCGCGGTTCATCGGGCCCGGGTGCATCACGATGCAGTCCGGCTTGGCGGCGCGCAGCGCCTCGGGCGTCAGGCCGTAGCGGCGGAAAAACTCGGACGCGCTCGGCAGCAGGGCCCCGCTCATCCGTTCGTTCTGCAGACGCAGCATGATCACCACGTCGCAATCGCGAATGCCCTCCTGCAACGACGTGAACACGCGCACGCCCAGTTCCTCGAGGCCGTCGGGCAGCAGCGTCAGCGGCGCCACCGCACGCAGGTCCGGCACGCCGAGCGCGCGCAGCGCATGGATGTCCGAGCGGGCCACCCGCGAGTGCAGGATGTCTCCGACGATCGCGACCGACAGCGCGCCGAAATCGCGCTTGTAGTGCCGGATCGTGTACAGATCGAGCAGGCCCTGGGTCGGGTGGGCGTGGCGCCCGTCGCCGGCGTTGATCACGTGCACGTGCGGCGCAACGTGACCGGCGATCAGGTGCGGGGCTCCGCTCTGCGCGTGCCGCACCACGAACAGATCGGCCTGCATCGCAGTCAGGTTGTTGATCGTGTCGAGCAGCGATTCGCCTTTGGCGGCGCTGGAGGACGCGATGTTCAGGTTGAACACGTCCGCGCTCAGCCGCTTGGCGGCGATCTCGAAGGTGGTGCGGGTGCGGGTCGAGTTCTCGAAGAACAGGTTGAACACGGAGCGGCCGCGCAGCAGCGGCACGTTCTTGACCTCGCGCGAGCCCACGCCGATGAAGCTGTCCGCGGTCGACAAGATGCGCTCGACGATCCCGCGCGGCAGGCCGTCGAGCGACAGCAGGTGATGCAGCTCACCGTCCGCGTTCAGCTGGGGGTTCAGCACCGGTTCAGGCACGCCCCTTCTGCTCCAGCGTCAGACGCAATCGTCCCGAGGTCTCGCGCACCAGCACCACGCTGACCTCATCGGGCACCTCGATCGTGCGCCCGACCACCGATGGCGCGATCGGCAGCTCGCGCCCGCCGCGGTCGATCAGCACCGCCAGATCGATCCGCGCCGGCCGGCCGTAGTCGAACAGCTCGTTCATCGCGGCCCGCACGGTGCGGCCCGTGTTGAGCACGTCGTCGACCAGCACCACGTGGCAGCCGGCCACTTCGAACGGGATGCGCGACGGCCGCACGTCCGGATTCAATCCCCCGGCGGCGAAGTCGTCGCGGTAGAACGACACATCAAGCACGCCCACCTCGGCGGCCACCTTCAGGTCCTTGCGCAGCCTCTCGGCCACCCACACGCCTCCGGTGTGCACGCCCACCAGTCCGAGGGTGCGGCCGGCGACCAGCTCGCGCACGCGCTGCGCGAACACCGCGTAGATCGACTCGGCATCCAGATCGATCACGCGTGCGCTCCCTGGTCGAGCCACTGCTGCAGGATCACCGCGGCGGCCTCGTCATCGCGCGCCGTCGCGCCGCCGACCACGGCCGACGAGTAGCGTTCGTCCACGCGCGCCACCGCCAGTCCGAAGCGGCCCTGCAGCTGCCGTGCAAACCGGTCGCAACGCGCGGTCATCGCATGCGGGGCGCCGTCCGAAGCGCGCGCGATCCCCACCACCAGCACGGACGGCTGCCACTGCTCGATCAGCGTCGCAATGTCGCCCCAGGTCCGCTTCTGGCCCGCCGCGATCACGCACAGCGGCCGCGCTGCCGCGCTCACGGTGTTGCCGATCGCCACCCCGATGCGTCGGGTTCCGTAGTCGAAGCCGAGCACGACGCCGTGGGCGGCCGGCCCGCCC
>DASZFP010000089.1:0-3711 GCA_035939615.1 Burkholderiaceae bacterium | reverse complement strand
CCGGCGCGCCTTTTTCGATCGCCTCGATCGTGTGCGTCACGTGCGTGAGCACGCACGACTGGGTCGGAACCGAAAATCGAGTGATCACCTCGTCGGTAAGCTTCAGAAGATCGATCAGCGCGGGCAGGTTGTCGGACACTGGGTTGATGCCGATCACGGCGTCGCCCGCTCCGTACAGCAGCCCGTCCAGGATCGAGGCGGCAATGCCCGCGGCGCTGTCGGTCGGATGGTTCGGCTGCAGCCGCACCGCCATCGTGCCGGGCAGGCCGATCGTGTTGCGAAAGCGCGTGACCACGTGGCACCTGGACGCCGCCGTCACCAGGTCCTGGTTGCGCATCAGCTTGCTCACCGCCGCGGCCATCTCCGGCGTGATGCCGCCCCGCACGCGCGCCAGCGCCTCCGCGTCCGTCTCATCCGACAGCAGCCAGTTGCGAAACTCGCCCACCGTCAGGTGCGCGAGCGGTGCGAAGGCTTGCGCGTCGTGCGCGTCGATGATCAGGCGCGTGACCTCGTCGCTTTCATAGGGGATCACGCATTCCTGAAGAAAGGTCGTGAGCGGCAGCTCTGCCAGGCACATCCGTGCCGCTACCCGCTCGGCGTGGCTGCGGGCCGCCACGCCCGCCAGGTAATCGCCCGAGCGCGCCGGCGTGGCCTTGGCCATCAGGTCCTTCAGGTCGCTGAAGATCCAGACCTGGCCGCCGACGGTGTGACGAAATGCCATGCGGGCTCCCGTAAGCTTTGCCGATACGGTGTCACCGATTCCGGTCCAATTCCAATCGCATCATGCCCGAACGGGTAACGGGCGGCGGCGGTGCGGGTTTCAAACTGTTGCACTTGCGCTGTACACCGGCAAGCGGCGCGACGCGTTGGCGATTGGGCGTGTCCGGACTCGGCGAGTCTTACGCACCTGTGCCGCAGGATGCGACGTTACGCGATGTTTACGAAGCAGGGATTACTGCGATGACAGAGTCACTGACCCGTACCGTAGCGAGGCTGCTGGCAGCGATGGCCGTGATGGTCGCAGCTCCCGGCTGTTCATCGACCCCACCGGCTGCGCCGCCGCTGCCCAAGCCGGCACCGCCTGCACCGCAGGCGGCCGCCTCGCCCCTGGCCAAGGTCGACCAGTACGCGCTGGTGGACCGGATCACCTGGGGCGCCACCAGTTCCTCGCTCAAGCAGATCCGCTCCATGGGCACGCAGCGCTGGCTCGAGGAGCAGTTGCACCCGCGGCCGGATCCGGCGCTGCCGCCGGCGGTTGCGCAGCAGATCGCGTCGCTGTCGATCCAGACCCTCTCGATGCCGCCGCGCGTGATCACGGTGGCGCAGCGCCACAAGGACATCGACAAGATCGCCGACGAGGATCAGCGCAAGTCGGCCCGCAAGGACCTGAACGAGGAACTGAACGGTGTGGGCCGCGAAACGGCCACCCGGATGCTGCTGCGGGCGCTTTACTCGCCCAACCAGCTGCAGGAGCAGATGACCTGGTTCTGGTTCAATCACTTCAACGTGTTCCAGAACAAGAACGACGAGCGCCTGATGCTGGCCGACTACGAGCAGACGCTGCGCGTTCACGCGCTGGGGCGATTCCGCGATCTGCTGGGCGCGGTGGTGCGCCACCCTGCGATGCTGGTGTACCTGGACAACGCGCAAAACGCGGTCGACCACATCAACGAGAACTACGCGCGCGAGCTGATGGAGCTGCACACGCTGGGGGTCGATGCCGGCTACACGCAGCGCGACGTGCAGGAGCTGGCGCGCGTGCTGACCGGCTTCGGCGTGGACCGGCGCGATCCGGCCACCAACCCGCCGCCCAAGTTCGCTCGGCCAGAGCGGGCCGCGCAGTACACGCGACAAGGGCTGTACGAATTCAATCCGCAACGGCACGACTATGGCGACAAGCAGGTGCTGGGCGCGACCATTCGCGGCTCGGGCCCGGCCGAGCTCGAGCAGGTGCTGGACCTGCTCAGCCGCGACCCGGGCACGGCGCACCACGTCAGCCTGAAGCTCGCGATGTTCTTCGTGTCGGACGATCCGCCCGCGCCGCTAGTGGACAAGATGGCGGCGCGTTTTGCGGTGACCGACGGCGACATCGCTGCGGTGCTGCGCACGATGTTCGAGTCGCCCGAGTTTGCCGCCTCGCTCCGCACCCGCTACAAGGATCCGGTCCACTACGTGGTCTCGGCCGTGCGCGCCGCCTACGATGACAAGCCCATTTTGAACGCGCGCCCGATGATCAACTGGCTCAACCGGCTGGGCGAGGCGCCCTACGCCCGCCAGACCCCGGACGGCTATCCGCTGAACGAGGCGTCCTGGGCCGGGCCCGGCCAGCTCACCACGCGCTTCGAGATCGCCAAGGCGATCGGTTCGGGATCGGCGGGGCTTTTCAAGACGGACGAGCCGAATCCGACCGAGAAGCCGGCGTTTCCGCAGCTGTCCAACGCGCTGTACTTCGAGGCGATCCAGCCGAAGCTGGCGGCCGCCACGCGGCAGGCGCTGGATCAGGCCACCTCGCCGCAGGAGTGGAACATGCTGCTGCTGAGCGCGCCGGAATTTATGGTGCGGTAAGAAGGAGTGCGGCTGGCTATGACCCTCACCCCCTCCCCTCTCCCGCTGCGCGGGCGAGGGGTGATACGACCGAGCAGTTCCTCGCTCCCATGCTGGTCGGAGCGGGGAGATCTGAAGGAGGCCTTATGAACCGCCGACAATTGCTGCGCCTGGGTGCCTGCTTGCCGCTCGTTTGCCGCAGCTCCTTGCTGTGGGCCGCTCCGCAAGCGGGCGGCACCCGGTTCCTGCTGGTGTTCCTGCGCGGGGGCCTGGACACCCAGCATTTGCTGGTTCCGACCGGATCGGATTTCTACTATCGCGCCCGACCCAACATCGCGATCGGCCGACCGGGATCGGGCGAACACGCGGCGATCGCGCTGGATTCCTACTGGGGCCTGCACCCGGCGCTGCAGGAGAACCTGTACCCGCTGTATCAGAACAAGCAGCTGGCGCTGGTGCCGTTTGCGGGCACCGATGACGACTCGCGCAGCCACTTCGAGACGCAGGACAGCATCGAGCTGGGCCAGCCCCTGAACGGCTCGCACGACTTCCAGTCCGGGTTCCTGAACCGCCTGGTGCAGCGGCTGACCGGAGCCGAGCCGATCGCGTTCACCGACCAAGTGCCGCTTTCGATGCGGGGCTCGCAGCAGATCGCCAATTTCGCGCTGCGCGCGGTGGGCAAGCCCGCGGTGGATGCGCGCCAGAGCGCGATGATCGCCGGCATGTACGCCAACACGAAGCTGGCGGCGGCCGTGAACGATGGGTTCGGTGTGCGCGAGGAGGTGATGAAAAAGCTCGCCGACGAGATGAACGATTCCTCGCGCGGAGCGCTCGGCCCCAAGGGGTTCGAACTGGAGGCGCGCCGCATCGGCCACCTGATGAGCGAGCAGTTCGACCTGGCGTTTCTAGATGTGGGCGGCTGGGACACGCACGTCGGCCAGGGCGCAGGCACCGGGTACCTGGCCACCCACCTGGAGGAGCTCGGCCGCGGCATCGCCGCCTTCGCCGACGAGATGGGGCCGCGCTGGAACAACACGGTGGTGGTCGTGATCAGCGAGTTCGGACGGACCTTCCGGGAAAACGGCAACCGCGGCACCGATCACGGGCACGGCACCACTTACCTGGTGGCGGGCGGCGCCGTGCGCGGCGGGCGCTTGGCCGGCGATC
>DASZFP010000088.1:0-5081 GCA_035939615.1 Burkholderiaceae bacterium | reverse complement strand
GCCCATCGTGGGCGTCTATGGCCTGTGCCTGCTCGCCGCCATGCTGGCCGGCGCCGTGGTGCTGCTGCTGCGGGAGCGTTCAACAGCGCCCCGTTTTGCGGCGCTGGCGGTGGCGCTGGCGCTGATCGCGGGCGGCACGATGCTGCGCCGGGTCGAATGGACCGGCCCGGCCGGGGCCCCGCTGAAGGTCAAGCTGATCCAGGGCAACATTGCGCAGGACCTGAAGTTCGCCGACGGCGGAACGCAGCTCGCCGTGGAGCGCTACTTTCCGATGATGCCGGATGCGCCCGGCGCGCACTCCGACCTGGTGGTGCTGCCCGAATCGGCCTTTCCGCTTCCGCTGAACGACCTGCCGGCCGACGTGCGCCAGTGGCTGCTCGACTTTCCGGGCGAGCAGCACAACGCACTGATCTTCGGCACCTTCCTGGAGGAGCCCGACGAGCGCATCTACAACAGCGCCGTGGGGCTGCAGCCCGAGCAGCCGATGCAGCGCTACAGCAAGCGGCACCTGGTGGCGTTCGGCGAGTTCGTGCCGTTCGGGTTCCACTGGCTGATGCAGCTCGTCAAGATCCCGATCGGCGACCAGGACCGCGGCGCGCCGTATCAGCCGCCGATGCAGCTCGCCGGCCAGCGCATCGCGGTGAACATCTGCTTCGAGGACCTGTTCGGAGGCGAGATCATCGCGGCCTGGCGCGAGCCCGCGCTGGAGCCCACGATGCTGCTGAACCTGTCGAACCTCGGCTGGTTCAATGATTCGCTGGCGCTGCCGCAGCATCTGCAGATCGCGCGCATGCGCGCGCTCGAGACAGGCCTGCCGCTGCTGCGCGCCACCAACACCGGCGCCACCGCGATCATCGACCCGCATGGGCGGGTGCTCGCGCAGCTGCCGTTTCTGCAGGCGGCCTCGCTGCGCGGCGAGGTGTCCGGCTTCCGGGGGCACACCCTGTACGTGAAGCATGGCGACCTCCTTGCTCTGGCGCTGGCGGTGGCGATGCTGGCCGCATCGCTTGCAGCCGGCCGCCTTACGGCACGCGCGCGCCAAACTTAAGCGCGGCGCACCCGCATATACGGGGACCTTCTGGCCCCAAATCCGGGTTTGTCCTATCGCCTTCGTGGCTATCGTCGATGCAGTCTGGGCCGCCTTTGCGGCGGTCCGGCCCACGGAGGCGGCGCATGGGCGCGATCGATCGTTTCTTTTCCGGCGGCACTTCGGTGCCGAAGATGCCCGAGTTCGCGCGCCGTCTGATCCAGAGCTTCGAGGGCGACAAGATCGACCTGGGCCAGATGGTGGAACTGGCCGAGCACGATCAGCCGTTAGCCGCCAGCATCATCCGGCAGGCCAACTCGGCCCACTACGGCGTGCGGCGCGGCGTGGACAGCCTGCCCCAGGCAGCGGTGCTGGTGGGCCGGGAGACGCTGCGCAACCTGCTGCTGTCGGCCGCGATGATCGAGATATTGCCGCCCGCACCGGGCTTTGAGCGGGTGCGGTTCTGGCGCCATTGCGTGGCCACCGGCGGCTATTCACGCTGGCTCGGACGCCGCCTCGGGTTCGACTCCGACAGCGCCTACCTGGCGGGTTTTCTGCTGCGCGCGGGCCAGATCCTGATGGCGATCGAGCTGCCGCACATGGTGGCCGCGGTGGAAGCCGAGTGCATACGCCCCGGGCTGCGGATGAGCATCGAGCGCCAGAAGGTCGGCTGCTGCCACTCGCACATCACCGCCGAGCTGGCGCGCCGCTGGGCCCTGCCCGAGCCGATGGTGGACGCGTTCCGCCACGCGCCCGATCCGCTGAACGCCAAGCCGTTTTCGCTGCTGGCGGCCGTGCTGAGCCTGTCGGCCACCGCCGCCGATGCCGGCGACCTGGGCCTTTCCGCGTCCGAGGCGCTGATCCAGGCCGACCCCGCGTTGCTCACGCACCTGCGGCTGGAAGCCGACTGGATCGCGGAGAACCTTCCTTCCTACGAGAGCATGACCTACACGGTCGATGCGCTGTGCCCGGCGCAGTAAGAATCGCCGGTCAGTTCCAGTCGCCTCCGCCGTCCCCACCGAGACCGCCGCCACCGTCGTCCCAGGTCCCGGCATCGTTGACGCCGAAGTCTTGACCGCCCAGGTCGTCGTTGGCGGGCGGCGCCGGCTGATCGGAGCGGGGCAGTTCGCCGCCGGAACCGCGGCCGCCCATCACTTCGTGCGCCAGCGCTTCGCCCGCCACCAGGCCGGCACCCAGCGCGGCCCCGGTCACCAGGCCACCGACGATGCCCGAGCCGATGCCGCCGCCGCCCATCGCGCCGCCGCCCATCGGCGCCATGGGTGTCCCCGCCACGGGCGCCGCCGAGGGCGCTCCCGGTGCCGCTGCGCTGCCGCCATATTGCGTCGCCGCCGTATTGCGGCGCGCGCGCACGATCGCGTAGATGATCAGCCCGCCGGCCAGCACGATCAGCACCAGGGCCCAGGGGAAGCCCGCCTCGTGCGCCGCCGGTGCGATCGCCGGTAACCCGCCGGTCACACTGGGCGCCTGGCGCCTGCCTTCAGTGGCGATCAGGTCGCGCAGTTCCTGTACCGAGGTTGCCGAGGCAAACGGCAGCCCGGGCGCGAGCTGCTCGGCGCGGCTCAGTTCGCCCCGCGCCTCGCCATAGTGGCCCCCTTTGACCAGAATCTCGGCCTCGACATAATGGGCCTTGGCGCTCCCCGGATGGTCGCGCAGCACCTCGCTCATCATGCGCTGGGCCTGGTCCAGGTGCCCCGCACGCACGGCGTCGTAGACCTCGTTCAACGTAGGTTCGGCCGCCAGCGCCGATGCGCCCACCGCCAGCGCCACGCACAGCAGGCTCGCCCGAGCAACCGAGACAAGTGGGTTCATCGTCATGCCTTTGAAAGGGACGTCGTCGTTAGATGGGGGCGCGCCGTCGGAGTTCAAGTTGTCACCAGACGCGGGGAATCAGCCGGTACCGCACTTTGCGCAGATAGGCATCGTAGCCGGACAATTGGACGCACAGGAAGCGCTCCTCGAAAACAATTCGCAGCACCAGCAGCGTTGTCATGACGACGACCACCAGGACGCCGGCTTCCGACTCGAGCCATAACGGGATGCCGAACATGACCGCTATGGCGCCCGCGTACATCGGGTGGCGCACGATGCCGTAGACGCCGCTGTCGACCACGGTATGCCGACGAGCCACCTGGTGCTTGACGACCGGGGCGGCGTAGGGATTGTGTTTGAGTGACAGGTGCGAGATCCACCAACCGATCAGCAGCAGCGCGAGGCCGAGCCAGGAGAGCGAGGTGGACACCCGCGGCAGCAAGTGCCAGCGATATAGGTCCAGCGGGATCAGCACGAACAGCCCCAGAAACAGCATCACGAACGGCACCAGCACGATCTTATCCACCCACGGTTGATCGCGTTGCAGCGGCGACTTCAAGCGCTCCTGCAGCAGGTCCTTGTGATCGGGGTACAGGTCCAGTACGGAAGCCACCGTGCCGAGGGCGAACACCCCGAGCAGCACCCAGGCACGCCACCAATCCAGCGTGCCCGCCGGCACGAAAAGAAGCAAGGCGAGAACGACAATTTGCAGGATCGAACCTGTGATGATCCGGCGCAGGAGCATGGGATGGCAATGGAATCGGGGGCCGGCGACTGCCCTCAGTACACGCGAGCGTCCACCTGCGTTCGGCCGCCCGCGTGGCGGCCGAACGCCGAACTGCGTTGATGGCCTTCGACGCCTACTGCAGCTGGCCCCGGATTTCGCCGCCCTTGTTCTCGGCGCTGTGCACGTTGATGTACAGGTCGCCGGCCTTGAAGGCGTCCATCTGCTTCCCGTTCAACTTGGCTCCGACCGGCACCGTGTACGTGTCGCCGTTCTTCTGTAGCGGAATGATCACCGGCCCGTTCTTGCGCACCGAACCCATGTGGATGTGCGCCGCAGTGCCCGCAACGCCCGTGGTGGTGACGCTGCCGGAAACACTGCCGTCGTTGGCGATCGTGATCGTCCCCTGGCCGCTGGCGGAGGTCGTCACCGGCGGCTCCTCGTTCGCTCCCGACAACTTCACCTTGATATCAGCGCCGAGCGCGACCGCGCTGGCCAGCGCACCGATCAAGAACAGCGCCAGGGTAGGCAGCGATTTCTTCGTTCTGGTCATCGTATGTCCTCCTTGCAAATTGACGTCGCGAGACTAGCACCTACTAAACCGCTTTTGTGTCATGGGCAGGCCTGACGCTACGACGGCTCGAACGTGATCGGCACGTGCCCGGGCTGCGAGGCCACGCGCCCCAGCCACTCGCGCAGCGCGGGGTACGGCGCAAGATCCAGCTGCGCTTCGTGCGCCACGTGCGTGTAGGCGTACAGCGCGATGTCGGCGATGCTGTAGCGGCCGCCTGCGAAGAAGGCATTCGTTTTCAGGTGCGCTTCCATCACATCCAGCGCCGCCCGTCCGCGCGCCAGCCGATCCGGCAGCTCGGCCCGGCGCGGGGAGTTCGCCGGCAGGTGCCTCAGGATGAAGCGCGGGGTGGCCACGTACGGCTCGTGACTGTACTGCTCGAAGAACATCCACTGCAGCGCCTGGCTCTGGGCCAGGCGCTCGGCCGGCACGAAGGGCGAGGCGTGCCCGAGATACCAGAGAATCGCGTTCGATTCGGGCAGGCACACGCCGTTGTCCAGCTCGAGCATCGGAATGCGACCGTTGGGATTTTTCGCCAGGAACTCGGGCGTGCGCGTGCGGCCCGTCATGATGTCGCACTCCACGCGGCGATAGGGCTGCCCCAGCTGCGCCAGCAGGAGGCGCGCCTTGTAGCCATTACCGGAGTCCAGGTAGTCGTACAGCGTGAGCATGAAGTCTCCCCCCAAGGCATCAAACTGCGGTTTGCGTAGCAGGCAGCGCGCCACCTCACCCTTTAAGATACACAGGTGGGCGATCTTGCGACGCCACCGGAGGAGATCCAAATGTCACGCTGGCTGCCGCTCGCCCTGCTCGCCTTCGTCGCGTGTGCTGCCGCGGCGGACGATGCGGCCAAACAGGATTCCGTCACCGAGGAGATCCGCAAGCTGCCCTGGATCGCCGGGCCGACCGAGGCGAAGATCGGCGACAAA
>DASZFP010000087.1:0-8298 GCA_035939615.1 Burkholderiaceae bacterium | reverse complement strand
GCCGACTTGGCCGCTTCCATCGGGGAAAGGTTTCCGGCGTCGAGGCGCTGCTGCACCGCTTCCACCACCACGATCGCATCGTCCACCACGATCCCGATCGCAAGCACCAGACCGAACAGCGTGAGCGTATTGATCGAGAAGCCGAGTGCCGAGAACGCTGCGAACGTACCGATCAGCGAAATCGGCACGACCAGGATCGGGATCACGGTCGCACGCCAGCTCTGCAAAAACAGGTACACGACGACCACGACCAGGACAAACGCGACGAAGAGCGTCTTGACAACCTCCTTCAGCGATTCGGTTACGAACGGAGTCGTGGTGTACGGGATCGAATAGGTCAAGCCCACCGGAAAGTGCTGTGCCTGATCGTCCAGGACCTGCTTGACCTGCTTGGCGACGTTCAGCGCGTTGGCGTCGGGCTGCAGGTAGATGCCGATCAGGGCGGACGGAATGTCGTCGTTGGCGGCGCCCTGCGTGAAATCCGCAGCGGACAGTTCCACGCGCGCGACGTCTTTCAGCCGCACGACCTGCCCGTTGCCCGCTTCGCGAAGCACGATGTTCTCGAACTCCGAGACGTTGGCCAGGCGCCCCTTCACGAACACCGTGTACTGCAACTGCTGGCCGTGGGGCGTCGGAGGCAGCCCGAAGCTGCCCGAGGGCGCTATGACGTTCTGCTCGCGCACCACGTTGGCGATGTCGGGCACCGTCACGCCGAGCCGCGCCATGCGCTCGGGGTCGAGCCAGATGCGCATGCTGTAGTCGCGCTCGCCAAAAATCCGCACCTGCCCAACGCCGGGCACGCGGCCGAGCGCGTCGTACAAGTTCAGCAGCGCATAGTTGCTGATGAAGACGGTGTCGTAGCGCCGGTCCGGCGACGTCAGCGCGATCACTTCGAGAAAGTCGCTCGTGGTCTTGCGCACCGTCACGCCGTTGCGGATCACATCGGAGGGGAGTTGGCTCTGCGCGATCGCGTAGCGGTTCTGCACTTCAACGGCATCGATGTTCTTGTCGGTGCCGATGTCGAAGGTCACGGTCAAGGTGTACGAGCCGTCGTTGCCGCTCTTCGAGCTCATGTACAGCATGTCCTGCGCGCCGTTGACCTGCTGCTCGATCGGCGCCGCGACGGATTGCGCCACGACATCGGCGTTGGCGCCCGGGAACGTGGCCGTGACCTGCACCTGCGGTGGAACGACCTGGGGATACTGTGCGATCGGAAGGCCGAGCGCCGCGAGCGTCCCGACCAGGACCATCAGCAGCGCAATGACCGAGGAGAAGACCGGGCGCTCGATGAAGAAGTTGAGCATGACTCCTCCCTATCGGCTCGTCGGGCCGGCGACGGCGCCCGCGTTGCTGTCGGCGGCCGGGGCAACGATCCTGGGTTGCACCGGAATGCCGGGTTTCAACTTGGCCGCCCCTTCGACCACCACGCGGTCGCCTGGGCTCAGCCCGCTGTCAACCACCCAGTCGGTGCCCACGCGGTAGTTCGCGGCGATCTGCCGGGACTCGACCTTGTCGCCGGCGGCAACGACGTACACCGATTTCAACCCTTGCAATTCCTGGACTGCTCCCTGGGGAATGCGGATAGCACTGCGGCTCTCGAAGCCGGGCACGATCACGCGCGCGAACATCCCCGGACGAAGCAGGCGCTCGGGGTTGCGGACGGAGATGCGTGCCTGCAACGTGCCCGATTTCTGGTCGATCGCCGAATCGATGAAATCGAGCGCGCCCAGCAGCGGGTAGTCGGTGCCGTCGGCGAGCCGCAGGCGAAACGGCGGCGCGTCACCCGAGCGCTCGTCGGGCGGGTGCTTCAGCCGTTTTTCCAGATCGAGGAACTGGTATTCGCTGAGGGTGAAGCTCACCCACATCGGGTCGCTCGAGTACAACGTCGTAAGCAGCGTCTGCTGCGCCGTGATCAGGGCCCCGGGTTTGACCTGCGAGCTGCTGATGAAGCCGTCCCGCGGCGCCCGCAGCGTGGTGTATTCGAGGTTCAGCTCCGCGTTGCGAAGCAGCGCTTTCTGCGCATCCACCAGCGCCGCACTGGCGTGCTCCTGGGCGACGGCGTTGTCGTAGTCCTGCTGGCTCACCGCCTTTTGCGCGATCAGGTTCGCGTTGCGCGCCAGTGTCTGCTGCGCGTTGAGCAGATTCGCCTCGGCCTGAGCGAGGCTCGCCAGCGCCCGCTCGAGCTGCGCCTGGAACGGCCGCTGGTCGATCACGTAGAGCAGGTCGCCCCTAGTCACGTGAGCGCCGTCGACGAAGGCCTGCCGCTCGAGCAGACCCGTCACCTGGCTGCGGATCTCGATCGTGGCCGGCGCCTGCGTCTCGCCGACATATTCATCGTAAACGGTCACCGGCTGCGCCTTGACTTCAAGCACCGACACTTTCGGAGGTGGCGGCGGCGTCGGCCTGGCGCTGCTCTCGCAGCCAAGAACGGCCAGGCTCGCCGCCGCAGCGGCGACCCAGCGAGGGACGTATCGTGGAGCGTTGCTGTTCATCATCTCGGATCCCTCTCTTTCGAGTCGGTCACAGCCTGTTCAGCAAGGGCCATGCCTGCGAATCGAATCGGTGTTGCTTTGCTTGCAAGCGAAGGAACAACAAGGACTTACGGATCGGTTGGGACAAGACGCTTCGCAGGAGACAGGGGCAATGCCGGCGGGCGGGTGCCAATCGGCTGGCACGCCCGCCAGCAGGCGGGCATTTACTGCTACATCAGAGTCGAAGGGGTGCTGGCGATGGGCTTCGCACCTCATCGTTGCCGGAAAGCGCGCGGATCCTCACGAGCGCCGCAAGCTGTGTGGCACGCACCCGGGCTTGGTCGCGCCGGCCGGGTCCGAGGCGTGCTCCGAGAACTTCCATCTTGGACAGCGCCGCGATCTGCAACTCCTCGGGAAGCCCCGATTGCAGCGCAACCTCGAGCCACGCGTACGCCTCGACGAGGTCGCCGCGGGCGCCGGCTCGCGCAGAATCGTCGCTCACCTTTACCATCGCCGGCGTGCAGCCGGACTCTGCCGCCCTGCGATACATTGCCCGCGCGAGCCCAGGGTCGCGTGAGGTGCCCAACCCGATTTCAGCCATGACTGCGACGCTGTACATGCCATGCACGTTGCCGTGTTCGGACGAGCGCTGGAACCACCGAAAGGCGTTGGCATAGTCGCGGGGGAGGGCGATGCCGTACAGGTACATCGTTCCGAGGTTGTTCATCGCCTCGGCCGACCCGTGGTCGATGGCCCTCTGGTACCAATAGAGCGCCTTCGAATAGTCGCGGGGTACTGACGCTCCAAGCGAGTACAGCACCCCGAGATCGTTCATGGCTGCGGCGTTTCCGGCCTGGGCCGCCGCGACCAGCGGCTCGAGTGTGGTGGGAGCCGGCGTGGTCTCCGCGCCGGGTGCGGAGGGATTCGGGGCGTTGCGGTCCGCCTCGCCGGTCGGCGCCGTTGCTTGAGCCGCCGCTCCGGGTCCGGCCAGCGCCAGCAGAGCGCCCGCGGCGACTGCGGCAACGTAGATTCGTAATCGTTTCATCGAAGTCTCCTTGCGCTGGAAGGCTTCACGCTCGCGTGATCTCTTCCACGATGCTCTGCGTCAGGCAGTCCCCCGCGACGAAGCTCGCTCCCTGCCGGTGCATCGCCGCGAGGCAGGCTTTGCCCGCCGCGTCGATGAAGGTCACTCCCGTCAGGTCGACGGTGAGAACTGACTCGCGCCGACTTGAGACAGTCTTGAGCCAGCACGTCTCCAGTTCGAGCAGCCATGGCACCGCAACGCGCCCTTCGAGTTGCAGCACGACGGCTCCCGGGCCGTCATGGACAGTAATTCGCAGCATCGTTCATGTCCTCGCTGGACAGTTGCCCTTGCCTGCTTTCGTTCAGAGCAATGGCCGTTCCAGCAAGGCAGCGCGGATTGCCCCGCCACGTAAGCGGTGCAACAACAAGGACTTAGGGATTGGCTGGGGCGGGATCCCCGATGGGAGAAACGACGAGTGCCAGGGGCCGAACGCCAACCGACGGGCACGGCCGCCAGCGGGTGGGCATTACTCAGGCCGGGAGATGCCGAGCTTCTTAATCTTCCACTGCAAGGTCGAGCGCCTCATCCCGAGGCGAGCCGCTGCGCCATCAGGACCGCCCACCACCCAACCGGTCCCGCGCAGCACGCCGACAATGTGTTCCCTTTCGGCGTCGGCGAGCGTAACTGCCTCAGCCGTTGGCTCTTCGGCCACCCCGGGTGCAGGCTGCAAGTCGCCCAGGGGAACCTGCAGCGATGGGCCCGGCGAGAGGATGACCGCGCGTTCGATGACGTTCTGCAACTCCCGAATGTTGCCGGGCCAGGGATATCGAACCAGCGCTTCCATGACATCGGAAGGGATCGTTTCGATCCGCCGACCCATCCGCTGGGCGAACCGCTGGGCGAAGTGGCGCACCAGCCCAGGGATGTCGTCCGAGCGTTCGCGCAGCGGCGGCAGCAGCAGCGGAAACACATCCAGGCGATAGTAGAGGTCGCTGCGGAATTGCCCGTCGGCGACCATACGGGCCAGATCGCGATTGGTGGCAGCCACCAGGCGCACGTCAACCCGAATCGTCCGTGTGCTGCCCAGGCGCTCGAACTCCTGCTCCTGCAGCACGCGCAACAGCTTGGGCTGCAGCTCCAGCGGGATGTCGCCGACCTCGTCGAGAAACAGTGTCCCATGGTGCGCCAGCTCGAAGCGGCCCGCCTTCTGGCCGATGGCGCCGGTGAAGGCGCCCTTTTCGTGGCCGAACAGCTCGCTTTCGAGCAGCCCCGTCGGGATGGCCGCGCAGTTGAGCCTGACGAAGGTGCGGTCGCGGCGGGGGCTGAGGTCGTGAATGGCGCGAGCGACGAGCTCCTTGCCCGTACCTGTCTCGCCGCGAATGAGCACGGTGGAGCCGGTCGGGGCGACCGTCTCGGCGAGCTTCAGGACCCGGTGCAGCACCGGGCTTTCCCCAACGATCTGGCCGAAGTTGTGCTCGGTGCGGACCTCCTCTTCGAGGTACGTCTTTTCCTTGTGGAGCTTGTCCCTGAGCGCCTCGATTTCCTGAAAGGCCACGGCGTTCTCGACCGCGACCGCTACCTGATTGGCAACGAGCTGCAGGAACCCCAACTCGGCCTCCACGTAGGCATCTGGCTGCTTGCACGCGAACGCGAGCGTACCTATCCGCCGGCGAGCAGTGGTCAGAGGAAGATAGCAGCCGCTCTGGACTCCATAGGGCGCCACTCGTTTCGCGAGCCCCTGCCACCGCGTCTCTCGGCTTATGCTCGAGATGATCAGCGGGCGCTGCGTCTGCCAGACCAGGCCCGCCGGGATGTCCTCGATGGGAATGCTGCCAGCAGGCGGGGGCGCTGTGGTTTCGGGCGGCTCCAAAACGCTTGTGCGCATGCTGTTGCTCGCCGCCTCGTACAGCTGCAGGCCAAGGTAATCGAACCGCACGACTTGATGGAGCCGATCGGCCAGCTCGTGGAACAGCGCCGACACATCGCGGTGCGAGACGATCGCCTCCGAGACGGCCAGCAGGGCCCGGTACTGCTGATCGGCGGAGAGTGCTTGTGTTTCTGTTTGCGGGGACCTCATGGCGGAAGCCACCCTGAGCCACTTGGCTGTTGTCGAATCCTGCCTGCTGGCGGCTGAACCTGGGCACCATGATACGCATCCCCAGGAGATGCTTTGCGAGTGGATTCGTCCAGCGCGGTCACCTCGAGCGTCGTTTGGGCAGAGGGTCGACGCCGAACCAAAGCAGCGCAGCGAACACGGCGCACGCCGACCCGGTTAGGAACGCCGCGTTCCAGCTGTGCGTGGCGGTCAGCATCGCAACCACCGGCGTTCCGATGATGCCGCCGACGTTGCCGCCGGTATTCAGTATGCCCGTTGCCAGCATGCTGTCGCTTCCGGCGATGCGCATGGCCGCCGCCCAGTAGATTCCCTCGGTCACTTCGATGGCCGCGAAGGCGCTGCAGAGGGCGAGTTCGGCGGAAATCGCGTCCCGGGCGTTCGCCGCGGCGACGAGCGCGAGTCCGCTCACTGGCAGGGCAAGCAGCGGAGCGGCGCGGAATCCCCAGCGCTCGCCAAGTCGCTTGCGCAGTGCGTCGCAGGCGCCGCCGCCGAGCGCGGCTCCGGCTCCAGCGGCGATGAAGGGCGCCGCGGCCAGCCATCCGCTGTCGATCGTGGAGAAATGACGCTCCTGGCGGAAATACAGAAACGACCAGAACGTGAGGAAATAGAACACGTAATTCATGACCAGGTAGGACATGGTCAGGAGCAGAAGACTGCGGTCGACAAGCAGTGCACCCACCCTTTTCGCACTCGGAAACGCGCTCGAAGTTTTAGCGGGCTCCAGTTCTTCGAGCTCCTCCCGGGAGACCCGCGGATGGTCGGCGGGAAGGTCGCGCGCGCGCGCATACCAGAACAGGGTCAGCGCGACCAATGGCGTGCTCGTCAGAAGCATCGCCGCCTGCCAGCTCATGGCGACCATCAGGTACGCGATTGCCGGCGGCGTGGCCGCCGAACCCAGATTCAAGCCGCCGCTGAGAAGTCCCTGCGCGAAACTCCACTGCCGCCGCGGAAACCAGGATTCGGTCGCCCCTGCAGTCGCCGGGAACACCGGTGCCTGGGCGGCACCGAGCAGCAACTGCGACAGCAACAGCACGATGAAAGCGGCGGTGCCCACAAACAGCGCCGGCGCGGCGACCGTGGTCACTGTCGCGGTCAGCCCAAGGATGCTGCAGGCCACGAGGGTCAGCCGCGCTCCGAATCTCTGCCCGACCCAGCCGCCAGGAGCCTGGAGCGCGGCGTAGCTCGCCAGGAATGCCGTGAAGAGCCAGCCCACCTGTACCTGGCTCAGGTCGAGGTCGGACATCATTCGATCCGCAGCGACTCCGATGCTCGCGCGTTCGACGTAGGCGAAAAACGAGAAGCCGAACAGGCCTGCGAGCATCGCCCAGCGAACCGGTACGGGTCGGGGTCTGGCAGGGCCCGCGGCGTTCGGCATCGCGCTCGGCCGGCGCGACGAATCGATCATCGGGCCGGTGCCGACGTTCGAATGGTAGGGTGATCCTGCAACGCGGCCAGGGGTGGACAACTCGCCGGATCGGAGTTATCGACCCGCGCTTCCGTCGTCGGCCATGAACTCGCAAAGCAGTCGATGGAAGTGGTGCGTGCACCGCTCCCGGGTCGGCGAATAACGGCCTTTCGAGTACAGGCTGGAGCGCAGGCCGCGCTGGACAGCGACCACGACGGCCTCGTCCTCAAGCTCGACCTGGTCCAGCCCGGCGCCGACGCCTGAACCGAGCTGGTTCCCGTCTCGGACGAAGCCCCGAAAGCAGACGCGCGTGCGTGCCGGCCCCAGCGGCACGACGAGGTTCAGTGACAGGCCCCAGGGGTAGAAGTTGAGCATCAGGTTGGGGAAGATCCAGAAGTAGTAGGCCGCGATGCGACGACCGTGGTCCGGGCTGGACGGCGGCAGATCGAAAGCCGGTGCTCCTTCGCGCGCGGGCCCGAGTTGGAGATTGGCATAGCGGTACAGCTCATCGCTGTAGCCGTCCATGTCCAACAGCTTCGACAGCGATGGATGGACGAAGGGCACGTGCAGCCCTTCGAGATAGTTCTCGACGTAAAGCGCCCAGTTCGCATCGAATTCGTAGTCGCGGCTGAGGTCTCGTTCCTGGACGAACTCGTCGACTGCGAGCCAGGCCAGCCTTGAACGCACGTCGCCGAGAAAAGCCTCCAGCGGGGCCGCAGCCGCCACCGACACGAAGCCGAGTGGCCCCCAGGAGCCCAGCGGCAGCTCCGGCAGGTCGTCGCCGCGCGACGGGAAATCCCGGGCATGCTCGAACGCCGGCATGAACGTCATCCGCCCCGCGAGGTCGAAGCGGCGCGAGTGATAGCCGCAGCGGATCTGCTCGGCTCGGCAGGATTCGTGAACCAGCAGGTTGCCGCGGTGTGTGCAGACGTTCGACAGGCAGCGCAGCACCCCGGCCGGGTCGCGCGCGAGCAACAGCGACTCGTCTAGGTAGCCAGGTAGCAGGTCCCGGGGCGACAGCGACCCGGGCGAGGCAACGTCGGCAAGATCGCCGATCCACTGCCAGCTGCGTGCAAAAACGCGCTCGCGCGAGCGGGCGAACACCGATTCGTCGAGGTAGAAGCGCTTATCGAGCGTGGAGGCGGCCCGGATGTCCGGGTCGACCTGGAAGCTGGGCGAGGAAGTCGTCATGGTGTCATCCTGCGCCGAGGCCCTTGTGACTGAAGCGATCGACCCGGCGTGCTCTCGATTCTGGCACGCGATCGCTTTCGCCGGGGCCTCA
>DASZFP010000086.1:0-58442 GCA_035939615.1 Burkholderiaceae bacterium | reverse complement strand
TGTGACAGGAAGAATGTCGGAAAAAACATGCCGGTTACGTCTTAGCGATTGAAAGGCGCCAGGTCCGCCGGGCGAAGTGTTGTCCCGAATGAACCCGCTTTCACCCGCCTCGCAGGAGCTTAGCCACCCATCCTTGGCTTGGCTGCGTCCCGGAATGAGACTATGTTTGTTTTCCGGGTGTCGACTGTCGAGGGGTCATCATGCCTAGCCCTAATGTGATCGTTTCTGCAGTTGCGGGGTTCGAGCCGGCGCTCGACCGCCCCCCAGCCGAGTTATTGCGGTCGGAGCGCGGTCTGTCCGTCGTGCTGGCGGAAGGGCGCCGCGTTCGCCTCGACCCAACGAACCCTCGCTCGGTGGGCTTTGCTCAAGTGCTGGAGGGAGCAAGACGCCAGGGTCTGCCGGTGTACGTTGAAACGGACCTGGCCACGTCTTCGATGACGCGCTTGCTGGTCCCGTATGTTGCGCGCGTCACTGCCGTTCGTCCGGAGAACGACAAGGCCCTCGTCGTCGAATTGCTGCCATCGCATGCCCGGCACATGCTGCGGCGCGATCGGCCCGACTTCGGCGAACTCGAAGAGCAGTTGAAAGCCGCGCTTCGCAGCGGTCAGCCGGTCATCGTGACCGGTGACGATGCGCACAACATCATCGACGTTCGTCCGTTCAGGCCTGGCCCGGACGGGCCGCCGCCTCCCCTGCCAGGCCCGGGACCGTTGCCTCCCAGCTGGTTCAGGCGACTGATGAGAAGCCTCTGGCGCTTCCCGTGGTGGCCCCGCTGCTGGTTTGGATGCAGTTCAATGGCTCGGGCCCAGCAGGTCTTTAACGCGATGAGCGCGACCAGCTGCGATCCCCTGACGGTTCCTCCGCCATGCATCCCGTTTCTTTATCCCGATGACGGGTGCTGGGCACGGGCCCACGAGATGTGCCGCCTGATGATCAATATGAGCCTGTCTCCCAGGAAGGTCTGGATCCAGGCCAGCACGAGACTTCATGTGAACACGCGCAACAACCCCAACTGCTATGTCGAGTGGGGATGGCACGTAGCGCCTACCCTCTGCGTCTGGGGGCCGTTTCCGTTCCTGTTCAGGAGCATGGTGATCGATCCGTCGCTGTTTTCAACGCCCGTGACGAAGGCCACGTGGAAGGGGGTCCAGGGAGACCCCAATGCCTCTCTAACCGATACGGATGCGTCAATTTATTACTTGTGGGGCAGCGTTACGGACCCGACCTACAGCCAGACGAACTACTACCTGGGCGTGTACCGGCTCGTGCTACAGACGCGTGCGCTTCAGTTTGGTCCTCCGCCCTACGCGAACTGCCCATAGCGAGCTGACGGGGTCACGTATGTCGCTCAACGGGCCCTGCGTACGTCTTGGGTATCAGCGCCGCCTGCCGAACACGTCTTCGCAGCTTCCTGGGTGTCGGCACCGGCCGTCGAGCACACCATCGCACGAGACAGGAGGCATGTTATGACGCTTCGGATTACGATCGACATCTTCAGCGGGCGGCCTAACCCGACCGTCGAACTGGACGGCAAAAAGGCGCGCGATTTCCTGCAGCGGGCCAAGCCGGCGAAGGCGCTGAAGCGGGGCGCGATGCCCTCGCCCGAGTATCGTCTCGGATATCGTGGCCTGATCGTGGAGCAGATTCGAGCTCCGATCCGCGCGCTTCCGCGCACGTTTCGGATTGCGGCCGGCGCCGTTTACGGCCCCGAGCTCGCGCATACGATTGCGGACCCCGAATTGGAGGAGTTCTTTGCGGGCCCCCAAGGGCCGGCCGCCAAAATCAAGGTCTTGCCCGACTTCTCCCGATTCCTGACCCGGCAGTTGAGGCAGTTGAAGGAATTTGACGAGGACTTCGAGCGGCATCGGGAGCACTGGCCGCACCGGCCCAGATGCCTGTGCGCGCCGTTGTACGAGCCGGCGTGGTGGAACGACGGCGGGCAGAAGCAGTGGCACAACAACTGCTACAACTATGCGAGCAACTACAGGACCGATACCTTTCGTCTGACTCCGGGCGGGGGGCAGCCCGGAGCCGCGTCCGGCGCGATGTACACGGCGCTCACCTGCGCGGCAGTCGGACCGGCGGCGATATCGGACGGACTGATCGCGAATCCGGCCGCCCACAACCGCTGTCCAAAGGAAGGCCACCTGGTGGCGCTCGTGATCGCGCCCGGCATCGACTTTCATTGGTATCGAAAGGGTCGCAACGGCCTGTGGACTCACAAGCCGGGATCGACGCCGGTCACGAACATCGACAACAGCGGACATCTGATCCCTGACCCGCGCACCGCCAATCGCGGGATGTACACGAACTTCTGCACGTTCATGACGGTGATGCACGGGCACATCAAGATCGCATGAGTCGGGCCCGACCGTGCACGGCCTCGGTCTTCCTGTATTCGGGGCGGCCGGATCCGCAATGGCAGGTGCCGGCCGCGGCGGCGCGCGACCTGCGGCAGCTGTGGCAGCAGCTGCAGGACACCAAGACTTCGCCGCCGAGGCCACCCCCGCTGGGGTACCGCGGCTGCACGTTGGACTGCGGGGAAGGCGCCCGCTGGTTTGCATACGCCGGGGTGGTCGCAATGGACGACATCTGCCGCCTCGACCCCGACCGCAGCTTCGAGCGGCGGCTGTTGAAGTCGGCGCCGCCCGGCCTGATTCCTCCGGCTTCTCTGGCAGGCTGTTGAAGTCCGTCGTGAAAAGGCGCTGTTTTCCAGTGGGTGCGAATCCCATCCGGCAACTGTCGCTCCAGCCGGAAGCACCCGGCTCTGGGCCACGATGGGCCTGAATCTTCGTCGCTGGCGTCCCCGGCGCCGGCGCAGCGGAGCTGGCATGCGGATGCTGCGTGCGGTTCGACCGAACCACGTCTGGATCTACGACTTCGTGCACGATCGCCTGGCGGCTAGGAGAACGATGGCGCCTTGGCTATAGTCTGATGCACTCAAATGCACTCAAATGAAAATGCATTCGAACGTGAAATGATGGTAGCGCTCACTCGGCTGCACTCAAATTCACTTGAAGAGGCAAAAATGTGCAATGAGTTAGCCGTTTGCGCATTGGATCGGAGGAATATCGAATAAGGGAGCATCAAAGAAATGAATACGAAGTGAGATCACAGTACTTGACAACCTTGGGGACGCCAGAAAAATCGCGCTTGGAAGCGAGGAAAGCCAATCGCGTATTACGTTCGCGATCGCGAACGAATCGAGCACGATGACGGCTACTCTGCCGAGCAATGCACCGATCAAGCACTACTTTCAAATGTAAGGGCAGTCGCGCCTTTTCGGGTATTGCGACGACTGTCGGCGTCGGCAACCGACCGCGTTTGACCTAGCCCGCGGTCGACAGCTTCTGGCCGGACCCCGAAATGGCCGACCGGCCCGTCGGCCTGGTCCGTCGAGCTCGGTCACACTACCATAGCGGTAATCGCCACGCCGGAGCATCCACGCCGGCGCATCAATGGTCGGTCGCGGCATTCGAGATTCCGCATACAGTTGGTTTCGTCTGGTCGATGTGCGAAGCGCGGCCAGCAAAGAGGTGGTACAGGCCGGTGTCGCTGCCTTCCGGCACGTCGCTTTAGGGCCCGACCGGCCGGTCGGCCATTTGGGGTCCGGCCAGTAAGAGTCATCGGACCGCGCCCCTAAATTTACCGCATAGCGGCCAGTCGAAGCTCCTATTGTGGACGACACCATGCAACCCGCGACTACAACGACTATCAACGACTCTCTGAAAATGCAAAACCGCACTGCAGGTGGACCGCGCGTTGCCGCTGCGAAGTCAGCAGCCATCCGAAGGATCCCTGGAATAAAACGAGACGAATAATTTTTCGAAGAGTCCGACATTAATACCAAACTTGTGTCAGCACGTGACGCCCCTCGTGGAACACCTTGTCCCGCCCTGGTTGCGAGAGTAGATTGAATCAGTGGGTCGAACGAATCCTGACGGAACGAATGCACCCGAGTGCGGCGCTGTCAAAGCGGCCGCGTCGGTGGTCGACGAAGCGACGCATCGTGTCCACCTTCCGGGCTTTCTCATCGACCAGGAGATCGGGTTGGGAGATCTGTTCAAGAAGATCACGTACTCGATGGGGATACGTGCCTGCGGCGGCTGCGAGGCCCGCGCCGAAGCGCTCAATCGCTGGCTGACGCTGTCGCGTTGACGCCACCCGGCGGCGGCACTTTGATCGGGGAGAAACATGGACACATCCGTCATCGAACCGCTCGAGTCGAATGCATCCGTGTCCGCCGCTCAAGCGCCGGCATCAGATCCCGCACCCGCTGCGCATGTGCCATGCCCCAGTTGCGGCAGCACCTCGCCACCCAGCAGCGCGGCGGTCGTCACCGGGCGGGATCCGAGTGCCGGCCCTGTCGTCAGTTCCGCTTCCTGGGTCTACGCCATTGGGCGGATTGAGCCGCGTTTTCCGCGCATTTCGGTGGAGAAGGAGTTCCTGCAGGTCGTCGCCCAGTCGTCGAAGCTGCAGGGCATGTCCGACGCCCAGGTCCGACATCACGTGCTGTCCAGCGCCGAGAACGCCTACCTGCTGCGCCAGATGTGCTGGGTGCTCACGATCCAGGGTCAGGACACCTACATCCTCACGCCCCGCGATCCGATAGACCTAAGGCTGCTCGCCCATTCGGTCCGAGCCGATCCGGGGCCCGGCGACCTGGACATCGTCATCGGGGCGAAGGGACCGGTCGCACCGTCCCCAATGTGCAATGGCCTGCAGGTCCCGATCGTCTTTTTCGACCAGATCTACTCGTTCGACCGCGAGTCGCTGTTGAAGGAATTGCCCAGGCCCGAGGGTGCGAACGCCAAGGGCTTCGCCGCCGCAGCGGCGGAGCTGTTCGACCGCATGATGCTGCTGGCTGCCAACCCAGGCAGTTCGAATCGAACCCGTGCCTTCAATTACCTCGCGGCGCGCTATCCGCGCCTGTATCACGCGGTGGCGGAGGCCCACGATCGCGACGAATCGCTGACAGCGGTCGACGTACGCTCGTCGTCGTTGTCAGGTGCCCGCGAAATCGTCGACGTCGTGCTCTCGTTCACGAATCGCCGCACGGACGTGATTTCGAAGCAATTCGTGCGGGTCGACGTGACCGACGAGTTCCCGTTCCTGGTGACCAAACTGTCGCCCTACTACGACTGTTAGGGGCGACGTCGCAGGGAGGCCTTCCATGCGCCAACTGCCCGGATTCACCGCGGCGGCTTCGCTGCGGCCGCCCTTGCAGCACTACGCCACCGAGGCGCCGCAGGCCGGTGGCGCCGCCCACCGGCCCCTGTTCGACGGGCTACTGAACGGCGGTGGCTGCAAGCCACACTGCGGCCCTTGCCGGTCAAGCTTGGATTCCCCAACCGGTTGCCAGATGTACTGTCAAACCGCGGAGTGCGACGTCAATACGGTCGATTGCCGCGGGTGTACCAATCCCTGCTCGGGCGGTACGTTCTGCAGCGGGGTTTGCACCAACACCAAGACCGACCCATCCAACTGCGGTCATTGCGGGACCGTCTGTCCGGCCGGCTCGATCTGCCAGAACGGCTCCTGTACCTGCCCTGCGCCCAACATGTGGTGCGGCAACGCCTGCATCGATCCGCAGACGGATCCGCACAATTGTGGCAGCTGCGGCAACGTCTGCACATCGGGGCAGTCGTGCTGCAACGGCACCTGCACGAACCCGCCTGCCTCCGGCTCGAGCTCTTCAAACGATTTCATCGTGAACCCGGCGGGGTGCGGTCAGAACATTCAGGGCCTGGCGGTAACTCTTCAGATCACCGACACGATCGCCTCCTCCAATGGGTTCGACATCCAGTTGAACGGTTGCAACGGTTCCGCGACGGTTGCGTGGCAGCAGTACGGCTTCACGGTTCAGGGCAACTCGATACAGGGCTGGATAAACAACTGGAGCAACGTCTCTGCGACGCCTCCGGCGTACATCTGCTGCAATACCATCGACGTGTGCTCGACGCCGATCAGCAACGGGCTTCCCGCTGGCTACCAGCTGATTCTGAGTCTTGTCTACGATCCCAACGACAACGTCACCGTGACCGGGGCTAGGTACCAAGTGCTCGACCAAAACGGATCCATGCAGGGCGACCACACCTATATGGTCAGCCAGGTCGGCTGCAATTGCGGCAGCGGTCCCGGCGGAACCTGCTCAGGATTCCAAGGCGCCGCCGACCTGGCTCCGCTGACGGCCTTCGAACTGGTCGTCGTCGGCCCGGGAGGCGGCGCCCGAGCCAATTTCAGCTCCGGCGCCGGCGTCCTCACCTACACGTCGAGCGGCCAGCTGGCTCAGGCAAGCTCGGTCGCCTGCACCGCCGGCCAGTGCTGCACAACTTGCGTGGGGACAGCCGAAAGGTCGAATGCGACTTACACCGGATTGCAGGCCTGCGCCGAGCGGTTCCTTACCCAGCAGCTATCGGTAAAGCCCGATCCGACTTCGACGGCGGTTTGTTTCCAGACGAACGGTCCATGCACGGGAGCCAGCATCGGGAGCGCCCAGGACCAATGCATCACGATCGCCGGCCACACGCAGTGCTGTCACCCGAACTGGCTTTACGGATGGTACCCGTGGATCAAGACCTGCAGCGACGGAACGTTCCAGGGCTCCTCGTGCTCGGGACCATGTTATTAATTTAGAGATATGCCATTCATGGTTGCTGCGAATGCCCTGGTGGGTCAGAGTCGCACAAGAGCGCCCCCGCACTTATATATGGAGTCTGGCGCTCACTCTCTCGCGCGATCGCAGGCGACTGCGTCCGGGAACAGATTGGCCACGAACCGATTGCGCGGACGCGGTGTGGAGCTCCCGAAACCGGGGCCGTCGGAAGCTGGATAACAAGGAGAAGAACGGTGGCGTTCCGAGGTGCGCTCGCCTTTGCACTATCGCTTGTCACGCTGAACGCCGGGTGTCAATTCAGCGCCGCGGGAACGAACGTTCTTTCGCAACCCCTGTCCGCGCCGCCACCCGGCGTCCAGGCTTCCATGGACTATGACCCGCCCCATCCATTCGTTCAGGTCGCGCCCTCGGTGCTGAGCGAAACGGACTTCGTCGCGCCATTGCAGCCGGGGCTCTTTGTCGAGATTCGCGAGTTGCTGGTGCTGCCCAGCGATGCCGCGGTGGAACTTCCGCTTCCGGGCGCGGCGATCCTGCAGGTTCAGTCGGGCAGCGGCGTCCTGTCGCATGCGGGCGGGCAGGAACGACTTCACCCGGGTTCCGTCGTCGTGGTGTCGCAAGGGGAAAACCTTGCGATCGCCAATCCGCACGATGCACCGATGAGGATGCGCGTCCAGTTGTTCGGTTCGAAGTGAGCGCTGCGCATGCCTGGCCCCTGCCGCCCAAGTCGACGAGAACGACGGAAGATGCGTTCCAGGCTCGCGCGACTTGCCCCGATCCTTCTCCCCGCGAGCGTCGGTGTCGCGGCTTGTTCGAGCGACTGGCCGTCCTATCGCCACGACAACCATCGCAGCGCGTCGCAGCCGGCCATCACGGCACTATCGGATCCGTCGAAAATCCAGACACTGCACGTCCGTGCGACCTATCCGCCGGCCAATGAGCCACCCATGGATTCGGCGTTCGCGTCGGCCCCGATCGTCTGGAAGGATCGGGTGTTCGTCGGCAATAGTGACGGGTACTTTCGCGCGCTCGATGCCGACACCTTGAGGTTGCTGTGGCAGTTTCCCGCCCGCGGCGACCAGCCGCTCGTATCGGGATTCCCGGACTTTCGAACCGCAGATCGCGGCGTGAATCCGTCCGGCATCGGCATCGCGGGCGGCGCAACCATGGCGCGCATCAACCAGCGCGACGCCGTGATCTTCGGGGCGCCCGACCGCTGCCCCGACGCGCTCGCGCGCAGGCCCAGCGCGTGTACCGACACGGGCAGCGGGTATCTGTTCGCCGTCGATGCTAGGACGGGGGATCTCCTCTGGCGATCCGATGCGATCGCGATCGTTGACAGTTTCGGGTATGGACAGCGCCACGCACAGATCGGCTACTCAGCCCCGCTCGTGGCCGACGACAAGGTCTACGTCGGCGTGTCGGACCACGTCGACAATCCGGTGCAGGACGGACAGGTCGTCGCGGTGACGTTGAACGCCGGCACCAAGATTCCCGGCTTCAGCTTTCACTCCGTGGGGGGCAATCAGGGCTGCGGCACCTATGCGACGGGTTGCGGCGGCGATGTCTGGAGCTCCGTGGCGTTCGACCACGATGCGCTGTACGTTGCCACAGGCAACGTCCGCCCGCCTTTTGGGGGCGCCGTGGACTACGGACACGCGCTGGTCAAGCTGGACGCGAGCCACGGGGACGTCGTGGCCGCGCCTCCCTGGCCCTATCAGCCGAGCGCCGACCTGAACGATGACGATTGGGCCGCCACGCCGAGCGTGATGGATGCCAGTTGCGGAAAGCTCGTCGTCTCCACGCAGAAGGATGGCTTTACCCATGCCGTTCCGGCCGATGCGGCGGCGGGTACGGGGCGGGGCTGGGTCTTTCCCGCGAACACGCCCATGTCGGGGGACGGCAGCCCCGGCTACGCCGCTCCGGGCGCCGCCTGGGGCGATGTCTACTACGTGGTGGACGGGGGCAACGACCTGGCGACGCAATCGGGACAGGGGCAGAAGCGGATCACGGCGCTCAACGCCTGCACCGGTGACCGCGAACGAGTTCGCTGGATGCTCGACTACCCTCCGTTCAAGAACTGCGACGACGAGAAGTGCGGCTTCGGGCCGCCTTCGGTCAGCCACGGCGTCGTCTACGTTGGGACGCGGTCAGGGCATCTGCTCGCCATCGAGGACCCACGCGTCGCCCCCGGGAAGGTCACCGGCTGGCGATGTGACGATCCGACCCTACCGGCCTTCCTGTGCACCGGCATCCGGATCTGCGCACCGCCACCGCACCCGGTCTGCCACAACGTCAGCATCGGCCGACTCGTCCCCATTCCCTTCTATGTCGATGTCGATCTGAAGCTGAACGACTTGCTGGTATCTAATACGATAACCAATGAGCTGATTTCTGCGATCGTCGCGGAGCCCGCCCTGGCGCACGGGCGGGTCTATATCGCGGCCGGCTCGCACGCGGTCACCGGGGGATTTACCAGTGCTCCGGGGTGCGCAACGCCGGGCGTCGATCCGACGAACTGCACCAAGGGGCGCCTGTTGATGCTGGAGCCATGATGGCGGTGACCAAGCCGACCTGCCCGCGGTGGATGCAAGGCGCGCTGGTCGCGGCGCTGGCGGCGGCCTGTCTCCCGGCTTTGGCCGAGGAAACGCTGCCGACCGAGTCCGACACCGAGCGGGCGAGCGGCGCGCCGATCACGAACTTCGAAGGATCGCTGCGAATCAAGGCTGTGGACGGAAAGGAAGGGGCGCTCAAGCTCGTGTTGCGGCAGTGGTTCCTCCCAAAGTCGGGAGCCGCCTCGATCGCTTCGGAATCGTCCGTGCTCCTGATCCATCGGCTTGCGGGCCGCATGACCGTGAACGTCGAAGGCAAGCCGGAAGTGCCGGAATCCGGGGCCTACTGGATCGTGCCGCCTGGGGCTCATATTTCGGTGGCCGCGGGTCCGCGCGGTGCCCGCTTCGAGGTCACCGCGGTCCGTGGACCCTGATCGGCATCTTCTGCCGGGCGTTTTTGAAGTCGTCGACCGTGACGGCATCGGTTGGTTTGCGGGCACCGCCGTAGCACGAGATGTCATCCATCACAACTTCGTTTGCTCCACGTTGTCCACGACCGCGACTTCGCCCTTACCCAATCGAGTGCCGCTACGCTGGAAGATCAAGACGCCTGCGCGCGTATGTCACGCGCCAGTCCGCTAGGTCGTCGAGCATGATGTTTGCGGCCTTGTTGACCTGCATTCGCAGATAACCCCAAGAACACGGAAACCCCGTGAGCAAGTGACGAATCTTATCCAGGCCGTTCGCGGTGAGAGCCGACCGATCCGCGCGCCCGCGAAAATCGCCCTGCACCCTGATGCCGAACAGCGCCGTTCCCAGCGCCGGCAGCCCAATGGTGAAGATCGGCATGTAGTGCTTATACTGATTAAAGCACCACTCAAACCTCCAATCGCTGGTAGGGGACCTAATGAAATATGCGACGATGTTCAGCGCAACGTACAGCGCACAGAATATCGCGGTCAGCCGGAAAAACCAGATCCCCACGCTGTGCGTTCTTTGATCAAGTTTCGAGAGGATCTTGCCGTTTTTGGCGTGATAGCTGATCTGGTCACTGAGCTGATCGTGGATAAAGCTTTCAATCAGTTCGCTCGTGGCTGGTGGATCAACCGACACCGACGGCAGGTTGAGTTCTCGCGCCGTCGCACGTGCATACCATATGACCCACCCGGGGCCGCCGCCGAAGTCCGCAGCACTGGCGCTTGCGAGATTCAGATCTCCGAATAGCGAGGAGAAACGTAGATTTCGCAGCCGCTCTGCCAGGTGCCGGTAATCCAGCCAGCGAGCATGCCAGTGTTCCCTGTTGCCCCGCCAGGTGTTCACTAGAATAAACAAAAGCACAATCAGTTCGCCTAGGACGAAACCCAGTTCGTGGTTTCCCCAGCCGATGGTCGCGCCCAGGATAGACAGTATTACTGCGATCGCGGCAAGTGAGAAATTTGTAACGTAGGTGCTTCGATAGCTCTGTGCGTAGTACTCGGCAAATTGATCCACCCATGCGTAGCGCGGCATGAGTACAGTGCGCAAATCGCCCTCGAGTCCGACTCGATGGGCAACCCCGGTTAGAAAGTGCGACCAGTTGTGAGGGGTCACAGCGTCAGGACTCTTCAGTTCGAACTCGCTGTGCCTCAGGTGCCGCGCGCCGAATAGTCTCAGAAAGAGCGCGTATGCCAAGCGCAGATTCCGCTTTGGGCTGCACTGCTCGTGCAGGAAAGCATCGAGCATCTGACGGTCGCCGGGATCTCGTCGGCTGTGCTTGCTGCCCGTGCGGGTGGCGGAACTGGGCGGTCTTAACAGCACGCTGGTCATATCTCGAAGACTCTCAGCTATGGGCCGGGAAGGGACCAGAGGCAGGCAAGAATTGCAGTCCGGTGCGTCGGCCCAGGCCACCCAGCGTATGAAACCGGGTCCGAGCGACCTCGAATCGATATGCAGGACCGGAAGGCCACTGTGAACTGCTTGCTCGACGATGTCCGCGGTGCCCCCGGGACCTCGGCCCGGGCCACCGTCCCAGATTGCGATCAGCAGGTCGCTGCTCCTGATCAGAATCTCTCCCGCCAACCGATACGCGCTGACCTCGTCGCGCCGATCCCCGGGCAGTTCGAGCACGCGTGCCGCCTTGTGCAGCAAGCGATCGTAGGTCCGTTTGGCTCGGTCGCCGTCAAAATCCTTGGCATACTCCGCCCGCGCGAACGGCAGGATCGCCTGCAATTCAACGTTCATCGAGAGAGCCGCCTCGGCCCCGATCGTGTCGGCGCCCTGGGCGAGGCTGGTCGTGACCTTGACTATGGCTGGATCGTCGCGATAAGTCTCCCGGTGGCGCGTTCGTACCGCGTTCGCCTCGTCCTGGAGCTGCGCCAGCAGATCGCATAGCCTTTTCTGGAGCACGGGCGTGACCGTGTCCGGCATGCGTTGCTCGTCCGGAAGATGACCCGTAACGCCGACTCGCAGCGTCGCCCGTGGTCGAGGCGGTCGCATCGCCTCTTGTGTCATCTTGCGGCGCAGTGTCGAGGAGCCCGAGGCCGTAAGGTTAGCTCAACCGTGGAGGTTTGGGATCAATCTGCGCGCAAACGCGGTCGCAACTCAATTTTGGATGGTCAAAATGGCGCCTGCCCCCTTGCGCTGGATGCCGATTTGGAGGCAGGATTCTGGTGATGTCGTTAAACGCTTTGAAATTTCGTCTGAGTGCTTTGCCGGAGTGATCAGCGCAGGGTTCCCGGCGCCTCGCGCGCGTGGATGATGATATGGCGACCATCGATGGCCATTCCGGGCGTTTCCAGGGGGTCTCGATCGTGCTGCCGCCGGGCGGCCTCACGCTCGGCCGCGAACATCCCGGCCAGGGCAGGCTCTCGTTCGACGAAGACAGCGACGTCAGCCGGGATCACTGCAAAGTGTGGTACGACGAGCGCACTCATCGCTTCAGGATCACTGATCTCGGGTCCAGCAACGGCACCTTTTTTATGCCCGGCGACCGCCGCCTCGAGGTTCATCAAGAGGTTCAATGCGAGGCTGGGCAGCTGATTCGGATCGGAACGAACAACGTCTTTGAGCTGGCGTGCGACCGCTCGCTGCCGGCCGAGCCGGCGCAGGAGTCCGCGGCGCAGGCCGCAGCGGTGCAGGAGCCGGCGGTGCAGGCCCCGCCGGTGCCGCGACCGCTGCTGGCGCGACCGCCTGCACCGAGACCACCGGCAGCAAAGCCTTCGTCGGAAGCGCCTGTTGAACAGGTAGTGCCGGCGCCGGAGCCCTCGGCGCAAGGTCCGCATCGGATACCGGATCTACCCCGGCTCGCCGAGGGTCAGCGCCTGGATCTCGCGGCGGTCCGCGTGCCGTACGAGCGTTTCTACCTGGTTCTTGTCTGGATGCCGACGGCTCTCGCAGCACTCGCCGTGCTGCTGGCGCCGTTTTACGGCGGCGCGGCGATGTCGAGCCTGCTGTGGGCGATCGGCATCGCGTGCGGCCTGGCGCTCTTGGCATGGATGGCGTGGAAGCTGCTGATGGCCACGCTGCTCGGGGGCGCCATCAAGGTCGGTCCGGCCCAATATCCGCAGATCGACAGGCTGCTCAGCCGAGCGAGCGCCATTCTCGGCATTGTGGCGCCGACCATGTTCATTCTGCAGGGACATGGCGTCTTCGAGATATTCGTCGCGCGCCGGTTCTCGCGCCGTGGGCTGCTGATCATCACTTCAACCATGCTGGACGACCTGACACAGAGCGGATCGTCGCGCGAGTTGATGTTTTTTATCGGCCGCCAGCTTGGCCTGATCGCTAACGGCTTTTTCGACCTATGGTTCTTCAAGCACGGCCTCGGTCGGCTCGCGATGCCCTTCTACCTCGCCTGGCAGCGCCGCTGCCACATGACGGCCGACCGCCTCGGCCTTCTCGTGACCGGTGAGCTGCAGGCGGCGGAGCAGGCGCTCCTGATCATCACGGCAGGTTCGGGCGTCGCTGCCAACACGAACATCCAGGCGATCAGGGAACAGCAGACGGAACTGTTCGACAGTGCCTGGTCCTGGCTCGCGCTGGGGCTTTCCAGCCATCCCTACATGATCGACCGGATCATCCGCCTGCGCGATTTCGCGGCCGAGGCCGTGCGGCGCGGCATCGAGTCGAATGCGACGATGGCGATCGGAACCTTGCCGATATATCACCATTCGATACGGGCGCTTCCTTTGATGATCGTTCATGGCCACGACCGTGCGGCCAGGCTCGAACTCGAGAACTTTCTGAGGCGTAAGTTTCCGCACGTGGAGCCCATTCTGATGACGGACGAGACGGACGCGGCGAGCACTCTGCCAGAGAAATTCGAGCGCCTCGCGCGCCGCGTCAAGGGAGCTCTAATACTGCTGACGCCGGACGACCTTGCGGTGGCGCGGGCCGACCTGGTGACGCGGGGCCGCGCGCGACAGAATGTCATCGTGGAAATCGGCTGGATGTGGGCGCGATTTGGGCGGCAGAAGCTGCTGTTGCTGACGCGCGGTGATCTGGAGATGCCGTCCGACCTGTCCGGCGTTGAAATCCATCGCTTTGAAGTATCACCCATCGAGTGCGCGGAGGTCGTTCGCGATTTCATCACGAACATCGAAATGCACTGAGACGCGCCTTTGCGGGTGGCGAGAAGGAGCACAGCGCTCGTCTGAACGGCATCATCATCGCGGCGACACGGGAGAACCGAATGGCCACCGACGACCCGAATCCGCGCCGGCCCGCCAGCGCCTGCTTTTTGAGCGACGATGGCACCCATCTTCTCAAGACGGTCGAGTCCCTGCACCTGCAGCCCTATGACGATCAGACCGGGCGGGTCACCGACACCTGGGTTCCCGGCGCCACGATCGGCTACGGGCACCTGATCACGCAGAATCAGTGGGAAACGTATGAGAACGGGTTCGAGCAGGACGACGCCGACGCATTGCTGGCGCATGACCTGGCGCCGTCCGTGACGGCCGTGCAGAACACGATCACCGCCGCGGTGACGCAGAACGAGTTCGATGCGATGGTCATTTTGACCTTCAACATCGGGGTGACGGCGTTCGCCACGTCCTCGGTGGCCAAGCTGGTCAACAACCCGAACGCGGCCTCCCCTTATCCCGGCCTGGAGGCCGCCTGGAAGGCCTGGGACCGCTCCCAGGGCCGGGTGATGCCGGGGCTGGACCGGCGCCGGCAGTGCGAGTGGGATATCTACGCCCGCGGCATCTACCGGGGGTGGTGAGAGAAGCCGGATCTGGGTGGCCTCGGCGCCCGCCGGCCTCTATTGACAACCGGCTGCTGCCAACTCCGGCGAGACCGGAAAGTCCGGCGTGATTCCCATATCCAGCAGCAGCTTCTGAAAGCAGGGGTTGTGCTGCATCAGCTGTCGGGAAGCCTTCTCCACGACGGCCAGGTTGCCGGCCGAGATCGTCCAGCTGGTGGGAATGATCTTCACAGCATCGCGCAACTCCTTCTGCTTTGGTTCATTGGGGTCCAACAGGTCGAAGTCGACCTCGATATCATAGACCTTCATGCTGTGGGTGACCTGATCGGCTTTCTTGAGCTCATCCATCAGCACCCGCAACTGGGAATTCATGCTCGAGGAGGTGGCATCGATCGGGTCGGACGCGACCGCGCCGAGCATCGCCAGCAGGCCGGGACGGTCGGGCGAGGTGTAAATGTCGTTGACCGGGTCGGAGCGGGCGTTGACGATGACCACCACGAGCTTGCGCACCAGGCCGGCGTTCATCGCGTACAGGATGCTGCGGCGGTCCTTCTTGCCGACGTTGACGATCTCGGGCGCGTAGTGCGCGGTGGTGGCCTCAATCAGTCCGTGGATGCCCAGGTTGTCCACCAGTCCGCCGTCCACCAGGTAAATGTAGTCGCGCGTCCGGAAGGGATTGCTGCCCTTGCGCAGGTCGTAGGCGTAGCGCGCCCGCTTGTAGAGCTCGACGTTCTGGAACCGCGCCGCGGGGAGTTCTTTCGTATCGAGCTGGTTCGTGACCCATTGGGGCATCGTCGTGATCGGGCAGCCGTCGGCCTTGGAGTAGTTGTGGAACGCCATGGGCTCCAGAACAACCGGCACGGCCGATGACGAGGCCACGCCGACCGAAATGCGCTCGTTGTCCAGATTTGAGCAGATGTCGTCGAAACGCTGGGGGGTGAATGAAAACACCTCGCCCGAGGCCATGTCGGTCGCGTTCAAGATGACGTAGGGCCGGCCTTCCCGGTTCATGTCGCGAAACCGCTTGTCGTGGAACAGGCGCTCGTCGAAGAGCGCGCGTACCTGGTCGGTGCGCCCGTTGCCCGAGAAGACCAGGCTGAACCACGTGCTCGGTCTGAGCGTCTCGGAGCCGAGGGTTTGCATGTTGTCCTGGCTGAGAAAGTCGTGTTCCAGGTTGTCCAGTCCATCCGGTCCGTACAGCCCCAGGTAAGCGGCCGCAACGCTGCCGCCGGATGCGGAGGAAATCACGGCGACGTCGTCGATCAGGCGGCGCGATTCGCCGGCGCCGGTCGTGTACTTCTGCTCCTTGAGCTGTTCCAGGATCGCCCAGCCGAGCGCGGAGGCGCGCACCCCGCCGCCGGAGATCGCGACCAGGATCAGCGGGCGCTCTTCATGGGTGGCGTCGAAGCTGCGCCTTTCCGCATTGCAACTGGAGAGCCCCGCCGGCGGGGACTTCGTCGCGCACGAGGCGGGCGTCAGTTGCGAGTTCTCGAATTTCGTGGTCGAGCATCCCGCCAGGACGAGGAGTGCCGCCAGGGCCCACCGTGTGGTTTGCACACTGCGCTCCCGGCCGTCACGCAGCGGCGAACTGAAACACGAGGATCTTCGGCCTGATCTGGCTCGTTCCGCCCAGCGCCAGCGCGATCTGGGCCGGCTGGTGCGGCTGCGTCGAATCGAGGCTGATCACGTAGCTGCCGCCTTCGAGCATCAGGAGCTTGTTGGCCGGTCCTTCGGCCTGGCCGTCTGCCAGCACGTCACAGGAGACCGGCGATCCGGTCGGATCCTCGAAATGGACGTAAAGGAATTCGATGGACATGATGGGCTCCAGGGAGCGGTTAGAGGAGGTTGCGGCGTTCAACTGAGCACCAGGCGCCAGAAGGCCCGCCCGAATGCCGAGGCGGGATCCTGCGGGAACACGCGCAGTGCGATTGCCAGACCCAGTTTTCGATAGCTCTCCCACTGCGCTTCGTCGTAGAACTGGTCGCCCGTGGGTTCTTGAGGAAAACCAGGGCGCTGAGCCTGGTAATTGACGACATCGAGCGCAACGCCGTCGATCAGGCGCGGCTTGAGCAGGATGATGCGAGCCACCGGCTGCTCGTTCGCCTGGCCCTGCGGTGGTTCAAGCACGTCGACCAGCAGCGCGCAACGGCCCTCGCCCGGGGCGCCGGTCTCGACCCGGGTCAGATCGCCCGGCTTGCCAAAGACGGCGCCCAGCAGGGGGTCGTTGGCGACCTGTTCGTTGACGCGAAGTTCCAGTCGCTGGTCGATCCGCGCCAGCCGCATCAGGTTGGCCAGGTCGCCGAACCGGTAGTCCGGATCGCAGCCGCAGTCGCAAACGACGATCAGGCGTATCTGCCGGTCCCGGCGCAGCAGTTCGTAGACGGCGGTGTTCTCGAAATGGCCGCCGTCGGACAGGTACTGGTACTCGCGGCTGGTCCCGTAAAACGAACCCCGGATCTCGTCGAGCAGGTACGCCTGGGTCTTGAACCAGCGGCGCAATTTCAAATCCGGCCGGGCGCCCGGCACCCGCGAGGGCCACCAGCGGCCCAGTCGCACGTTGGCAAAGCCCAGCAGCAGGGACATTCCCAGATGGGTGGAACGGCCAAGGCCGGTGGTGAAGGCGGCGCCTGAGACTCCGACCCATTCGCCCAGTGTCAGAGAACTGGTGACATCGCCCGCGGCCCGCTTCGACCGGGTGGAGGCGAACGCATGGGGCTCTCCGTCCAGGTAGAAGCCGTTGGGCGCGACCACCAGGGGCTTGCCTTTGCGGTCACGCTGGACCAGTTGTTCGGCCGGATCGACAGTCTGGTTGACACAGACGTTGATCAGGTGCATCGGTGCGTACGGGTTGCGGTAAATGTCCTGCAGCGCCAGGCCGTCGTTCTTGATTGGCTCGGCCACGCTGCGGGCGGCCGGGAAGTCCTGCGCGAAGCGCTTGTGGTTGCTGGCGCCCAGGTAAGAGCGGGTCAGGCGGGCGCTGTACAGGCCTTGCAGGGTCGACAGGTTCAAGAATCCTGGAAAGAGGCCAACGATCAGGGCCAGCGCAACGGCGAGCACCGCAGCGGCGGCGGCATGCTGCCAGATCTGCACAACGTCCACCGCGTAGGGCAGCAGGCGCAGATCGACGCTGTTCCAGATCATCGTGTGCAGCAACAGGTGCCAGCCGGTCGCCGCCAGCAGCCACAGAATGACGCCGCCGATGGTGGCAAGAACACCCACGGGTACCTTGGCGAGCCAGCTCGGCGATGCTTTTTCGCTGCGTATCTCTGCCAGGACCCGCGCGATCCAGGCGGCCGCCGCCATCAGCGACCCGGAGGCCACCAGGTGGGTCTTCCAGTTGTCGAAATTCAACTGAACCGTCTGCGAAAGCGTGTCGATGGCCGCTACCGCGGCCAGCAGCAGCAGCGTCGCCAGGCTCGTTGTCAACCACCGGGTGAGCAGCACGCGCTGCTCGGTGAGCGTCTTGTCGCGCAGCAACGTGTAGGACACCGGGTACCACAGACCGCCCGCCAGCAGCGTCAGTCCCGCCGCCCATCCAAAGTAGTTGATCGGACTGTGACCTCCCGAATCGGGATCGGCCCACCACCCGGCCGCAAGAAATAAAAGACCCAACAGCAAACCCAGGGCCGCCGCCTTGGTGAACGGCCGCGCCGCACCGTTGGCCCCGTCGTCCTCGCCCACGGAGGAAAACCAGAACGCCAGCCCAAGTGGTACAACCCCGAGCACCAGCACGGGCAGGCAAAGCCACCACAGGGTGCTCCACCAGACTCCATTCCTCTGGGCTGCATCGTTCAGAAGCGATTCCTCGTAGCCGGACATGAAGGGGGAGCAGACGATCAGCGTCCATCGCGCCAGGGCGATCAGCGCCATGGCCAGACAGATCGCGGTGCCGACCACGTACTGGGTCGAGATCCAGTTGCGCAGGGCCAGCCCGGCCCCGTACAGGTAGTCGCCCGCCCCCGACGGAGCCAGGTAGCGGCCGTTGTCGCGCAACCAGGCGAGCGCCGCCTGTCCGGGATGGGCCGGGTCGTATCGGGTCACCCGGTGCATGCGCCCGGGTGGATCTTCCTGCAGCACCTGCGCGACGAGGCGCGCCGCCTGGTCGCTGGATTCCTGGTCTTTTCCGGAAACCCGGCCGGGGACGTACAGGCTGGACAGGAAGCTGCCGATGTATCCGCCGCCGCTCACGGTTGACAGATAGTCGAATTGATACAGCAGCGGATGCGGGTCCGATTCCTCGGGGCCCGGGCTGCGAGCGAGGCCTTGCAGCACGCCCAGGCAGAAGGTCGCGCTGCGGATGCCGCCGCCGGACAGGGCCAGAGCCCACTGGACCTGGCTGTGCGGCTGCGGACGTTGAACGCCGAAATGGGTCCTGCGATATTGGGCTCGTTCGCGTTCGAGCGAAGCGGCCGGCGCCGAAGAGGTGGCCGCGATCGACTGGCCAGCGGTTGCCATCAGTGTTCTCCAGCGTATTTCGGGGGGATGGGAGCCAGGTAGCCCGCGAGCAGCATCAGCACACCCACCGCGATGCTGGAAATGACGCTGTCCACGGTGACGTCCGCGCGCAGCTCCACGACGGTGAGCTTGATCACGACGGCGACCATCAGGAACGATCCGACGATCCACATCTGCCGGTTTCGGATCCGTGTCGCCACGTACATCGTGGCCAGCGCCAACGCAGTCCACAGGATCGAAACCGCCATCTGGACCAGGCTCGACTGAAGCACCGCCGGAAATTGATAGCCCAGTCCGGCGCTCTGGTGCACCGTTCGGAACAGGACCGCGTTGGCCCAGTAGAAGATCGCGACACACCAGGCGGTCACCGGCCAGGCCGCAGGAAATTGCGCCGGCCCGTCGATGCCGGAAGCGCGCACCGCGCGCCACCAGTAGACGACCACCGCGAAGGCGAGCATCTGCACGATGTCCAGCGGATTGAGCAGCGCACGGTACGGATTCGGGAACGGATCGCCATCGGCGACCAGGTTGACGTAGAGCGTCCACAGCATCAGGAAGCCAACCAGCAGCTCCCCGCCCGTCCACAGGTAGGCGCCCGGATGACGGGCGATCGGCCAGGCGCGGCGGATCGCGGCGACCATCGCCAGCAGGGCAACCGGCGCGATCGCCCACGCGGCAAGCGGCCAGTACGGATGAGCCGCCCCGAGCATCTGATCGATCCACCAGGCCGCCTCCCAGGTCGCCACCGCCGCCAGCAGCCAGAAGCCGGCCGAATGCGCAAGAAATCGGCTGCCGGCGTCTTCGTGGCGCCGCAGAATGTGTCCGTGCACCAGGAACGCGAGCGGCCACGCCACGGCGCCCAGTTGCTCCAGCGGATGGCCGTCCATCCGCTCCAGCACTTGCAAGGCCAAGATGGCCGCCATCAACGGCGGCAGCGCCGTGGCGGCCAGCCGCGCGAGCGACCAGCCGCCGCCCCAGAGGTAGCTGAAGACGGCACAGGTACCCGTGAAAAACAGCAGCGAGGCAGCCAGCACGTCGGCGCCGGGCACGTGCACCGAGATCTCGTGCAGGCCGCCGATCAACCACCACGCGAGCCCCCAGAAGAACAGGCCGGCGGAGGCCTGGTCGGAATAGCCGGCCGCCTTGCGCGCCGGTTTCCCGTCGAGCGAACTGCAGTACAGGCCGGCGGCTGCGATGGACGCGCTGCCCAGGAAGAAGCTGTTCAACAGCGGCCGCTCGATCGTCGCGTGCAGCAGATCGCCGACCAGCGCGGCCCCGGCTGCCAATTGCAACAGCGCGCCGAAGATGCGCGGCAGGTCCCGTGCCTGCCGCGTTCCGACCCACCAGGCGGCCGCGCCTTCCAGCGCCCACAGCCCCGAAGTCCAGCGCCCGTCCAGCGCGAGCGGAATCGTCAGCGTGGCGAAGATCACGCCCAGCGCCAGAAATACGTCTACCAGGATGCGGGAAGTGGACTTGGCGCGGCGGTCCAGCACGAAAGCCAGCAGGGCGTAGAACGCGGCCACCGTGGCGGCGCTCCAGGCCGCACCGAGCTCGATGTTGCGCACCAGCTGGACCTGCAACGCGAAGGCCAGCAGCGGCGTGCCGAAGACCAGGGCACTGTCGACGTTGTAGCGTCTGAACTGCGGCGGCTCGCGCAGCGCGTAGACGACCGCGATGGCCACGTACAGCAGGAAGAACAGGATCAGGAAGGGTTCGGTGGCGTCGAAGTGCCCGGGCGCGTAAAGGGTCGCGCCCCAGATCGAACCGATGCCGAAGGTGAACACCAGTCCGAGCACGTTCAGCGCGCGCCAGGACCTGCGCAGCGCGATCGCGAAGATGCCCAGATCCAGCACCAGGGTGTAGCCGAGCAGGGCGGCGTGGGGTGCGCCACCCGGCAACGCCAGCACCGGGGCAAGGAATCCGCCCGCGAGGGCCAGCATGGCCAGCCACTGGGCGTTTTGTGCAATCGCGCTCCACGCGCCCAGGGCCACGATCCCGATCAGCAGGATGAAGGCAACCCAGCCCGGGATGAGGCCCAGCAGGTTCGATGCACCGAACACTGCGATGTACAGCAGCCCCAGGCCGCCGCCTTGCAGCACCTGCGCGTAGCGGGAACGCGCGGCACGCAGCCACCAGCCGATCCCCAGCAGGACGAGCGCCGCCACCACGATTGCGGCCAGGCGGGTCGCGGCCGACACCCCGGCCAGCTCATAGACATACTTGAGCGCAAACGCCACCCCGAAAAACAGAACCACCACGCCGACGCGGGCCAGTGCGTTGCCCTCCACCAGCCAGACCCACAGACGGCTCGAGGCGGAAGGCGCTTCGACCTGGGCGGCGCTTGCGAAGTCGGGGGTGCCGACTGTCAGGGGCAGGGTGTCGCGTCCACTGCCTGCGGCGAAGGCCACGGCTGCACCCGCCACTTCGCGTCGCGGGTTGGCGGCCGCCGCATCCGCCCGCCTGGCCTGGGACCGCACCGCCTCGAGGGTGTTCTCGAGCGTGCGCAGGCGCGCTTCCAGTCGGCTGCTGCCGGGACGAAGCACCGTCGCGAGGAGGGCGCCCGCGAGCGCGCCGAGCACGCCGCTCACCAGCGTGCCGCCGACGCCGTAGAAGAGGGCGGCCAGCGACAGCGCGATCAGGAATCCGATGACCCACATGGAGAGCCTCTTTGCGCCGGATGCCTCACAACCCCTGGTCGTCGAGCCACGAGAGCGCGTAGTCGGCGACCTCCTCCCAGCCGGGCTGCCCGATGATGAAATGAGTGCGCTCGGGGAATTCCCGGTAGTCGGTCACGCCCGCGCGCCGCTCGTACTGGATGCAGTTGCGCGCGTTCAGGGCCGCGGGAATGATGTGATCCTCCACGCCCGCGATCAGCAGCAGCGGCGGCCGGCGTGCCGAAAAATCGATCCTGGCCGCCGGCGATATCGGTCCACGCGCAACCCAGCGCGATTCCGGAACGACGTATCGGTCGTAGGCGGCGCGCTGTTCGTCCACGGGCAGGGTGTGAACGAACGTGTACTGGAACTGCTCGAACGGCATCCAGTAGGGCGTGTGTTTCGAGATGAACGGGTTGATGGTCGGCCAGTTGGACTTCAAGAAGGGCCAGCTCAGCGCGAACACGCCCAGGGGCGGGGCCGAGTCGATCGCGATGCCGGCGATGCCCAGGCCCCGCTCCAGCAGGAGCTGCACGACCAGGCCCCCCATCGAGTGACCGATCAGCACCGGTTCGGACTTCAGCGTCGCGATGTATTGCGCGTACCAATTCGTGACGTCCTGCAGCGACAGCTGACCCAGTTCCGGGTCCGGGTGCTTGGCCCTGAGCGCCGGCACCGGTTCATCGCGGCCGGGCCAGGGCGGCGCGTGTACCCGATGCCCCAAAGCCTGGTAGCGCGTCAGCCAGTGCTCCCAGCACAGCGGCGTGACGAACATGCCATGCGCGAAGACGACGGATCTGGCCTTCATCGGTTCACCTAGAGCGTTTTCAGGTACTCGATCAGCGCATCCTTGTCCGAGGTGGCAAGTGCCGTTCCGTACTCGTGGCCCTGGTTGCCGTTGCCCGTGGCGGTCACGTCGAACAGCGTCCCGGCGCGCTGTGCACCGGGCCCGGTGGTCACGAAGCCGACATTGATGCGGTCATAGACGTCGTAGCCGCGCCAGAAGAGCCTGGGCCGCTCGGCGGCCGGCTTGAGCAGGTCGCGCAAGGTGGGCACCGAGCCGTTGTGCAGATAGGGCCCGCGCAGCCAGATACCGTCCAGGAACGGCACGTCGTAGCCGTCCAGCGGCTGCTCGACCAGTCCCCTGCGCTGGATGCCCATCTGGGCGACGATGCGGTTGGCGTCGATGGCGGCCTGCTTGTTCCAGGTTTCGAGCCGTCCGGAGTCGGTATCGACGGCTGAGCGAGGGGTGCGCGTGCCGGTCTTGTCGCTCGCGTGGCAGAGCGCGCATTCGTGTTCAAACGTGACCTTGCCCCGGGCGGCCATTTTCTGATCGATCGGGCCGAACGCTTCCGGATAGCTGGGCGGCGGCATCTGCCTCAGATACTGGACCAGCCAGTCGACCTGGCCCAGGAAGTCGGCCTTGTCGTGGGGCGGCGCGCCCAGAAGGCCCAGCGCGGAGTCGACCACCACCGTATAGGCGTCGTAGCTGTCGCCGGCCCAGTTGAGGTTCGTTCTGCTGTCGTCGTATTTCTTCAGGTTCCAGATGGCCGGCATGTCGGTCGGCCCGAAGGTGTCGTCCATCGACAGCTTGATCATGAAATACTTGGTCAGGTTCATCGCGTCGTCGCGGCCGCGGCCCCAGGGCGCAAAATCCGGCCGGTAGATCCAGGCGAAGTGCTCCTTCTGGGCCAGCAGTTGCTTCTTCGTCATCGGAATGAGCACATAGCGATAGATCATCCGGTCGATCCACGACAGGTTGATCACCAGGTTGATCTCCGGCATCAGCACGTCGGCATCGAAGCGCGGGTCGCTCGCGCAGTCCATCAGGAAGCGGAAGTAGCCCTCCACGTTGGTATGGGCCGGTCCGGCGACCACGAAGGTCGGAATTTCGTTCTCGCTGGCCCGGTAGCTGGTGGTGTGGCACACGGCGCAGTTGTTGGCCACCCGCTCGAAGCCGATCACCCGCTTGGTGAAACCGACCGGCAGCTCCTGACCCTGCTCCCATGCGATGCCGAGCGACGCGAGACCTCCCGGCCCCGGCAGCTTGTCGGCGAAGACGCGGGGCATCACGTAATAGATCCAGTAGGGAATGCCGGCGTTGTACTCCGCGTCGATCGAGCCGTACTTGAATCGCATCTCGGGCGTGGCGGTCACCCAGTCCGGTTGCGCCTCTTCACGGAAGAACTTGTACCAGCCGAAATAGCCGGCCGCGGCGAGCAGCACCACCAGCACGACGAGCCAGCGGACCTTGTTTTGCTGCGAGGCGTATTGTTGAGCCGTGTGCATCGCGATCTTTCAGAATGTCTTCAAGTACTCAACCAGCGCATCCTTGTCGGCTTCGGCCAGGTAGGTGCCGTAGCGCTCTCCCTCGTGGCCGCCGTTGCCGTTGCCCGGTGCCCGGGTGTCGTACTTGAAGTACTCCTGGGCGCCCTCTTTGCCGACGTTGGACACGAAACCCACGTTCACGGGGTCGTAGACGTCGTTGCCGCGGTAGAACACGGGCGTTCGCTTGGACGCGGGTTGCAGCAGTTCCCGCAGGTTGGGTACCGAGCCGTTGTGCAGGTACGGCGCGCGCAGCCACAGGCCATCGAGCGGCAGGTTGGCGTAGCCGAACGTCTTGCGGAAATGGGTGTAGCGGTATGGGTAGCCGGCATACACGGTGGATTGATTCACCGCCAGTTCATACGTATAGGAATCGAGCCGATGCCGGTCGGTGCGCAGCTCGGCGATCGGCGTCACCTTGCCGACGTCCGCGCCGGTAAAGTCGTACGGGCCGGTTGCTTCGCGCCGCCCGGCGCCGTGGCACGCGCTGCAGTATTTCCGGTACACCGCTGCGCCGCGTCCGGCCTTGGCGGTATCGATCGGATAAGGAAAGCGGGGCGCGTCCTTCGTGAGTATCCAGTTCTCGATGCGGCCGATGGCCTTCAGGTCGATCGTGGGGGGCGTGGTGCCGGTGCCGAACGCGGCGTTCTTGTCTCGCTCCTCGAACATCGTGTTGTTGCCGTCCCAGTGCAGCTGCATCTGCGCCTCTTTCCTTGGCTGCTGGTTCCAGATCGAAGGGAAATCGGCCGGCGCGTTCAGCTCCGCCTCGCTCAGACGGTGCATCGGATAGTTGAACATCACCTTGTTGGCGTTGAAGGTGTCGACGCGACCGGGCCCCCAGTCGTGCTGCTGGTCGATCCAGGCGAAGCGGCCGGCCAGCATCAGCATTCGTTCGCGCATGATCGAAATGGCGACCGGGTACACCAGGTAGCGGTCGATCAGATCCAGGTCCGCAGGGGCCTGCGGATGCAGCCTGTGGTTCTGACTCAACAGGCTGCGCACCTCGGGAATGATGAATTCACCGCTGAACTTCTGATCCTTGGCGCAGGCGAAGAAGAACTTCTGGAACGCCATGATGTTGAATGTGTTGGCCGGCATGCCCAGCACGAGCCGCGGCCGGGAAGCGGACGAGTCGCGTACGGTGCTGGTATGGCAGACCGCGCAGTTCAGGAACGTGCGGTCGATCCCCATGTAGCGCCGCTTGGACATGCCGACCGGCAGGTCGTGTCCCTCCTCGAAGTACAGACCGAGCGATGCGTAACCCGGCCCGGGCAGATATTGCGGACAGATCTTCGGCAGCGCTTGAAAGATCCAGTACGGAAGGCCCGAATCGTGTTCTCCGCCAGTGGAGCCGTACTTGAAGTGTTCCTCGTCGTCCGCGTACGTGACCGGCGTGTCGGATCCGAATCGGACGGCCAGATAGGCGCCCAGGATCACCAGGACGATGGTCGGGCCGATCAGCATCGTCCAGCCGATGCGCCGCCACCCGCCGCCCGGGGCGGGGCTTCCCGGTTGCCCGTTGCCGGGCCTCATTGATGCCTGCGCCATGCCGCCTCCCTCACGATCCAAGCTTCGGGCTGAAGCGTTCAGAACTGCAGGCAGAAGTCGATCAGCCGGTCCTTGTCCCAGTAGACCTTGCCAAGGTAGAAGCCGGGGCCGATCTGGCGAATCTCATCGCGGATCCAGTGCGCCAGCAGCGAGGTCTCGGAGTAGTCGAGCACGACGCACTCCTTGCCGTCCATCCAGCTCGGCCCCTTGTAGACCTTGGCGATGATGGCCTCGATCCCGAACGCGCTGACCCGGTTCTTCAGCAGGCCCTTTTCGGCATTGAACACTTTTCCCTGCCATCCGAACACGTTGATCATCTGGGCGATCGGTTGGGAATAGAGGGTCCCGGGCGCGATGATGGCGGTGCCGTTGGCCGTGCCGTTGGGGATATCGCCGGCCGGGCTGGATCGAAACAGGTCGTCCAGCTGCGCCTGTGACATCGACAGCAATTGCGCTACGTCGTAAGCCATCTGCATCTCCTTCTGCGGTCTCCCGCGTGAACAGGCCGTCAATTCAATGTGCGCGACACCGCGCGCAACATGTCGTCCGCCGCTTTCTCGGCGACCATGTAGACCGCGCTCACTACAAAGAACCCGGGTATGCGCGGAAACACCGAGGCGTCGACCACGCGCAGGCCGCGCGTGCCGTGCACGCCGAAGGCGCTGTCGAGCACGCCGCCCTGGTCGGCGGCACCGATCGGGCAGGAGCACGACGCGTGGTGACCCCAGGCCGTGTCGCGCACGTAATCGGCCAGCGCCGCGGCGGTCTGGACCTGCGGCCCGGGCGCGCACTCCTCGGCGATCATTCCGCTGGCGATCAGCGGCGCCGTCATCTGGCGCACCAGTTGAATCGCTTCGACCACCGCCTGCAGGTCCCGGCCCGCCCCATCGTCGCCGTCCTCGAAATAGCGGAAGTTCACCAGCGGCGGATCGCGCGGATCGGGCGAGCGCAGCGTGACGCAGCCGGCGCGGTTGCGCGTGTGCGCTTTCAGCACGGCCCAGGTCAGGCGGTCGTGGTATCGGCTGATCGACTCCGAAAACCCGTGCGAATAGCCTTCGAACAGGGCCGGCAGCGCCATGCAGAAAGTGTCCGGATCCGGCAGCGCCGGGTCGGAGCGGCGGATCACGCCCAGCGCGGCTCCGCTGGACGCGTACAGGCCCGATTGCGACTGCATCCAGTCCTGCCATAGCCGATCGCCGCGTTCGTAGCGGGCGCCATCGAGCACGCGCCAGTTACGGCGCATGCGGTGGGTCACCGCTACCTCGTAGCGATCCTGCAGGTTGCGCCCGACGCCCGGCAGGTCCACCTGGACGGCAATTCCGTGCGCGCGCAACTGCTGCGCAGGACCGATGCCGGAGAGCATCAGCAACTGCGGCGTATTGAAGGCACCGCCGCAAAGAACCACCTCGCGCCGTGCGCGCACCTGCCGGCGCTCGCCGGGGGCCGAGCTGGGCGCGGCGTGAGCCCGGTACAGCCGCTGGCCTTTCAAGTACTCGACGCCCCGGGCGCTGCCATCGCCGTCGAACAGCACCCGGGTGGCCAGCGCCTCCAGCTCGATGTGCAAGCGCTCCGGATGCGCCGCGGCCGCCCCCAGCACGCGTTCGCGCACTCCGGCGCGGCGGTGCTCGCGCGTCGACAGGGGCGTGTAACACAGGCCGTCGAAGCCGGCACGCCGCCACGCTCGCGCATTGGGGTCGCCCAGGCCGCGCAGCCAGTGCAGGCAGCTCAGCCACGGGTGGGGCAGGCTGCGCACGAAGGCGCTCGCCGAATCGGCAACCGTGACCACCATTTCCTCATCGCCCAACGCATCCAGCGGCACCGCCCGTTCGGTCTGCAGCCAGCCCTGCCAGCCATGTCCGGTCGGATCGATCCCCAGCCGCCGCAGCGCGCGCCACCCCGGCCGGTAGCGGCAGGCCTCCACGCGCCGGGCATAGCGGCGCATGTTCGAGGCTCGCCAGGACGCATCGCCCGTGACCTCGGCGATGTGATCCCAGTCGGAGTCGTGCGGCAGCAGAAAGATCATCGCGTTGTGCGTGGTGCAACCGCCCAGCGCGGCGGCACGCGGATACAGCACGCCGCCGCGCGCCGGGTCGTATTTGCGGTCGCGCAGTTGGCGCGCCTCGTCGGCATAGTGGCGGACCTCGAAATTCCAGCTCATGGCCGCGTTCTCACAGGCGAATGCATGGAAACCCGGCACCTCGTAGTCGTCGGGCAGGCGCGGGGCGTGCGTCGTCAGCGGGTCGCCGCCGGCCTCGAGCAGGAACACGCGCATGCCCGACTCGGCCAGGCGCGCCGCCAGCGTGCCGCCGCCCGCACCTGAGCCGACGATGACGTAATCCCATTCGAGTCCTTCGGCGCCGGACATGGGCGGTGTGGGCGCCGCGATCAGAACGTCTTTAGAAAGGCGATCAACGCGCGCTTGTCGTCGTCGGCCAGTTCGGGCTCGTGCCCGAAGGCCTTTTCGTCCTCGCTCAAGCCATCCTGGCGGTTGAATTGAGCGGTTCCAAAATAGTGACCGCGATTCACGACCAGGTCCGGGCACTTGCTCAGCGCCAGCATCGGCGCCCTGAGGTTGGCGAACTTCGCCCGCAGCTCCTCGTCGCTGGCTCCGGCGCGAGCGGTCGATAGGTCGGCCTGAAGTGGGAACAGCAGCCTGGCGAGGTTCTCGGCGTGAACGACCGGGTCCTCGCCTTCGGGCAGCAGCTTCAGGTTGGCGAGCAGGCCCACCGGCGTGCCCTTCGGGATCGGACGCAGCACGAAGTCGCCGCCTGCGCTGAAGAACCGGGGAAACCAGCGGTGCAGCGTGCCGCCCTGCTGCACCTGCACAAACTCCGGCAGGTACCCCAAAGGAATGCGGAGCTCGCTTTGCTGCGTGGTCCGATCGATCACGCCCAGCACCTTCTCGCCCAGCACCGGGTCGAACTGGCGCTTTTCGGGCCAGAGCATCTGCTCGATCGACGCGTCGAACGACCGCATGCGACCGGCGACCGAGGGGTCCGGATCGAACGGTCCGACCGAGTTGTTCAACAGGTACGGCGCGGTGGACCACAGGCTGATCAGCGACGGCACGCGGGTGTAGCCGCGCCCGCCGGCCGGCATCCGGTAGGGCGTTGCCTCGCCGGTGAACGGGTCGCTCAGCGTCACCGTGCCCACCGAAGGCAACTCCTTGTACGAATGCGACGAGAAGTTGTCCCAGATGTTGCCGCCCAGCGCATTGGTGGCCAGTGGGCTGCAGGCGTTCGTCCGCAGCAGCGTGACGGGTATGCGCGCTTCGGTGGACAGGTAGTTGGCCTGCAGGAAGTCGGGCGCCTGGACGATCTTGCGTATCTGCGCCTTGTAGTCCTCGGTCTGGGTCCAGGACCAGTAGCGCTTGAAGCAGGCGAGGTAGCCGGCGCCGGCGCACTTGTCCGGGTTCAGATCCAGGCTCTCGGGCGGGCGGGGGCCCTTGCTCGAGTGGCAGCGGGCGCAGGTGTCGGCGAAGACCGTCTTTCCATGCGCCAGCGTGCGGGCGTCCGCCTTCAGGTACTGCTCGCCGCCGGGCGCGTCCTTGAGGCGGTCGGGTTGTGCCGCCTTCAGGAAAAACAGCGCCGTGAAGGGCGTGCCAGCCTCGGTGGCCTGCCAGTAGGCGGAGTTCTTCTGCGCCACCGCGATGTGGATCGGTGTGATCGGCTGGCCGCCCACCACCGGTCTGAAATGAAGCAGCCACTCCTCGCTGAACAGGCCGATGTTCAGGTAAACGCGATTGAGCGCTCCGAGCAGGCCCACCGAATCGGCTCCGTCCTTCAGTACGTGGGGCGTGCGTACCGTCGCGTCCGCCTTGGAGTAGAACTGGGTGAGCGGGCCGCTCGTGAAAAAGTCGTTGAACTGCTTGTTGTCGAGCTCGCCCCCGGCAAGCTTTTCGTGCCACAGCCGGTTGGCCAGGCCCATGCGCGAGGCGAAGTCGTAGACGGCGTTCATCGTGCGGGGGTTGTTGATGTTGTCGGTCGACACGAGGGAGGTGTCCATCGAGCCCGGCCGGTACGTCCGCACGAGCTGGTACATGAAGTTCTTCTGCCCCTCGGGCTTGTTCGAGTTGAAAATGAAGAGGCGATCGACCCACATGTACTGGGCGCCCACCGAGGAGCTCAGATTGGCGAACTTCGGGTTCTCCGGGTCCGCCGGTGGGTTCACCGGACTGGGGCCGAGGTGGCAGAAGCCGCACGACATGCCGACCCGGTAGGGGCGGACCAGGTCGGCGCGGTTGTAATAGGTCGGATCGGTGTAATAGCGCTCCGGATCCCAGGCTTTGGCGGCCTTCTCGTCGAAATCGGGGTTTGGAAACAGGCGCAGGCCGAACACGCCCGTGCCGTAGCCGTAGAACGAGGCCACCGGCTGGGTCGTGCCGTCCCCCAGCGGTTTGCCGCGCGATCCGATGGCGACGCCCGGATACCGGGCCTCGTTTTCGAAGGGATCGGGCGGGCAGTCCTTGCTGCGCACATCCAGCCACAGGCCGCGCCGGTTCTTGTCGGGGCCGGCTGCCTTCTCGAAGCAGGGCTCGTTGACCAGACCGTAATAGGCCCAGCGGTTGGCCCGCGAATAACCCAGGCTCGGATGGGAGCTGATGATCTTGAGCATGTCGAACGCACCGAACGTGTACTGCGTCATTTCGTTCCAGAAGCGGTCATTGCCACCACTCCAGACCAGCCACATGTTGCGGCCCTTGACCTCTTCCGGGCTGAGCGCCACACCGCCGTCCATGTCGTGGAAGTAGTCCTCCGAGGCGTGCTCAAAGGAGGCGGCTTTGCGCCCGGCCTGCATGGCTTCGTCAAGAACGGTGCCGGGCTGCGGCTGCTTGGAACAGCTTGAAATGATCAAGCAGCAGAGCAGGGTCAGAAGTAGTTCGGCGAATTTGTTGTTGTGTCGGTCCATTTGAGATCCTCCGCGTTTTCTCGCCCGGCCGGTATTTGACAACAGACGTAAGGGTTGAATCAATAACGACACTTTCAGGAGCCGACTACCTCTTTAGCGGGTATTGCCCGGTATTGGACGTGCTTTCGCGGACCGATATTGAGCGGTATCGTCTGGCCGCCGATGCTGCCCGTGGACCGATCGGGCCGCGTCATCCGGCGGCCACCATGCACCTGCGTGTCGGGTTTGGATGTCGGCTTGCGTCTACATCGTCGAGCGGCGGGCTATGAGTTCAAAGGGTCGGCCCGAACCTATTCGGTCCAACGAGACGGAGCATCGCGATGGGTCACGTGGGAACGCCTGACGGGAGTTTGCTGCTGCAGTGGATCATCGGCGGGCTGGTGGTCGTGGTGTACGGCGCGGACCGATTCAAATACCCTCAGCCGATGCGCGCCACGACCACGTTCTGGCGCTACTGGTCGGCATGGGGCGGCTACATCATCGCCATGGTGGGCCTGTTCCTGCTGCTCGGTGGTGCCATCACCGGGCTTGATCCTGGCGCCCTGATGACGTTTCTGGGCGCCGGCGCACCCCCGCTCGACGCCAAGACCGGTACGCTGCCGGCCCCGCTGCTGGCGGCGCTCGTGCTGACGTCGCTGCTGCCGCACTTTCCAGTGCTCGGCAAGATCGACGACGCGGTCAAGGAGTGGTTCCAGCGCGTCGGCAACATGCCGTTCGAGGTCCGGGAGCTCAGCGCGCACCTGCAGGCCGCGAGCTACGAGCCGCCCGCCGAGGCCCTGGATCAGCTGCTGCCGATATTCCGGTCCTTTGGCGTCGATCCGGCCTGGCTGACGGCACCGGCCGACTCGATCAAGAGGCGCTGGGCCCGAAGCGTCGCCCTGTATGCAGAAATCCAACAGTGGGAGGTCGCGCGCAGCTACGCCCGCTACATGGAAGAGAACAGCGCGGTGATGGTGAGCCTGCGCGCGAAGTTGACCGCGCTCGCCGAGAACCTGGATGGGCGCGGGCTGGACGCGCTGGTTCATGACAGCGAGTCGCCGCTGGTGGCGCGCATGGGCCGGCAGATCGAGACGGACCTGTCAGTGCTGGAACGGGCCCTGTATGACTTCGTCAGCGGCGGCGTGCTCAGTGGGGGTCGGCTTTACCCGCAGCGGCGTGCCACGCTGACACAACTGGGTTTTTCCGGGCTGCCGGCCACCCGCGGCGCGCTCACCGCGAACGACGTCGTGCTCGTGGTGGGGCTGGTCTTCCTGACGATGCTGTTCCTTCCATTGATGATGAGCCGCTTCTTCGACCCGACTCCCCTGCGGCGGCACCTGAGCATGATGGTGCTGGTCCCGATCATCTATGCGATCGCGATCGTTGCCGCGATTTATCCCAAGTCGGTGTGGCCGTTCGCCGCCGCGCAGCCCGGCGGGCCCCGTCCGGTGGCGGCTTACGCCTTTTCGGGCGCGATCGCCGTAGTGGCCGCCTTTGCGGTGTCACTGCTGTTCCGCTTCGCATTCAACAGCCCGGGCAACGTGTTCCAGGCACTGGCCACTCCCGGGGCGTTTGCACGGGCGTGGGGCGACTCGATTCAGCGCTGGCCCTGGCTGCTGATGCCGTTTTTTACCACGGTGGCGATTGCATGGGCGGCCGATGACCACCCGCCCAACACCGACTCCGAGCCGGGCTGGCTGCGCTGGGTCGAGGCCGCAGCGCTGGCCGTGATCTTCGCGGGGCTGCAATGGACGGTGCTGCAGTTGCTGCTGGCGGACATGTTGCCGCCTGATTCGGACCGGCTGTCGCATGCACTGCCGCGCATGCTCGTCACCGCAAGCGTGATCGGCGCCTGCATCGGCGCGCTGGTACCGCGCCTGTACCGCTCGCGCTGCCGCCTCACGCCCACTGCGGCGATCGGCCTGCCCGTGCACCAGACCGCTTGAACTGAGCCGACCGGTCGCGGCAAAACCGGCGCGCGAAGCACGATTTCGAATCGTGTGCTTCGCGCGCCGAAACCCCGACCATTACCCTTCCGGGGCCCGCGCGCGCGGCCTGCGGCGTTGCCCCGCGGGCGTCGTGAAGAGCGACGGGCGCTCCCCGCGTCTTCGCGTAGGTCTCTGCGCGGCCGCGAACGAGGTCCAGAGTGCCGGCGATGACGCCGACCACGGTGACCGCGAACATGGCCGTGATGAGGCAGGCGAAGAAGAAGTCGTTCTTTCCTGGACGGAACTGTGACTGTCGCATGACGATCCTCACTGGGTTGACAACTCAAACAAAAAGCCCGGAGGCGTTCAACGCGATCCGGGCTTTTTTGCCAGCGAGGTTCAGCTAGTCGCCTGGACCTCCGCCCGGATCATCTGCCGGCAGGGCAACGCCGGCCAGCGCCATCCCGAAGCAGGACGACACGATTCCAGCGGCCGTGCGCGCTGAGCGCAAGCACGAGCCAGTCGCCGCGAACTCAGTTCGCAGCGAGAGCACGTGATTGTTGCGCAGGTTGAACATCTCTGAACCTCCTAAGTCGATCGACAACTTTGCCGATCGGTTCCAAGGATAGTAGACATTGAGTCAATACGCAAGTCCGTCGACGCATCACGTGTCGCAAAAAGCGACACCCGTCATGTCACTTGAGCGTCACGAGCCCGCGCTCCGACCTTGGCGTTACGCCGCGGTCAGCCGGATCGTCCAGAAATCGGAGGCCAGGTTCGGATCGGTCAAGTAGGCATAGGGCATCGTGCAGTAGCCCTTCATGCCCCAACCTGTGCCCCACGAGTTGCGAACGAAAAAGCGCTGCTGCGAGTCGTCATAGCCGACGGCGTCAACGCAGTGGCCGCCAAGAAGCTGTTCCGATGACTGCGGCATCGGCACGGCTCCGCTGCTCGCCACCGCGCTGCTTTCGAAGCTTTCGTAAACGCTGAATCCAAAAACGAACGGATAGCCGGAAGCCAGGCAGCCCTTCATCTGATTAATGATCTGAGGGACCCTTTGATACTGGACCGCCCGGTATCGGACCGCCTCGGTGTAGCACTTCGTTGGGGGCGGGGCGGCGAATTTCGTGATGTCGTACGGCCAATCGGTCTCCGGGCAGTCTCCCTGCTTGGCGACGCTCTTGATGCCGTCCCGGATCTGGGCCCCGCTGTCCGTATTGACCGTGTGTTCGATGACGCGCTCGTTGTAGTAGATGAACAGTCGCGAAGGCGTGAAATCCGGCGTCAGACTCTGCCGCATCCGCTCGAACTGCATCGCGCCGCCAATTCCGTTGGCGGTGCAGCTGCCGAGCTGACCCTGATCGTAGACGGGCGGACACTTGCTGCGCAGATCGACCAGCGGCGGAAGCGCCGCCAGATTGGCAGCCGGGGCCGCATACAGATGATCTCGCTGATCCGGCAGATCGCGGACCCAACCATATCGCTTGACCTTGAATTCCATCGAAATCTCCCTTCGGGTGGAGATGTGTGCACCATCTAAGACGGAATTTCCCGGCGATAGGCGACGCGGGACCACCCGCCGAGTCCCTCTTCGAGGAACCCGGGCGCCTGCTTATTTGGATTTGGATCCGGCAGGCTGGTCGCTGTCGGATTTGCCGCTGACCTTCTGCTCGATCTTGTTGCTGGTTTCCTTCACCGCCGTGCCGACGGCGTGGGCGGATTTCTCGACCGCCTTCTTCGTAACGGCCACGCCATGATCGATCGCGGGGCCGACCTTCTCCGCGCCGCTCTTCAAGACCTCGCCCACTTTGTTGGCGCCCGTCACGAGCGAATCTCGAACCGTGTGCGACTCCGGTGTCGACGGTTCCGATTTCTGCTCGGCGCCCGCCAAGGCGACCGAAGGAATGCACACGAGCCACGCTGCTGCGGCCACAGCGTGCACCCGTTTCCTTGCCTCTGCTGATGTAAGGAGCGGACGCAATTTGCCCTCCTTCGCGTAACCCGATGACGGCCCAGTATATGGGAACCCAGCTCGGCTCCTACGCCGCTTCCAGCAGAACCACGCTGCCCTGGCCGCCATCCGCGCAGATGCTGACGATCGCGCGCTGTCCGGCCGGACGGGTTGCGAGCTCCTTCACGGTCTGGCTCAGGATGCGCGCTCCGGTGGCTCCGAAAGGATGGCCCAGCGCGACGCTGCCGCCGTTCGGGTTCATTCTTCCGCGGGGGAATGCACCAAAGGCCTGTTGGACGCCCGCCTTGACCCGCAGAAAGTCGGGGCTTTCCAGCGCCTTGATGTGGGCGACGACCTGGGCGGCAAAGGCCTCGTGGATCTCCCACAGATCGATGTCGGCGTAGGTCAAGTCATTGCGAGCGAGCAGGCGCGGGATCGCGAAGGCCGGGGCCATCAGCAGCCCCTCGGTGCGCAGATCGATGGAGGCGATCTCCCAGTCGATGAGCTTCGCCTTCGGGGTGTCGGCGGGCAGCTTGCCCAGGCCCGCCTGCGAGGCCACCCAGAGGGCGGCGGCGCCGTCGGTCAAGGGCGATGAGTTTCCGGCCGTCAGCGTGCCGCGGCCGCTCGTGCGGTCGAAGCTCGGCGGCAGCTTCGCGAGCCTCTCAAGCGACGTATCCTTGCGCGGGATGGTGTCGCGCCGCAGATCGCCGATCGGGATCACCAGGTCCTCGAAGAAGCCCCGATCCCACGCGGCCACCGCCCGCTGGTGACTGTCCAGCGCGATCCGGTCCTGCTCGTCGCGTCCTACGTTCCACTCCTTCGCCATGATCTCGGTGTGCTCGCCCATGCTCAACCCCGTGGTGCGATTGCTGACCGCGGGGATGTAGAGCCTGACGTCGCCGAGCTTCAAATCCGAGACGTGCGAAATTTTCTGTCCGAGCGAGCGCGCCTGCTGGAACCTGCGCAGCCAGTCGGACAGGGACTGGCCCAGGCCGAGCTGGATGCGGCTCAAGCTTTCGGCGCCGCCCACCAGCGCCAGGTTGCGGTTGACCCCGTTGATCATGCCGGCGGCCTCGATCGCCCCGATCATGCTGGTCGAGCAGGCCATGATGGTGGAGAAGGCCGGAATGGTCGGCGCCACGCCGGCGTCCATCAGCACCTCGCGCGCGATGTTGCTCCAGGTCAGGTTCGGTACCACCACGCCCCAGACCGCGAAGTCGGGCAGGACCCCGCCCAGCCGGCCGATCATGTGCCTCACCACGGGAACCGAAAGTCCGATCGCGTCGAATTTCGCGAGCGCACCATCGACCTTCGCGAACGGCGTTCGCACGCCCGCGGCAAACCAGACTTCCGGATTCGTTGCGGCGCGCACGTCGACTCCTTTCAGTTGTCCCCGCCGAAGCGCTCCGTACGGATCAGCCCGGCGGGCACGTTGTCGGCGACCAGGGCGCCGGTGACGGTTTCGACGAAGGCGTTGGAGCCGCACACGTAGATGCTGCGCGGCGAGTGGGCCCAGCGCGTCAATACATGGTGCAGCAGCGCCTGGTCGAGGCGCCGGTCGAAGTCCTGCGGGCGGTGTGGCTTGCCGCGCGTGATCGTTGCGACGAACGCGAACTCCGGCTCGTATACCTGGGTGCTCAACAGTTCGTCGCGGAAGATCAGTTCGTTCCAGATGCGGGCCGAATAGATCAGCAGCAGCGGCGTTTTCGGCGCCGAGGCCGCCCAGGCGCGCACGATCGACATCAGCGGCGCCACGCCCGAGCCGCCGGCGATCAGCACGACCGGGCCGCCGTCCCGGGCGCGCCACACGAAGTGGCCGCCGATCGGGCCGCGCACCTCGATCGTGTCGCCGGGGCGGGCCACCTCGTGAAAGAAGGGCGAGACTTCCCCTTCGTTGAGCCGCTCGATGGCGAGCTCGATCAGCTCGGTGCCCGGGGCCGATGCGATCGAGTAGCTGCGCTCGGCCTCGTAGCCGTCGTCGGTCGTCAGTCGTACGTCGACGTGCTGGCCGGCCACGTGGTGTGGCAGCGCAGCCCGCAGGAACACGCTGGTGACGCGCGGCGTGCGCGGCGTGATGCGCTCGATGACCGCCTGCTGCCAGCGCGCCGGCGCGGCCTCCACGGTCATGGGTCGTTCGTGTAGCGTTGCTCGCGCCACGGATCGCCGTACATGTGATAGCCGCGCTGCTCCCAGAAGCCGGCTTCGTCATGCGCGGTGAAGCGAAGGCCCCTGATCCACTTGGCGCTTTTCCAGAAGTACAGGTGAGGCACCAGGAGCCTCGCCGGGCCGCCGTGCTGTGCCTCCAGCAGCGCGCCGCCAAAGCGCGTCGCCACCATCGCCTGTCCACCCACCAGATCCGCCACCGGCAGGTTGGTGTCGTAGTCGTCGTACGACTCGGCCAGCAGGTATGCGCTCGGAGGCGCGATGCCGGCGGTCTTGAACAGGTCGTCGATGGTGACGCCGCTCCAGGACGTATCCAGCTTGGACCACTTGGTGACGCAGTGGATGTCGCCGCGCCAGCTCGTCTGGGGCAGGGCCTCGAACTCAGTCCAGGTCCAGCCCGCCAGCGGCTTGGGACCGTCGCTGATGGTGAATTTCCAGGTTGCGCGATCGACGTGAGGCGTGGGTCCCTTCGCCAGCACCGGGAAATCCTCGGTCTGGTACTGCCCAGGCGGTAATCGATCCGCCACTTCGTTGCTGGGCCGCCGCCCGACAAAGCCGCGTGTGGCCATCAATATCCCCTCTCCGATGTCATCGAGCCTTGTTGATCAAGCCGGGCCGGCGCAGAATTTCCGCTCCAACTATCGAGGCCGGCGTGCCGCAGCGCTGCAAGTATCGGCCCAATTCACCAAGGAGGAGCACATGGCGAAGTTTCGAGCGGTCGCGACCGCGCTGGGCCTTGCTGTTGGCATATTAACGGCGGCGCCCGCGGGCGCCTGGGACCGGGGCACGGTGCAGGCTCTGGCCGTGCTGCCGGACGCGACCCCGGGCCAGCCCAGCAGCATCGAGGGCTTGACCGTCGGGCCGGACGGCAATATCTACGTGCCCACCTTCGGGTTCAACGCCAAGGGTGCGCTCAGCGGCAACGCCGTGCTTTACGTGATCGCGCCGGACGGCGAGCTCGTGCGCCAGGTCACCATCGCCAATTCAAGTCCGCACATGCTGGGACTGGCCTTCAACCCGGCGACGTCCGATCTGCTGGTGCTCGACTTCGGCGCCGGCAACGTGCTGCGGGTCGATCCGACCACGGGTGCCTCGTCGGTGTTCGCGGGCCCGATCGCCGGGTCGGGGCTGAACGCGTTGACGTTCGACAAGGCCGGCAACGTCTACGTTTCCGACTCCTTCAACGGCGTCATCTGGAAGATGGGTCCCCATGGCGGCGCGGCCACGGCCTGGAGCACGGGTCCCTTGCTCGCCCCAGGCATGGGCCTGACGCCGCCCTTCGGGGCCAACGGCGTGGAGTTCAACAACGCCGGCACGCTGATGTTCGTTGCCAACACGGCCGAGCACCAGATCATCCAGATCCCGGTCAACCCGGATGGAAGCGCCGGGGCTGCCTCGATCTTCATCACCGGCATCAATGCGCCGGACGGCATCGCGATCGACTCGCATGACAACCTGTGGGTCTGCGCCAATCAGGGAGACGAGATGGTCGTGGTCGACCCGACCGGCAAGGTGATCGCGAAACTGGGCGACTTCAACGGGATCGATGAGCACGGCGTGCCGCGCGGGCTGCTGTTTCCGGCCAGCCCGGCCTTCAGCGCGGACGGCAGGACGCTGTACGTGTCGAACCTGGCGCTGTACCTGCCCTATGCGGGCGCGGAGCCGGCGGTGGATTCGGGCTGGACCTTGCAGGTCGAGCACTTCACGGTCTCGAAGATGGCGGCGGTGATCCCGCAGCGGCACGGCGAGGATGGCAACTGAGTCGCCACCGAGCGGGCACTGAAGTCGCACGAACGGATGACCTCGCGGCCCGCGGGTCACTGAACTGAGGGCCGAACCCGTGCTTTCCGGGCGATCGCCCGACGATCGCCTGGGCTACCTTCTACGGGTTGCCGTCGTGCGTCCGAATCCGTGCCTGCCTCCATCCTGGTCCATGCCACCGGCATCGCTGCCCTCGGGCTGAGCGTTCGCAGCACGCTGTACCGGTGCGACCGCGGACTGCACCGCGGGTACCTGCTGGCCGGCATTCTGTGGGCGGTGAACAACTTCCTGCTGGGCGCCACCACGGGAGCGGCACTGTCGTGTGTGTCGGTGGCGCGTACCGGAACCGCAACGCTGGTGTGCCAGCGCCACAACCGGATCCGGATCGGCGCGTGCGCGCTGTTCATCCTGATTTCGCTCGCCACGGCGTCGCTCACCTGGCGGGGCTGGCTGACCTTGCTGCCCGTGGCCGCTTCGGTCCTGGTCACCTATGCCGCATTTTTCCTGTCGGGCCCGCGATTGCGGCTGGCGTTGCTGATCAGCGCGTTGCTGTGGACGCAAAACGTGTTGTCCCTGCACTCGCCCGAGCAGATCGGCGCTAACTTGCTGGGGATCGTGGCCGCTGCGCTGGGGCTCTGGCGCACTCGCAAGATTGCGTGAACTCGTAGGTGCGCGCACCATGCGTGCCTGCGCACAACGATTGAGGTGCACCGTGCCAGATGATGCGGACCTCGCCAGCGAGGCGACCGACCTCTACCTCGCAAGGTCCATCAACGACGCCAAGAAGGCATCGACCCGGCGGGCCGAGTTCTGTGACTGCGACTCGTGGCGGGCAGGTCGCTTCTGCGGCGATCACGCCTGCCGCGACGCCTACGAACGCGAAACGCGCAGGCTCGCGCTGCACGGATCCACGTAAGCGGCGCCGCGCGCCGGCCCGCGCGGGAATGCCCGCGCGAGCCGGGTGCGGTTACTCCTGAGACACGGGCGTGATGGTGCCGAACAGGCCATCGGTCTCGTGGTTCGGGCCCGCCGTGAAGAACATCGTGTCCGGGCTGGAGTGCAAGCCCCCGCCCTGCGTCACCGTCCACAGGCCATCGATCACGATCGGCTCGCCGTTGGCGTCCTGCAGTGTGTCCAGGAAGCGCCCGCTGCGGTCGTAGGCGTTGATGCGGCCGTCGCCGAAGTTGCCGATCAAAATGGCTCCGTGGAACCGGCCGAAATTGAACGAAGCCGGCGTCACCGCCCACGGCGAGTTCAGCGCCCCGTGGCTGGCAAACCGCCGCAGCAGGTGGCCGTCCGTATCGAACACGTCCACGAAGCCGTTGCCAGCGCCGGCCACGTCGTCGTGCTTCTGCGCGTTCTGCTTGGCGTAGGTCACGAACAGGTCGCCGTCGATCAGCTGCATGCCGAACGGCGCATACCCGGCCGGGATATCAGGGTCAGCAAAGCCTCCGTCGGTGGTGGTTAGGACGTAGGTGCCGCCCGCCCCGGTCGGCGCAAACACGTCGATCGTGCCGGCGCGGAAGTTGGTCGCGAACAGAAAGGGTCCCTTGGCGTTGACCGCAAACACCAGCGCCTTGTACACGGCTCCAGCGCCGGCGCTCGGATTGGCCGAATTGTCGGCGGCGAGCACGGCCGCATTGGGTGGGGTGAGGCCCCCCGCCCAGGCGGAGATCGTCCCGTCTTCGGTCGACCAGATGAACGCGGCCTGGGTCTTGGTGCCGGGCACCAGGAACCGGGACGAGGGGTTCCACACGACGCCGGTGGGCGCGGCGGGCGTTACGGCCGGAGGATTGCTCGGATCGACGTGCGTGCACGAGGCCGGCGCGATGACGCCCCCGGGCAGCGGGATCTTCACCTGTAACGGCGTGATGACGCCGGCTCCGTCATACAGCGTCGAGCAGCCGCTGGCATTGTCGCTGATCCAGAACGGGCTGCCGGCGGGCGAAAACGCGACCCCCCAGGCGTTTTCAAGGACCCCGTCCAGGTTGACGGCCGCGCCCGTGATATCGGAGGTGAGGCGGGTGACCAGGTACGCATTGCGAGGGTGCTCGGGGTCACTGCTGTCGGCGCGCGCTGTGATCGTGAAAAGGCTCGAAAAGGCCACGAGTGCGCAAGGTACAACTTTGTGGGTAATGCGGTTCATCGGAACTTCTCCCCTTGTCGTTGCGGTTAGCACGGATCGCGCGGTGAGTGCCTCGCAATCCGGCCGGGGTTCAAGGGGCACTCGCGCAAAGGCGCGAGAATTCGCACCGAGCTTCAGACAGGGAGTCGACTCAGGCCACAGCCTTGTCGCGGGCGTGGCTTTGGACGGTGCGATGTAACCGGAAAGTCACGGCAGCGCGCGGCCGCCGCGGGGCGCGCCTACGCAGCCGGCGCTTCGGCCACCCGGAAGGCGCCGACAGCTTCGACCAGCCCGCGGGTCTGTGCTTCCAGGCTGCTGGCCGCTGCTGCGGCCTGCTCCACCAGCGCCGCGTTCTGCTTGGTGGACTGGTCGATCGCGGCGACCGACTGGTCGACCTGTTCGATTTCGGCCGCCTGGCGATCGGAGGCGGTGGTGATCTCGCCGACGATGTCGGTGACGCGCTTGGCCGCGGCGACGATTTCGCGCATCTGCTCGCCGGCTTCGTGGGCGAGCGTGGTGCCGCCCTGCACGCGGCCGACGCTGTCGACGATCAGATTGCGGATTTCGCTCGCGGCCTGTGCCGAGCGCTGCGCCAGCGTGCGCACCTCGGCCGCGACCACGGAAAAGCCCCGGCCGTGCTCGCCGGCGCGCGCAGCTTCGACCGCGGCGTTCAGGGCGAGGATGTTGGTCTGGAACGCGATCCCATCGATCACGCCGATGATCTCGTGGATCCTGCGCGAGCTGTCGGCGATGCTGCTCATCGTCTCGACGACGCGGCCGACGGTTTCGCCGCCCGCCTGCGCGGTCTGGCTGGCGTTGGCCGCCAGGTTACTGGCCTGGCGCGCGTTGAGCGCATTTTGCCGCACCGTCTGCGCGAGCTGCCCGATCGAGCCCGCGGTGCGCTCCAGCGAGTCGGCCTGCTGCTCGGTGCGCTGCGACAGGTCCAGGTTGCTCTGCGCCAGCTCGGTGGCGACGCCCTCGATGGTGCCGCTGGCCACGCGGATCTTGCCGATCATGGCGGTCACGCGCTCGGCCATCGTGCGCATCGAGGCGAGCAGGTGCCCCAGGTCGCGCTTGGTGTCCAGGCTGGTTGCAACGTCCATGTTGCCGGCGGCGATCTGGTTGGCCGACTCGATGGCCCGCCGCAGGGGCCCGGTGAGGTCGCGCAGCGCGCGCCAGATGCAGAAGGCGGCCAGTGCAAGCGACAGGATCATCGCGATCGGCACCAGCAGCTGCTGGCGCGGCGTGGTCGCCTGGGCGATGGCCGCGCGGGCCGAGGCGTCGTAAGCCGCCAGGTCCGCGGCGATCTGCTTGCCCACGGCCGGAACCGTTTCCCGGAGCGGCGCCAGGCCCTTCAGGGACGAATCGTTCTGCAGCGCCGCCAGCATGGCGGCCATCGGCTCGGCCTGGGCCTTGAGCGGATGGTTGGGATCGGCGGCGCCCAGCCGGTGCTCGTCGTCCAGCGCGGCGCCGAGCGCATCGAGCGCTTTGGCCGACAGGCGGCCGGCGTCGACCGCGTCCACCACGCCGTCCAGGTAGACCGCGTAGTGCGCGCGCTCCTGGTCGGCGATCGAGCGCAGGTGGGCGGTGCGTTCGATCAGGCGGCTGTTGGCCCGTTCGACGATGACCTGGTAGGTGTTCAGCACGGTGAGCGGCGTGAGCACGATCACGAATTGCAAAACTGTGCGCCGATTCAGGTGGGAAAGCTCGCGCATCGACGGGCTCCGGGGCGCTCTTCGTTGACTCAGAATTTACCGACGACGTTGACGCCGGCCGCCGAGCTGCCGACGTAGCCGACGGCGCCAGCCGTCTGCTTGACGAACTCGATCGTCTCGGCGTCGCTGCCCTTGATGGGCGGGGGGCTGACCCCGTCGCGGAACGACTTCTTGGTCCACGAGGCCGTGTACTTGGCCGCTTCCATCTTCATCACCTTGGCCAGGAACTGCTCCTGCGAGGCGGCGTTGTCAACCGGGACCAGCTTGGTGCTTCCGGCGAACTGCTTCTCGCCGAGGAAGATTTCGCGCACATCGGCCGCACTGACCGTCGTGCCAGAGTTGGAGATGACGTACAGGTCGGCGGCACCCGCGGTGGACACCAGTGCGACCAGGCTCGCTGCGGCGAGCACGACCAGCTTCTGTCTGAGCTTCATCGGCGCTCCCTTGTTCGTCAGAAGCGGACCGCAACCTGAAAGCGGTACTCGTTGTAGTTGTGCAGGAGGCGGTCGAAGAACTCGGTGCTGTTGTACTCGAATTTCAGCGCCGTGCTGCTGGTCAGGTCGTAGCGCAGGCCACCCACATCGCGCCGGTACGATGAGCCGATCGCGGGCGCGAGATTTCCGAAATAGTTGTCAGCCTGGTCCAGCAGAGCCGTCTCCCAGCGCACGTACGGCGTGAACTTGCCGAAGGCGTGGCCGACCTGCGCATAGGCGGCCCAGCTCCTGTGATTGGATCCGCCGGCGCTGACATTGGAGTCGAAGAACTTGTAGTACTCGCTCAGGATCTCCCAGTCGTCCTCGGTGTAGATGCCGTAGGCGCCCAGGAAGCGGACATTGGTCGTGTTCGGAAGCGGTTGGACATCGTCGGTGGTGCGCCATCTCATCGCGTCCACGCCGAGTTTGAGTCCTTCCAGCGGGCCGCCGAATTCGTAGCCCAGGTTGACCAGCGTCGAGACGTCGTGGTTGTTGGAGCCGAGCAGGTTCATGTCCACTTGGCCGGTGCCAGGCTGGCCGCCGTTGGTCAGGATGCGCGGGCTGTTGCCGACGGTGGCGTCATAAGTGATATGGCCGCTGCCCAGCGCCTCGCGGCCGGTGGCCCACACGCCGACCGTATGCGCCGGCATCAGGCCGTAGGTGTCCTCGAACGCGAGAAACTTGGGACGCTGGATCGAGGTCTGGATCTGCGGGCCGTGGTGGAAGGCGGTGTTCCAGTAGCCGTAGGGCGTGTGCACGCGCCCGACCCACACCGTCAGCTCGTCGCTGAAGACGTAGCCGACCTGCAGGCGCTCCATGTCGATGCCGACCGATTGACCGTATTCGCTGGTCTCGATCGCGATCTCCATCAGCGACCGGATGCGCTGTCCGAGCGACGGATTCAGGTAGAAGTCGATCGCCTTTTCGTTGAAGCCGTTGGCGGCGTTGCTGCTGCCGGGGTCGACACGGGAGTACCAGCGCCCGCCCAGGTCGATGAAGCCGTGCAGCGGCACGCCGGTGTCGTTGTTCATCCGGCTCACGCTCTGCGAGAGCTGCTTCACTTGCGAGGCGATATCGTCTATGCGCGAGTCCGGTGCCGGCGCTGCCGCGGTGGGCGCTGGCGGCGCTGCCGCCGGCGCGGTGGCCGTCGCCGGTGCGGCTGGAGCCGCCGCCGGAGCCGCGGCTGCCGGTGCCTGCGGCGCGCCGCGCTGGGTTTCGAGCTGCTGGACCCTCTTCGACAGCTCCTCGATCTTCTGCAGACTCTGCTCGAGCTTGCGCTGCAGTTCCTGCACGCTCGGGTCCGGGTTCGCGGTCTGCGCGCTCGCGCGGCCCGGCGCGCCGGCGCAGACGCCGATGGCGCCCGCTACCGCGATGACCAGGCGGATTCTTCGAGAGATCATTCCGTTCCCCTGAGGAGTGTTCGACTGTTCGTGGTGGCGCCCGCCGTCAGCCACGAACGCCGCGCGAAGACGCGCGGCGAACTTGATGCCACGCTTAGACTAGAAGCGGAGGTGCGGGACGGGTCGGCCGAAAAGCGGGCGGCACTGCACCCTTATCGAGATATAAGCGTGCGATGGCGGAACTAACGTCGCTTCAGTGATGATTCCAACGCGCCCGAAACTGCGCCGGCTGGCGTCCGTCGCATTCGCCCTGGCCGCGTTGAGTCTGAGCGCGTCGGCTTCGGCGCCGCTTTTCTCGCGCTTCGGCGCCGTGCACTGGGTCGATGCCGACGGCGCAACGCGCACGCTCGACGATTACAAGGGTCGGCCGGTCGTGCTGACGATGGCGTACACGTCGTGCCGCCGGACCTGCTCATCGAGCATGCTGGTGCTGCGCAAGATGCAGGAGATCCTGTCGCGGCGCGGGCGCGAGGCGGCCTTCGTCGTCGTCAGTTACGACCCCTCGCACGACTCCCCCGAGCAATGGCGCCGCTACCGGGATGCCCGCAAGCTGCCGCCGACCTGGCACTTCCTGAGCGGGGCCGAGACCGATACGCGCCAGCTCGCCGAGTTCCTGGAGTTGAAGTACTGGATCTACGACGAGCACGTGATGCACGACTTCCGGATCGTCGTTTTCGATGCGCAAGGCGAGCGCAAGCACGACATCCTGTGGGAGCAGTTTCCCGACCTGGAGGCCGCGCTGGACGGCCTGTGAGCCGGCGGGACGGTCAGTTTGTGGCGCCCTGCCGCAACACGCCGCCGAAGTACTGCAGCAGTGCGTCGCGTTCCTCGTCGCTGATGTTGGTGCCCAGCGGCATGCGGCCGGCGCCGGCCTGCGGCGCCAGGCGCCAGCGGATCTCGTCCATCAGGGTGCCGTGCGTGAAGCGGCCGCTGCGCAGCAGCGCGGCGAGCTCGGGCGGATGATCGAACGGCAGGTGCGGTCCCACGCCGCTCAAGTGGCAGCCCGCACACTGGTCCAGCAGCGCCTGCGTGCGGGCCAGGCCCGAAGCGGGAACCGTGGCGCTGCGGCCCGCGGCCGCGCCGTCCGCGGCCAGCGCAGCGCGGCTGCGCCGCGCCAGGTAGGCGCAGTACGGGTCGCCCCCTGAGAACGTGCGAAAGTCGGCCAGGTCCCTGGTTTGCGGGTCGGTCTGCGCCAGGCGCTTGCGCAGATACGAGGCCATCTCGGCGGCCGCCGACGGCGACCAGGCAAAGTCGTAGCTGCCCTTTTCGAGCGCGGTGGTCCACTGGCTCGTGGACAGGCCGAATCGGGTCTCGACCACGTAGCGGAACCGATCGAGCGATTCGACGCCGTCGATCTTGGCGTACGCCCCCGGGTCGGCTCCGCCGACGGCGCGCAGCCGCTTCAAGCGCACCTGCGCGGCATTGGCGTGCGCGGAAGCCGCCGCGAAGCGGTCCAGGTCCCGATCGATCCCGTCGCGCTGCGCATCGGGAAAGAACGCATCCAGGCGCCCGCAATCGGTGCCCAGGGCGGCCATCAGCGCGTACTTGTGAGAGTCGAACTGCGGCTGCGCCTCGAGCTGATGAACGATGGCCTCGAAGTTCAGCCGTCCGAGCGCCGCCCCCAGCTCGGCATTGGGCGGCAGCCGTTCGGTGCCCTCGTAGCGGGTCCGCGCGGCGGGACGAAACGTCTCGGGGCTGGCGAAGCGGTCGATCTCGAGCAGCCAGCGGTAGCGCGGATGGTCGGGCTGCTCCCGCAGGAATTGCTGCAGGCCCGATCTTTCCGGCGCAGTCAGGGCCGCGCCGTAGCGCTCGCCGTAGGCACCGGGCCAGCCCGGGTGGGTGTCCCACACGGGCCGGGGCGGATCGCCGTGGCACTTCAGGCACGGTTCGGGGTTCGGCTGCGAGAAGCGCGCATGCCCGTCGCCGCCGGCATCGGCCGGGAAAGTGATCTCGTGGAACCGGAACGACTTGCCGGCATCGTCGAACTCCATCGTCTCCAGGGCGCCGAATCCGGCCTGGCTGGCGTCGCCGTTGAACGAGATCACGAGCCGCGCCTCGGGGTCGAACAGGATCGCGCGCGGGTGCGCGTAGCTCGATCCGTGCAGGCTGCGGCTGCGGAACATCAGCACGTAGCGCGAGCGCAGGTCGGCCGGAAGCAGCGGCAGCAGGTCCTCGATCGATCGTATGTTGCGATCGACGATCAGCTGCTCCAGGCCGGCAAAACTCATCGCCATCGCCGCCGGCGCGGCGGCGAGCAGGCACAACACGGCAGTGCGGGCAATTCGAGCAGACATGTAATGAGGTATCGCATTTGTACGATGCACGCGAATTCGTGATAACGGGCTCGAAACGCCTCAAATTCGATGTGTGCGACCGAAGCAAATTGAGCGGCCGTGTCGGAAGACTTGAGGGGTTCGTGTCAGAAAATGCCTTACATCATCGGGTGTCAGAGTTGTGCGGGCCAAAAACCCTGACACGCAGCGCTTCGTCAAAATCTGTTGCGTCGCGTTCAAAGAAAAACCAAAAGCCATTGGAAACAACGACGCAGCAACGTTCGCACGATGTTGCGTGGCATTGACGCGACAGCCATCGCGAGAAGTGCGCCGACAAAATGCGGATTAAAAGCTCAATCAAATGACTCGAAGCCGTTACCTTGGCGCCGTTGCAAGCGCGTCCAACCCGCGTTTGTGGAAGTCGAAGTCGCTCTTGCGGGCCGCGTTGGCGGACGAGTTTGAGCGCTGGATCCGTCAACTATTAGAGGAAGTGCAGCCATGGCAGAAGCTCTTGTGTTTCGAGCGGACATCCTCAAGGCCGCTGCAATTGCGGGCATCGCAGCTTTGGTGTGTGGTTTCGGTGTCGACGCCGAAGCGCGCGTCACGAAGATCGTTTTGGCTCCGGCCACCCACCCCTACGGCATGACCATGTTCGGCACGGTAGGGCAATACGAGCAGCTGGACGGAACCGCGTACGGCGAGGTCGATCCGGAAGATCCGGTCAACCGGGTGATCCAGGACATCGAACTGGCGCCCCGCAATGAGCGCGGCATGGTCGAGTACTCGACCGTGGTGTCGATTCTGAAACCGGTCACCATGAACAACTCCAATCGGGCGATGCTGCTCGAAATCGTCAACCGCGGCAACAAGCTCGATCCCGGCTTCTACAACGTCGGCATCAGCGGCACGGCCCCGGCGGGCGACGGCTTTCTGGAAAACCAGGGCTTCACGCTGGTGTGGGCGGGCTGGCAGGCCGACCTGACGCCGATGGCCGGCCGGGTCACGATGTCAGCGCCGATCGCGCATTACCGCCATGGGGACGATCGCCATGGGGACGACCGCCACGGCGGCGTCATCAAGGGAGTGGTGCGGTCGGAGTTCATCTTGAACAGAGGGGCAGCTCCGTCGCAGCCGATTCTGGCCGATTCCAGCTCCAACACGCCGGGGTATCCGACGGCGAGCCTGAACAACCGTCACGACACGATGACGATGCGGGTCCATCAGACCGACCCGAAGGTCAGGATTGCCAACAGCGACTGGGCGTATGCGGACTGCAGCGTGGTGCCGTTTCCCGGCGTGCCCAATCCGCAGATGGTCTGCCTGAGGAACGGCTTCGATACCAACCATATCTATGAGCTGGTGTACACCGCCCGCGACCCGATCGTGATGGGCCTCGGCCTGGCCGCGTTGCGCGATGTGGGCAGCTTTCTGCGCCACGAGTCACGCGACGATGCCGGCACGCCGAACCCGCTGGCTGGCGAGATCCAGTGGTCCCTGCTGAACGGCATTTCGCAAAGCGGCCGCCTGCTCAGGACGTTCCTGCAACTGGGATTCAACCGCGACGAGCAGTTGCGCAAAGTGTTCGACGGCATGCAGCCGCACATCGGCTCGGTGCGCAACTACATCAATGTGCGCTTCTCGCAGCCCGGTCGCCTGGCCGGAACCCAGCACACCGAAAAGCAGTATCCGGGTCCGGAAGGCCCGCTGACCTACGGTCGATCCTACGACCCGTTCACCCAGGAAGAGGGCGGGCTGCTGGATCGGTGCGAGGAAACGCGCACCTGCCCGAAGATCGTGCACACGATGACCGACACCGAGTACTGGGAAGCTGCGGGCGCCTTCGACACGGTAGATCCGAGCGGAACCCAGGACCTCGATCTTCCCCGCAACGTGCGCATCTATCAGTTCTCGAGCACGCAGCACGGTGGGTATTCGCCGGCGTTGCCGCTGGCCGGCGCCGTCCCCGGCATCTGCCAGAACGTGTCGAACGTGAACTCGTACACCTACAACATCCGTGCGCTGTTGATGGCCCTGCTGAACTGGGTTTCGAAAGACATCGAGCCGCCGCCGAGCAGCTATTCGACCCTGGCGGGCGGGACACTGGTGCCGCCGGACAAGCTGGCTTTCCCGGCCATACCGGGTGTGAGTCCGCAGAACCTGTGGAACACGCGCATCGTCTACCGGCGCGGCGAGCACTACGATGCCGACGACGTATCTGGCGTGATCTCGATCGAGCCGCCGGTGGCCCGTCACGAGTATCCGACGCTGCTGCCGCAGGTGGATACCGACGGCAACGACATCGGCGGACTGCGTTCCCTCACGCTGATGGCGCCGCTGGGCACCTACACCGGGTGGAACGTGCGCGCGGCCAATTTCAGCCAGGGCGACGCGTGCGATCTGACGGGCAGTTACATTCCGTTTGCACCCACGAAAGCTGCGCGCATGATGGCCCACGATCCGCGCCCGTCGCTGGAGGAGCGTTACGGCAGTCTGGCCAATTACATGACCGTCGCCAAGGCCGCGGCAGCGAGCCTGATGGCCCAGGGTTACTTGTTGCCCAACGACGCGACGGTGGCCGTCAAATACGTGTTGGGCCGAGCGGTTGAGGCCGGCGTACCCTCCAAACCCACCGCTCCGTGAGGCCTTTGGCCCCTCTCCCACTCCGTGGGGGAGGGGAGCTTGCCTGCGCTACTAGCGGGTCGGCGTGGTCGAGTAAAAGCCGGTGATACTGGCGCTGTCCAGCAGGTCGCCGCGCATCGCTGCGTGAATCAACGCGCGAAACAGCGTCTCGGCGTTGGCCGGGAAGTTGGTCGTCGACGGCAGGTCCAGCTCCGAGCCCAGCGCGTAGACGGTAAAGACGTAATGGTGCACGTTCGGAGGAAGGTTCGACGGCGGGCACGGGCCGTCGTAGTTCGGGTCCAGGAAGTCGTTCAGGATCTGGTTGCCATAGGTGCTGCCCGCCACCCCCGCGTTGGCCGCAAGCCCGGTCGCATCGGCGCCGATGTTGTACATCCCCCAGTGGGTGAAGTTCGCGGTGGTGTCGAAGGCGACCACGACGAAACTGCGCGTCTCGCGCGGCGCATTGGTCCACGACAGCTGCGGCGACTGGTCCTGGCCCGGGCTGCCGCCGAGCGAGCAGATGTTCGATCCGCCCGAGACGATGTTGTCGACCATGCTCAGCGGCAGCGTGGTGTCGTTCTTGAACGTGGCGCTGAGCACCTGGAATCCGGTCGCGGACTCTTTCGCGGCTTGCGAGCTGGCCGGGCTGATCAGGCCCAGCGCCAGGCCGAAAGCGATGCCGATCGACGTCGCATTGCCGAGCACCGAGTTCATGATTCGGCTCCTCCGGTTGGGTGGACCGTGCAATTCTGCCAAACTGTCCTGCCGCGGGGAACCCTTCGCGCTGAAGGGCGCCGGATGCGGGCCCCGACTGGACAGCATTTGAGTTCGCAATGAGCAGCCCGATCGAGGTTTCGCCCGCCGAGGCGGCGGCCACGATGCGTTCGATCCTGCAGCGCATCGCCACCGGCCCTGAGCTGAGCAAGGACATCTCCCGCGAAGAGGCGCGGCTTGGGATGCGCTTCGTGCTCGACCGCGCGGTCGATCCGGTGCAGGCGGGCATATTCCTGATCGCGCTGCGCATGAAGCGGGAGACCGACGAGGAAAACCTCGGAATCCTGGAGGCGCTGCTGGAAGCCACGCACACGGTCAGCGCGACGGTGCCGGAACTGGTCGACATCGCCGACCCCTACGACGGATTCGCCCGGACACTGCCCGCCTCGCCGTTCCTGCCGGCCGTGCTGGCCGCCTGCGGCGTGCCGGCCGTTAGCCACGGAGTCGAGACGATGGGTCCGAAGTACGGACTCACGCACCGCCAGGTGCTGGCGGCCGCCGGCGTGCCGGTCGATCTGACCGGCGAGGAGGGTGCCCGGCGGCTGGCCGATCCGGGCATCGGCTGGGCCTACGTCGATCAGAAGACGTTCTGTCCAAAGCTCTATGAGCTGGCCGCGCTGCGCACGCTGATCGTCAAGCGGCCGGCCGTCACCACGGCCGAGGTGCTGCTCGGTCCGATCCGCGGCCGGGCCCGCACGCACGTGGTGACCGGCTACGTGCACAAGGCCTATCCGCGCGTGTACGCGCTGCTGGCACGGCGGGCGGGTTTTGATTCCGCGCTGATCGTGCGCGGCGTCGAAGGCGGGGTGATCCCATCGCTGCGGCAGGCCAGCAAGGCGTTTTATTACCGCGACCAGGGACCGGAGCAGACGGCAGATTTCAGCCCGGCCGAGTTCGGGATCGATCAGCCCGTGCTGGCGCCGCCGATTCCCGGGCGCGGCGAGGGCGATCCGGCCGGCCCAGCGGCCGCGCATCAAGCCACGCCCAAGTCGGACAACGCGGCGCTGGCGCAGGCGGCGGCCCAGGCGGGGTTGGCCGCGCTGGGCGGCCAACCGGGCGCCACGCGCGACGCGCTGGTGTGCGGCGCGGCGCTCGCCCTGTTTCATTTGAAACGGAACGATTCCCTGCAAGGCGCCGCCGACGCGGTGCGCAGCGTGCTGGATTCGGGTCTCGCGCTGCAGCGCGTCACCCGCGGGTAACACGGCAGTTGCGCTTTTCAGTGACCTGCGATTGGATGTCGTCCATTCGTTCGATGGTCACAGTTGAGACCTGCAATTTCGGATATATATCCTGCGTCTTCACTGAGTCTTCACCGGCAGGGCCTCATCATGTCCGACCCGTTCAATGAAGCGCGCGATCAGCCAGCCGCGGCAGTGCAGCCGATTCCCGAGCTCGTCTCGCGCGTCTATCACGAAGCACCCGTACGCCTGCGGGCCAAGCTGCTCGAGCTGCTGCTGCGTCCGGTCGGGCCGCTCGCACTCGTGGTAATCGCGGCCGGCGCTTTCGGCCGCTTCCTGTATCGGCTTCAGGGCAACGCGCTGCCGATCTCGCTGGAGGAGGCCGCACGCATCACGTCCGATCACGTGCTCGAGCTGGCCCGCTACGTCGAGCAGAGCAGTCCCAGTGTGCTGCTGCAGATCGGCTCGATGATCTCCCATCGCCCGATCAGCGTGGCCACGCTCAGCGGCTCGGCGCTCATCATGGCGCTCAGCGTCCTGAAGCGCCCCGAGGCGGCCGCGCGCCGATAGCCGCCCGCGCCTGACTCTGGCGCCGGCTTGCCCTCCGGCTTGCCCTCCGTAGCCTTGGCGAAGAAGGGAGCCTTGGCGAAGGAGGGTGTGACAATGTATGTCCTTGATGAACCAATCGTTCGGCGGGAAGGACTAAGTGTCAGGATGCACCAGGCGGCATCGAAGAAATACTAGAAACCAGAACATGGGCTCAAATCTCCTAGCTCCCGGGCGAACCTCGATCAGCCGGCGGATGTCCACCTGGCGGCAGGTCCTGTCGCGCGCCATGCTGCTCGCCGCCAGCGCCGCACTGGTGCTGCCGGCCGGAGCGCAGACCGCACCCGGTGCTCCGGCCCCCGTCGCCCCGATCTACTCGGCGCCGCAACTCGATCAGATGCTGGCGCCGATTGCGCTGTATCCGGACGATCTGCTGGGCCAGATCCTGATGGCAGCAACCTACCCGCTGGAGATCGTCCAGGCCGACCGCTGGCTGCAGAACCCGTCCAATGCCGGGTTGCGCGACAATGACCTGGCGCAGGCGCTGCAAGCGATGCCGTGGGATGCCAGCGTCAAATCGCTGGTCGCCTATCCGCAGATCCTGAACTGGATGGACAATGGGCTTGACTGGACCGAGGCGGTCGGGGATGCGTTCCTGGCCCAGCAATCCGACGTGATGGACAGCGTGCAGCGGTTGCGCGCCCGTGCGCAGTCCGCCGGATCGCTTTCCAGCACGCCGCAGGAGACGATCAACGCCGGCGACCAGGGCATCCAGATCGCCTCCAGCGACCCGAACATTGAATATGTGCCCGTCTACAACCCACAGGCCGCGTACGGCGACTGGCCCTATCCGGACTATCCGCCCGACGAGTTTTACGCGCCGGGTTACGCGATGGGCACGTTCATCGCCTTTCCGATCCTGGTCGGTTTCTGGGGCTGGGATCACTGGGACTGGCGCCATCATCGGATCGATATCGACCGCGGCGTGGGCCCCGGCTTCCGGGGTGGGCACGATCACGATGGTCACGATGGTCACGATGGGCGCGATGGGCGCGATGGGCGCGGGCCCGTGGCGTGGCGGCACGATCCGACGCACCGGGGTGGTGTGCCGTACCGCGACCCGGCGACGCGCTCCCGCTTCGAGGGCGTGGCTCAAACGCACACGGCCCAGAGCAACTACCGCGGCTACAACACGTCGCGCCAGCCCGCGCAGCCGGCCGCAGCGCCGCCGCGGCAGCCGTCCGCGTTCGTGGGCGAGGCGGCGCGGCCGGCTGCGCCGCCGCCCATGGCGCGCGCGCCGGTCGCCGAGCGTCCCGCGCCGCCGCCCGAGCCGCGGCGAGCGCCGCCGCCCGCCCCAAGGCCGCAGGCTGCGCCGCGTCCGATGCCGGTCGAGCGGCCCGTGTCCCCGGTGATGGAGTCGTTCGGCCGGGGCGAACAGGTGCAAGTGCAGGAGCAACGCGGCTTTACCAGCCGCGCCGGTCCGCCTCCCGCGCCGCCCGCTGCGGCCCCGCGGGGTCACCGGTGAGGCCGCCGCCCGTGCACGTGCGACGCCACCGCAAACCCGTACGGCTGGCCGGCCTGGTCATCGCCGCGGCATGGGTCAGCCTGGCTGCCGCCGGCTCAGCGGTTGCCGGCGAGAAGGCGCAGCGGGATTTCGCCACGGCCCAGCAGGCGGTCGACGCGCTGGTTGCCGCGGTGCGCAGCAGCGACCAGAAAGAGACCGTCCGCATTCTGGGACCCGAAGGAGAAAAGCTGGTCCACTCCGGAGACAAGATCGCCGACCGGGAGGGCCGCACGCAATTCCTGAAGGCCTACGACACGGCGCACCGGGTCGACGTCGACGGCGATTCCACCGCAACGCTGGTCGTGGGGGCCGAGCATTGGTCGCTGCCGATTCCGATCGTCCGGCAGGCCGACCGCTGGCACTTCGACACCGTGGCCAGCGCGCAGAAGATCATCGACCGGCGCGTGGGGCGCAACGAGTTGAACGTGATCCAGGTGTGCCGGCAGTACGTGGCGGCGCAGCGCGAGTATGCGAGCGAGCAGCGGCCCGGCAGCGCTCCGCACGACTACGCGCGCCGATTCCACAGCAGGTCCGGCCAGCACGACGGGCTGTACTGGGAAGCGAAGGGGCCCGAGGCGCAAAGTCCGCTGGGACCGCTGATCGCCAGCGCCCAGGCCGAAGGCTACGAGAGCGAGGAGCCCACGCTGTACCACTCGCCGTATCACGGCTACCTCTACCGGATCCTGACCCGGCAGGGCGCGCACGCGTCGGGCGGCGCCAAGGACTACGTGGTCAAAGGCCACATGACGGGCGGCTTTGCCCTGGTGGCGTACCCGGCCCGATGGGGCGACTCCGGCATCATGACGTTCATCGTCAACCAGGACGGCATCGTGTTCGAGAAAAACCTCGGCCCGGACACCGAACAACTCGCGCGCCAGATCACCGAGTACGATCCGGATTCGAGCTGGAGCACGCCCTAGCCGCAGACCCGCGCGCCGGGGATCGGCGCTCCGGGAGGGGTGCCTTGCCGCGTCGACCTGCCCGAATCCGCAGCGCGCTGGCGCATGCGCTCGCCGTGCCGGCCTTTTGCGCAACCCTGACCGCCTTTGCCGACGACTGCATGCTGCAGAAGCTGGCTTCGATTCCGATCGAACCGAGCCGCAGCGGCTCGCCCGTTCTGACCGTCAAGCTCAATGGAGCCGAGCGACGGTTTCTGGTCGATACCGGGTCTCGCAGCTCCGCCATTGCGCGACCGACCGCCGAGCTGCTGGGCTTGACGCCGTGGGCGATCCCTGGCGGTGAACGGTACGTGGGTGGACAGCTGATCGATCGGGCCGTGACCGTGGCAAAGCTTCAGCTGGGTGTCCACACCGCATCCAACGTGAACCTGATGCTGATGCCCACTGGCACGTTGCCAGACGACCAGGACGGGTTGCTCGGAGCCGGCCTGCTGATGAACTTCGACCTGGATTTCGACTTCGCCAATCACACCTTGAATCTGTTCTCGCCCAAGCACTGCAAAGGCCGGGTGGTGTACTGGACCCAGGACTACACGATCGTGCCGTTCAGGCTCTCCGACGGTTGGCACCTGTCCGTTCCGATGACGCTCGACGGCAAGCGGGTCTGGGCGATCGTTGACACCGGCGCCAGCGATACCTTTCTGAGCGAGTCGAGCGCCCGCCGACTGTTCGGGCTGGACGATCCTGGAGCCGGACCGCGCGATCCCGAGGCGGCGGCGGCGGCCGGCTACCCCGTGTTCAGCCACCCATTCCTGTCGCTTTCATTCGAGGGCGTCGAGGTGAAGCACCCGGTGATCCATGCCTACCCGGACCTGAACCAGCGTGCGTTTGACCGCAATCACCGGGACAAGACCCAGTACGATCCGATCAGCCGCATCGACCTGGAGCAGGTCGACCTGATCGTCGGAATGAACATCCTGCAGAGGCTGCACGTGTACGTTGCGTACGACGAGCACGCGATGTACGTGAGCGCCTCGGGCGCCCATTGAAGCGGCTTCTCAGCCCTCCTGGGTGTCTTCCAGCAGGGAGAAGCGCACCGGCAGGATCTCCTTGGTGGAGGTCATGCCGTTGTCGGCCTTGTCGACCAGCAGCAGCTGCTGGGCGTCGGGCAGCCCGGCCGGGATCACCATCTTGCCGCCGGCCTTGAGCTGATACAGCAGCGTGGCCGGCACCAGGTCGGGTGCGGCGGTGACGATGATCTTGTCGAACGGCGCGTGCTCGGCCCAGCCGGCGCGGCCATCGCCGATCCGCACTTCGACGTTGGCGTATCCCTGGCGGGCCAGCCGCTGGCGCGCGTCCAGTCCGAGCTCCTCGATGAGTTCGATGCTGTAGACGCTCTGGGCCAGCTCGGCCAGGATGGCGGCCTGGTAGCCCAGGCCGGTGCCGATCTCCAGCACGTTGTCGGTCGACTGCAGGTTCAGCAGATCGGTCATCAGGGCGACGATGAACGGCTGCGAAATCGTCTTGTCATACCCGCTCGGCAGCGGCATATCGGCGTACGCCAGCGGCTGCAGCTCCATGCGGACGAATTCGTGACGCGGAACCTGCCCGAGCACATCCAGCACGCGCCGGTCCAGCGACGCCTTGCCCAGGCGCGCGGTCAGGAAGATCGTCTGTGCGGCGATCTGCGCGACCATCTGTCGCCGCAGTGCAGCGAAGTCCAGTTCACTCATGTCGTCTTAAGCAACATCGACGGTTGATGCTACGCCCACACGATAACGCCCGATCGGCGAGGCCGGGTGACACGAAGACCTGCGCGGCTCGGGGTCACAGCTCGGGGCTGCTGGCGGCGACGCCGCGGTTCGCGTCGGCCCTCCGGCGTCGATTGCACGGGCTGTGCTGCTTCGTGTCTGGCGCCGGGACCGCAGCGGGAGCAAACTGCGCGCTCTTGCAACCGCGCGCCCCGGATCGGTGAAGCAATGGCAACGACGAGGTTTCGGTTCTACCAGGAGTTGAACGACTTTCTCCCACCCGAGCGCCGCGGCCGCGAGTTTGCCTGCCGACTCGTGCACGCGGCCAGCGTCAAGCAGATGATCGATGCGCTCGGCGTTCCGCACACCGAGGTCGAACTGGTGCTGGTCAACGGCGAATCGGTCGGCTTCGACCGGCTGCTGCGGGACGGTGACCGCGTCTCGGTGTATCCGGAGTTCGAGGCGTTCGACGTGACGCCGCTGGTGCGCGTGCGCGACCGCACGCTGCGCACGATCCGCTCCAGCGCCGAGGCGCAGCTGGCCCGCCTGCTGCTCAGGCTCGGGGTGCGCCGATGAACGAGGGGCCGCTGCGGCTGAATGTCCCTGAGCCGAGCGGCCGGCCCGGCCAGGCGACCGATTTCTCGTACCTGCGCGCTTCGCCCGCCGGCGCAGTGCGGCGTCCGGCGGTCGACGCCTCGCCGATCGACACCGCCGACCTGGCGTACGCGCTGGTGCGCGTGCTGGACGACGAAGGCCGTGCGGTGGGCCCGTGGACGCCGCAGGTCGACGCCGACCGCCTGCGCGAGGGCCTGCGCGCGATGCTCAGGACGAGGGCGTTCGACGCGCGCATGTTGATCGCGCAGCGGCAGAAGAAGATCTCGTTTTACATGCAGTGCCTGGGCGAGGAGGCGATCGCGGTGGCGCACTCGATGGCGCTGCGCGAGGGCGACATGTGCTTTCCGACCTATCGCCAGCAGGGACTGCTGCTGGCGCGCGATGACGTGCCGATGGTCGAGATGATCTGCCAGCTGATGTCCAACGAGCGCGATCCGCTCAAGGGGCGCCAGCTGCCGGTGATGTATTCGTACAAGCGCGCCGGTTTCTTCTCGATATCGGGCAACGTAGCCACCCAGTTCATCCAGGCCGTGGGCTGGGCCATGGCCTCGGCCATCCGCGGGGACACCCGGATCGCGTCGGGCTGGATCGGCGACGGGTCCACCGCCGAGGCCGACTTTCACAACGCGCTCACCTTCGCCCACGTGTACCGCGCGCCGGTGATCCTGAACGTGGTCAACAACCAGTGGGCCATTTCGACCTTCCAGGCGATCGCCGGCGGCGAGGCCTCCACGTTCGCGGCGCGCGGCGTGGGCTGCGGCATCGCCTCGCTGCGGGTCGACGGCAACGACTTCCTGGCCGTGTACTCGGCGTCGCGCTGGGCCGCCGAGCGGGCGCGCGCCAACCTGGGGCCGACCCTGATCGAGTGGATCACCTACCGGGCCGGCGCCCACTCGACGTCCGACGATCCGTCGCGCTACCGGCCGGCCGACGACTGGCAGCATTTTCCGCTGGGCGATCCGGTCGCGCGACTGAAGCAACACCTGATCCGGATCGGCGCCTGGTCCGAAGCCGAGCACGAGGCCGCGCGGGCGCAGTTCGAGGCGCAGGTGGCCGAGGCGCTCAAACAGGCCGAGCGCTACGGCACGCTGCTGGACGGCCACGTTCCTCCGCTGGCGACGATGTTCGACGATGTCTACCGGGAGATGCCCCCGCATCTGCGCGATCAAATGAGGCAGGCGGGAGGGTAACGATGGCCACGATGACCATGATCCAGGCGCTGCGCTCGGCCATGGACGTGATGCTGGAGCGCGACGACAACGTCGTGATCTACGGCCAGGACGTGGGCTACTTCGGAGGCGTGTTCCGCTGCACCGAGGGCCTGCAGGCCAAGTACGGACGCACCCGCGTGTTCGATGCGCCCATTTCTGAAGGCGGCATCGTCGGATCGGCCATCGGGATGGCGGCGTACGGATTGAGACCCGTGGTCGAGGTCCAGTTCGCCGACTACTTCTATCCGGCCTACGACCAGATCGTGTCCGAAGCGGCCCGGCTGCGCTACCGCTCCGCGGGCGACTTCAGCGCGCCGCTGACGATCCGGATGCCCTGCGGCGGCGGCATCTACGGCGGCCAGACGCACAGCCAGAGCCCGGAGGTGCTGTTCACGCACGTGTGCGGGCTGGTCACCGTGATACCGAGCAACCCGTACGATGCCAAGGGCCTGCTGATCTCGTCGATCGAGAGCGACGACCCGGTGATCTTCCTGGAGCCCAAGCGGTTGTACAACGGACCGTTCGACGGCCACCACGACCGGCCCGTGGTGCCCTGGTCGCAGCGCCCTTCCAGCGAGGTGCCGCAGGGCCACTACGCGGTGCCGCTGCAGTCGGCCGCGGTGTTCCGCCCCGGCACCGAGCTCACGGTGCTGGCCTACGGCACGATGGTGTACGTGAGCGAGGCCGCTGCGCAGGAAAGCGGCATCGATGCGGAGATCATCGATCTGCGCACGCTGTGGCCGCTGGATCTGCCGACCGTGGTCGAGTCGGTGCGCAAGACCGGGCGCTGCGTGATCGTGCACGAGGCCACCCGTACCAGCGGCTACGGCGCGGAACTGGCGGCGCTGGTGCAGGAGCACTGCTTCTACCACCTGGAAGCGCCGATCGAGCGCGTCACCGGCTTCGACACGCCGTATCCGCACGGGCTGGAATGGGCGTATTTTCCGGGGCCGGTGCGCGTGGCAGCGGCGTTCCGGCGCGCGATGGAGGCGTGACAATGAGTGTGCACGTGGTCAAGGTGCCGGATATTGGCGAAGGCATCGCACAGGTCGAGCTGGTGGCCTGGCACGTGAAGCTCGGCGACACGATCGCCGAGGACCAGGCCCTGGCGGATGTGATGACCGACAAGGCCACGGTGGAGATTCCTTCGCCGGTGGCCGGACAGGTGGTGGAATTGGGCGGCGAAGTCGGTCAGGTACTGGCGGTGGGCTCCGAACTGATCCGGATCGAGCCTGCTTCGCCCGGGGCGCGGGCCGCGCGGGCTCCGGCGGCCCCAC
>DASZFP010000085.1:0-10085 GCA_035939615.1 Burkholderiaceae bacterium | reverse complement strand
GCCCAGGTCGGCGACCGCCTTGGGGAGGTCCCCCTTGGCCCGCCAGGCCCCGGCCCTCTCGACGTAGCTTCGCTCGTCGGGCCCGAGCCGGATGGCTTCGCCCAGGTCCTTGATCGCAGCGTCCAGGTCGCCGCGCCCCTTGAAGGCGACGCCGCGATTTTCGTACGCCAGCGCCAGCGCCGGGTCCAGCTCGATGGCCCGGTCGAAATCGCGCATCGCGCCGTCCAGATCGCCCTCGGAGCCCAGCGCCGCGCCCCGGTTGCTGTACGCGTTCGCAAAGCGCGGATCGGCCGCAATCGCACGGTCGTAATCTTCGATCGCCCGGGCGATCTGGCCGGCTTCCTTCCAGGCCACACCGCGATTGGCCAGGGCAGCCGCCCGCTCGCGCGGCGACAGCCGTTCCGACTTCAGCGCATCGGTGCAGGCGCCGATTCGCTGCTGAGGCGACGGCGCGCCCGCAATGCAGGCCTGCAGGGCCGATTGCCACTGCGCCGGGCTGGCGGCCGCGAACGTGCCAATCACGAGTCCGAACAGCCAGCGCCCCCACCCAGCGCGCGCGGCCGGTCGTCTCGCAGCACACGCTCCGGCGTGTCGCATGGCGTCTGCGTCCTCTTTGTTACGAACCGGGCGCAATCTAACAGCTTCGGGCCCCGCCCCGAGTCCGCCGGGGCCGGGCCGTCGCCGCGCACTCGCCTATCATGGCGCCGATCCGCAATGACGGGAATCGAACCGAATGCCTCTGGTCCGAGGAGCTGCCATGACGCAAGCCCAGTTCGACTTCTCCGGAACGACCACGGTCGTCACCGGCGGCGCCAGCGGTATCGGGCTGGCCATTGCCGAAACGATTGTGCGGGCCGGCGGCTCGGTCGTTATCTCGGCCAGCCGCAATCCGGACAAGACCCGCTCGGCGCTGGACCGCTTGCGCGCGGCCGCACCCGGCGCCCAGGCGCAGTCGCTTTCCTGCGAAGTGGGGCGGGAGGAATCGGTCGCCGAGTTTTTCTCCGGGGCCGAACGCAGCGCCGGCAACATCCGCTACGTGGTCCACAGCGCCGCTGTTTCGCCCAACACCGAGTTCTTCGAGCAGACCCAGAAAGAGTGGGACACGGTGCTGAACACGAATCTGACCGGGACCTTTCTCGTGCTGAAGTACGCGGCCCGTCTGCTGAGCCAGAACCCCGTGGTCGATGAGTGGAAAGGCAAGATCGTGCTGGTGACGTCATCCAACGGCGTCAATGCCTACAGCCCGGTGTCGGCGCACTACGACGCGTCCAAGGCCGGAGCCAATCTGCTGATGCGCAACGCCGCCCAAGAGCTCGCTTCGTTGCGGATCTGCGTGAACGCGCTGGCGCCGGGCTGGATCGAGACGGCGATGAACGACACGCTGCCGGACGACGTGCGGGCCGGCGAGAACGCGAAGATCTGGATGGGCCGTTGGGGCACCGCGCAGGAAATGGGCCGGTGCGTGGCTCACCTGCTGACGATGCCCTACCTGGTCGGACAGGTGCTGATGCCGGATGGGGGGTACCGGTAGCGGAGGCCTTTTCCGGCCTTCGGCCGGAAAAGGCAGGAGGAGGGGAACGAGGGGGCTCGACAGCCCCCTCGTGCTCCCCCAGTCAATGTCAGTCCTCCCAGTGACTGTCCGGATTCAGAGCAGCCGCGTCGGCTGCCGTGATGGTGCCCGATGTCATTGCGGGCGTTCCAAACGCCGCCGCCACGGTTCTATTCGGCGTAATCGCCGCGAAAAATCCGGTCAGGGTCGGCGTCGTACCAGCGCCCGAGTAGAACAGCTTCGTCGACGGGGTGAGCGTCACTGTAATGCCAGCCACCGTCATCATGGTGTCGGTCGGAGCGTTATCGGAGCTGACCACGCCCTCCACCGCCGCCTGCGGCGAGCTCGGCGTCGGGATTCGCTCCACCCGCGTGGCCACGTTGCCGCCGGCGGAGGTGTAGCCGCTGACGATCACCTGGTTGCCGGCCATCAGCACGGTGGAGAAATTGGTCGAGTTGAACGGCCGATCGTCCATGGCCCAGTCGGCGAAGCGCGTGTTGGTGTTGACGCTGAAGGCCTGGCCCAGGACCGAAAAGCCAGTGGTCGATACCGAGTCGAGCGAACCCATCATCATGAACGTCGCAGCACGCTCGACCTCTATCGAGGTGGCCATCAGCGTGTTGCTCGAGGAGATCGAGCCGGTCACTTCGACGATCTGGTTGTTCGCCAGACCAGTCACGCTGGAGGCGATGCTCGAGAAATCGACCATGACCCCGCGCACCACGAACGTGTTGCCGCTGAGCTGGGTCAGCGGGCCTTCGATCGTGACGGTGCTGCCCACCGCAAACGTGGGCGCCTCCGAGCGCAGCTTGATGTTGCTGGCCGTCAGGGTCAGCGAGTTGGCGGTGAACGACCCGCTCGGGGCCGATGTCGAGCGCACGGACACGAAATTGCCGTTGGCGAAAGCGCAGTTCATCGTGTTGCACATGGTGGGCGAGGCGCCGGTGGCGGCGATGTCGACTGTCAGCCCGTTGATCGTGAAGCTGTTGGCGCTGGAGCTGTAGTTGGTCACATAGCCCTGCACCCGATACATGCCCTTCGATGCGGGCTCGTTGACCAGGGTGGCGAGGACGGTGGTCGCGCCGGAACTGCAGCTGGTCGGGCACTCCAGGTAACCGAACACGACCACGTAGTCGCCGGCCTGGATGTCGCTGAGCTTGGCGACGGCGGTCCCCGACGAGCTGTTACCCATGTTGCCGGCGAACGAGGTGCCGCCGGTGGTCTGCACGGTCTGGCCGAGCACGGTCAGCGTGCCATTCATCTGGTTGACGGCGTCGACCTCGCCCCGCACCGCGCTGGTGAAGCGCAGCATCGTGGCCGAGCCGCTGGACGCATCCACGTCGACCGTCATGCCGACGGTCAGGCTCGAGGTCGAGGAGGCGGCATCGTCGTTGTCGCCATCCAGAACCTGAGTGTGCATGTCGGTGGCGAACTCGTGCCCGTTCACGAACACGCTGCCGAAGCCGGTGATGGTTCCGCTGGCATGCGCCATGCTCGATGAACTCGACATGCCGCCCGAGGAGCCGCCGCCGCACGCGGCCAGGATCGTGGCAGCCGCCAGCCCGATCGATGCGGCCGCAATCAAGACTTTGCTGTTCATCGCAGTTGTCCCTTCCGGTGATACGAAAAAAAACTATCGTCCAACCCACCGGTGCGAACAATGCGCGCTTTCCCGTTCCTCCGTTAATCCCTTCGAGGGAGCGTTGATACAAATTGAAAAAGATTGATGGCGACAGGGATAAGCGACGATTCGATCGTCGATTCACCCTGCGCGGAGGATTGCCAAAGACGCGGTTCGACAGCTCTCAGTCTTCGGCGCTGTCGATCACGATCACCTGGGGCGGCGGAAATCCGTTGAACTGGCTGGCGTAAGCGGTCGTGTAGGCGCCGGCATTGAGCACGTAGATCAGGTCGCCTTCGACCACATCGTCCGGCAGCATCTGGCCGCGCAGGCACACGTCGACCGAGTCGCAGGTGGGACCCGCCACGTTCCAGGCCACCTCGGTTCCGTCGCGATCGGCGTGCAGGTTGTAGCGCAGTCCGTCGGTGGTCTCGAACAGGCCCCCGAATACGCCGGCGTCCCAGTGCATCCAGCGCTGGCCGTTGCGCATGGCGGTGCCGATCACGCGCGCGACGAAGCAGCCGGCGTCGGCCACCATGAACCGGCCCGGTTCGGCGATCACCTGAACGTCCGGATCGAAGCGGGCCAGCTCCGGCAGGATCAGTGCTCCGATCGGCTCGATCGCCGGCGTCGGCTCGGTCAGCTGGACCGGAAAGCCGCCGCCCAGGTCCAGCAGCCGCGGCCGCAGGCCGGCGGCGGCGAGGCGCTCGAACACGGCGTGGGCCGAGCGGATCGCGATGCGCCAGTTTTCCGGGTTGCGGCATTGACTGCCGACGTGAAAGGTCACCCCGGCGATGTCCAGTTTCAGGCGCGTGGCTTCCTCGATAATCGGGTCGATGTCGGAAGGGGCCGCCCCGAACTTGCCCGTGAGCGGCCAGTCCGAGCCCTCGTTGCTGGTCTCGATCCGCAGGTACAGCCGCGCGTCCGGCTTCAGCCGGGCGAACTTGGCGAGCTCCTGCACGCAATCGAACACGTACCACTGGACGCCACGGCGCGCCGCGTACTCGATCGCCTCGGGGGAGCGCACCGGATTGCTGTAGAAGATGTCGGCCGCCGGCACGCCGATCGACCGCACCAGGTCGAGCTCGGAGGGCGACGCGATCTCGAAGCCGGCGCCTTCCTGCGCCAAGGCGAGCAGCACGCCCCGATCCGGATTGGCCTTGACCGCGTAGTACGGGCGCACCGAGGGCATCGCCCGTGCGAAGCGGCGCGCGTTCTCGCGCACCCGGGCCAGGTCGAGCACCAGTGCCGGCCGGCCGTCACCGAAGCGCGCTACCGCCTCCTTGACCTGCGCCAGCGACAACGCACAGCGGGCCCGCGCAAACTGCGCGTCTGAAAGATCGTTTGGCATTTTCGCGGGCACCCATCCTGATCATCCATGCGGGCCCGCATTATGCAGCGTCGGAGCCAGTCCGCGGTGCTGCAGCAAGGGGCCTATTTCGGCCGGACCTCCGTAGAACGCCTCGAACAGCGGTTTGGGCTCCTCGCTGCGGCCGCGCGACAGCACCTTGGCGCGGAAAAAGTCGCCGTTGGCCCGGTTCAGCCCGCCATGACGGTGAAACCACTGTTCGGTGTCGCGCGCCAGCACCTCGCTCCACAGGTAGGCGTAGTACCCGGCGGAGTAACCGCCGGCAAAAATATGCGTGAAATACGGGGAGTGGTAGCGCGGCGGCACCGCCGAGAGGTCGACACCCGCCCGTCCCAGTGCCGCCTTTTCGAACGCCATCACCTGCGATGGCGGCGGTGCTCGTTCCGGGCCGATCTGGTGCCAGGACTGGTCCAGCATCGCGGCGGCCAGGTATTCGGTCGTGGCGTAGCCCTGGTCGAACTTCTGGGCCGCCAGGACCTTGTCCAGGAGGTCCGGCGGCATGGGCTGGCCGGTCTTGAAGTGACGCGCATAGTGCGCCAGCACGGCCGGCTCGCGCGCCCACATCTCGTTGAATTGAGACGGGTACTCGACGAAATCCCGCGGCGTCGCCGTTCCGTGCAGCAGCGGATAGTTCACGCTGGACAGCATCCCATGCAGCGCGTGGCCGAACTCGTGGAACATCCCGGTCGCCTCATCGAACGTCAGCAGCGCGGGTTGGCCCTCGGCGGGCTTGGCCACATTCAGGTTGATGATCACGACGGCCTGGGTGCGTTCCAGGCGCGACTGGCCGACGAACTCGTTCATCCAGGCGCCGCCCTGCTTGGATTCGCGCGCGTAAAAATCCGTCAGCAACAGCGCAAGCCGGCTTCCATCGGCGTCGAAGACCTCGTAGATGCGTACATCCGGGTGATAGCGCGGCAGGTCGTCGCGCGCCTTGAACGTCAGCCCGTACAGCTCGTGGGCCGCATAGAAAACGCCGTCCCGCAGCACGCGGTTCATCTCGAAATACGGCTTCACGTCCGAGTCGCTCAGATCGAAGCGTGCCTTGCGCGCCTGTTCCACGTAATAGGCCCAGTCCCAGGGCTGCAGCTGGAAGCCGGGTGCGCGGGCTGCGCGCGCCTGGGCGTCGATCAAGGCCTGCAGCTCGCCCGCGTCGCGCCGGACCTTGCCGACCGCGGCCGGTGCCAGTTCGCCCAGCATCCGGTTGACCGCCGTCGACGTGCCGGCGGCCTCATCGGCCAGCACGTAGGACGCGTGATCCGGGTAGCCGAGCAGGCGCGCGCGCTCCGCGCGCAGCTTCACCAGTTCGGCGATCACGCCGGTGTTGTCCGCATCGCCGCCACCGGCGCGCCCGATCGAAGCCCGGTAGATGCGCTCGCGCAACGCGCGATTCTTCAGCTGCGCCAGCACCGGCTGAATCGTCGTGTTTTGCAGAGCAATGGCCCATTGGTGCTCGAGTCCGCGTGCGCGCGCTGCCTGCGCGGCCGCGCCGATCTGCTCGGCCGATAGGCCCTCCAGGGCCGAGGCTTCATCGACCACGACCGCGCCGTCGTTGGTCGCTTTGCGCACGTTCTGCTGGAAGCGGGTGGTGAGCTCGGCGATGCGCTCATTGATCTGGCGCAATCGGGCCTGATCCGGCGCGGCCAGGCGGGCACCGGCGCGCACGAACAGCGTCTGATAGCGCTGCGCCAGCTGGAGCGACTCCGGATCCAGGCCCAGGTCGGCGCGCCCGCGCCACACCGCCTCGACCCGGGCGAACAGGTCCGGATTCAGGAAAATCGCGTCCCGGTGCGCCGCCAGCTTCGGCGCCATCTTCTGCCGGACGGCCTGGATCTGCGGATCGGTGTTGGAGGCGTCCAGGTTGAAGAACACTTTCGAGACCCGATCGAGCATGCCGCCCGACCGCTCCAGTGCCACGAGCGTGTTCTCGAAGTCCGGCGGCTGCGGATCGCGCGCGATCGCATCGACCTGCGCGCGCTGCTCTGCCATGCCCGCCTCGAAGGCAGGTTCGAAATCCGAGTCCTTGATCGCGTCGAACCGCGGCAGCCGGTAGGGCAGCGCGCTGAGCTCGGCGACCGGGTTTGATGCATTGGGCGGAGCGGCCGGTTCATCGGCGGCCCGAAGCGGTACACCCACGGTCCACATCAGCGCAACCAGAGTCAGCCACTTGTGCATTGCGATCCCTCCTTTCGCTCCCGTTTCGTGATGACCTTCACCGCGTCGTCGATCCGGGCTACTGTACGTGCCGCGCCGGTTCCGGGCCGGCCGCACCAGATCCGCTCCCGATGGTCTCCACCGCGATTGCCGAACCGGGCGCAGCGTCGAGCGCCGATCTGCGCCAGCCGCGCGCGCTGTGGACACTGTTCCGCAGCGAAATGTGGGAGCGCTTCAGCTACTACGGGATGCGCGCCCTGCTGGTCCTTTACCTGGTAAAGGCCGTCGGCTATTCGCGCAGCGACGCGCTCGAAGTCTACGCGGTGTACACCGGTCTGGTCTTCCTCTCGCCGATCGTGGGCGGATACCTGGCCGACCGGTTGCTCGGTTTTCGCAAAGCGATCCTGATCGGCGGCGCCGTGATGGTGTTCGGGCACGCGGCGATGGCGGTGCCGGCACTGCTGCACCCGGCGTTGGGGCTTCTGGTCGTCGGTAACGGCTTCTTCAAGCCGAACATCACGTCCCTGCTGGGCCAGCAGTATGGGGAAAAGGATCCCCGCCGCGATGCCGGTTTCACCTACTTCTACATGGGCATTAACGTCGGCGCGGGTATTGCGCCGTTCGTCGCCGGCTATCTGGGCGAACGCGTCGGCTGGCACCTCGGTTTCGCCTCCGCCGCCGTCGGGATGATGCTTGGGCTGGCGCAGTTCGTGGTCGGCCAGGAGCGGTTCGGCACGTCGGGACTGCCGCCCGGGCGGGACGGCACCCGCCTGCTGCCGAGAGACTGGCTGCAAGTGGCGCTGCTGAGCCTGGCGGCGATCCCGTTCGTGTATGCGGCGCTGGCGACGATCGGTGCGGCCGGCTCGCTGTGGGCGGTCGTGCCGTGGCAGATCAAGACCGCGCTGCCGTTCGCCGCACTGGCCTGGATCCTGTGGTCGGCGCAACGATCGGGCGGCAGAAACGACTTCGAGCGGGTGTTGTCGATCATCGTGCTGGGTCTTTTCAACGTCTTTTTCTGGATGGGGTTCGAGCAGGCCGGCGGCACGATGAATCTGTTCGCCGACAAGTTGACCGACCGCGTGGTGTTCGGCTGGGAGATCCCGGCGTCGTTCTTCCAGTCGATCAATCCGGTCGCCATCGTGGCGTTCGGGCCCGTCATCTCGGCGTTCTGGACGCGGATCGATCGCTCGCCGCGCGCGCTGTCGACGCCGTCCAAGATGGCGATCGGGATGATCATCCTGGGCCTGGGCTTCGTCGTACTGGCGATCGCACAGGACCGCGCGGACCGCCTCGGCCAGATCGGTCCGCTGTGGCTGACCGTCGTCTACGTGCTGCATACGATCGGTGAGCTGTGCATATCGCCGGTCGGCCTGTCGATGGTGACCCGGGTGTCGCCCGCGCGGATGGTCGGGCTGATGATGGGCGTGTGGTTCTGCTCGTTCAGCGCAGGCAACTATCTGGCGGGCACGCTGGAGAACCTGCTGGTCGAGTCGAAAATTCCGCTGTACCAGTTTCTGATCGGCAGTTCCATCGGCCCCGGCGTGCTGCTGCTGGCCGTGGCGCCGCTGCTGCGTCGCTGGATGCACGGACGCGCCTGACGGTCCGAATGAAACGCTGATGAAACGGTGCTGAAAAAAACGGGGAGAAAGGCGCACGCTCACCGTGCAGTCATGCGATTGGGCGGTGCGTCATGACCCCAAAGGGCTAAGGTTCGAACCTGCCTCGTCCGTACGTACCAAAACCTCATCAAAAAAGGGATCATCTTTACGGATGGTTTTGACCCAGATCGCTTGTCGGGTCCGCTGCGTTGCGGAAGAATGAAGTCGAAGAATTCATGGGTCGGTGCCGGTGCGCCGCCCGCGCAAATATTTGATTAAACGTCTTCAACTTCGGAGCAATAAATGAAAGCAAAACGACGCAGCCCCGTGATGGGTCCGCTGCTGACATTCGGGTTGATGCTGGGGTCGGTCGGCCTGATCGTCGCTGCGGCACACTATCTGGACTCGAACCAGAAGACCACCGAACAGACCGTGGCGGCTTCGGCGTCGGCCGATCCGTCTCACTCGAAGTAACTCGCGGGAGAGGGAGAGCAACCTCCTGCAGCGCCGACGGCTGGCGGCTATGCCAGCGTGAATTTGAGCGTTCCGAGCTTTTCGATCGTGCAGGCCACCTGATCGCCGGCCTTCAGCCAGACGCGCCGGTCGGGCGGCATGCCCTGAATCACGCCTTCGGGCGTGCCGGTAAAGACGATGTCGCCGGGCTCGAGCGCGAAGTGGCGCGAGACGTACGCGATCACCTGCTGCACGTTGAAGATGAAGTCGCTGGTGTTGGACGACTGGCGCACCTCGCCGTTCACGTGCGTCTCAAGCTTGAGCTTGTTCGGGTCGCCAACGCGGGCCGCCGAAACGAAGTACGGTCCGATCGGCGCGAACGCATCGAGCGTCTTGCCGATCATCCACTGGCCACCCAGCTCCAGCTGCAGGTCGCGTGCTGAAAAATCGTTCGAGGTGCAATAGCCCGCCACGCAATCGAGCGCGTCGGCCTCGCTGACGTTGCGCGCGTGCCGTCCCATCACCACCAGCAGCTCGGTCTCGTAATCGAACTTGTAGGAGATCTCGCGGGGCGGCAGCCGGATCGTACTGTTGTGCGCCGTCAGGCTGTTGTTGAACTTGTTGAACAGCACCGGCGCCTTCGGGATCGGCATGCCGATCTCCTGCGCGTGCCGGCGATAGTTCAGGCCGACGCAGACGATCTTGCCCGGGTTCGCGAAGAGCCGTCCGTAAGTGATCGAGGACTCGGGCAACAGCGCCTGCGTCACGTTGGCCGAGCGGGTGGCTGCCACCAGCGCGTCGACCTGGGCCCAGCTGCCTTCCCGCAGCAGCTGCTCCAGCGTCAACGGCGCCGGGTGCGCCAGCAGGCCCGAGGCCAGGGCGACGTCGAACACGCCGTCGTCGAATTTCACCCCGAGCGTCTCGGCGCCGCCCGCGTGCAGGATCGACAGCAGCGTGATCGGCGGCAGCGCGGCAGCGCCGCGATGGGCCGCGCCCGACGCCGGCGTTTCAGCGATGGCCGGCAGCCCGGCGCCCGCCGCCAGTCCGATACCGAGTGCTCCCGTTTCCATCAGGAATTGCCTTCTCCCAGTCATTTTCGCCTCCTTTGTCCGCAGCGCCTAGCGCCGGATCGAACCGGCGGCCCGGGGCCGGTATTCTGGGGGAAAAATGGTCCGTTTGTTGTACACCCTCACCCCCTGCTTCGCCGGGCGTGGCCCGGCTACGCAGGGCGCGCCCGGCCCCTTTCCATGAACCACAGCTTCGAGGAGCGGTGTCGCCTGCCGGCGGCGGCAGCTTCGGCACCGAAAAGCGGGAGGATGGGGACGGGGGGGGGGGGGGGGG
>DASZFP010000084.1:0-41853 GCA_035939615.1 Burkholderiaceae bacterium | reverse complement strand
CCGCCGGCTGGACACGCTGATCGAGGAACTGCCGGCCGAGCTCAGGGGCAACGGGCACTGAGCATGGATCGAACGCGGCCCGGGCGCGCTGACCGAGGATGGTTGCGGTGTCGGTCGAGCAGTTGACCGTCACCATAATGGGGCGCGAGTACCGCGTGGCCTGTGGCCCGCAGGAGCGCGACGAACTGCTCGCGTGCGCCCAGTACATCGACCGCAAGATGGCGAAGATACGAGAAAGCGGCAAGGTGCTGGGCGCGGACCGCATCGCGGTGCTGGTGGCCTTGCAGCTGGCACAGGAACTGTTCGGCATGCGCAACGCCGACGGCGTTCCGATCGCGGATTTGCGTCGCCGGCTGCGCGAGCTCAATGACCTGGCTGGCGAAATGTTGGCGCCGCAGGAAAAGCTGTTTTGACGTGGCAATTTCACTTCATCGCGCTGTTTCGGGGGGTTAGAATCTGTGCTCCCTGCGGTGTACGCGCAAAGGCCTCTTAGTTCCTTGAACCGATGCGCTATGCGCTAGGTTGTTGGCCTCGCGTCGCGGTGCGATCGGCACGCGTCTGCTGAACCTAAACGTCGCGGACAACGACCACCCTGAGCCGATGGTTCAGGACGACAGGCCGGGCGGCATGCGCGGGGGTTTTACACAAGCAAGAGAACGAGGGGGCCTTGATGGCCCCCTCGTGCTCCATGCAGTGAAGCTCAGCGCTCCCCCAGCCAATGTAAAGTCACCGCTTGTTCTTTGAGTCGTCAGCGTTGACTGCGCCGAAGGGGTCGACCATCGCAACCAACTACTGGCTGATGAAATCCGAGCCGGACGAGGCCTCGGTGGACGATGCGCTGGCGGCGCCGCGCGCGACGGTGCCGTGGACCGGCGTGCGCAACTACCAGGCGCGCAACTTCATGCGCGACGGCATGAAGGTGGGCGATGGCGTTCTGTTCTGCCATTCGGGCTGCGAGAAGCCGGGCATCGCTGGAATCGCGGAGGTGGCGAGCGCGCCTTACCCGGACCCGACGCAGTTCGATCCGAACAGCGACTATTACGATCCGGCCTCGCGCGCCGAGGCGCCGCGCTGGGTGATGGTGGACATCCGCGTGCTGCGCAAGACCCGACCGCTGGCGTTAATGGATCTGCGCGCGCATCGCGAGCTCGCCCACATGCGCGTGCTGCAGAAAGGCAACCGGCTGTCGATCACGCCGGTCAGCGCGGCCGAGTGGCGCGTGATCCAGCGCCTGCTCAATTCCGCACACTGACGGGCGCGGCGCCGCCGGCACTCGCGCAACCGGGCGGGTCCGCCAATCCGCGCTGCTGCCGGGCGATCCGGTACAGCGCACGCCCGGTGGCATCGGCATCTGCCAGGCTGGACTCGGCGCTCAGCATCGCCTGCTCGGTGTCGGCATCGACCCGGCGGAACTGGCCGGCCGCCTCGAAGGTCCGCTCGCCCGGCCCCTGCGCCAGCAGGTGCCAAAGATACAGGCCCTCGGGCTGCAACGGCAGCGTCGAGGGCAGCTGCATGGCCGCATCGCGCGTCTGTGCTTCGAACAGAACCGCGCCGTCGTCGTCGATCAACCGGACGCGGTAGCTCCAGTCCGCCCCGAGCGGCCTCCAGCACAAGCGGATCGCGTCGCGCGCCAGCTGGCTGCCGGTGGGCCCCTCGGCTCGAAGCTCCAGCGCGCCGGCGCCGCGCATCGCCGCGCTGCCCTGCAGCGTGGTGCCCTCGGGTCGAATCCGCAGCGCGCGCAGCAACGCAGGCAGGTCGCGCCGCGCGAGCGAGCCCTGGCCGGAGCGGGACTGGACGGCATCGGCGCCGGCGACAAAACGGCCCGGGCCCCGCAACTCGTAGATCGATCCGGGCTTCGGATACGCCAGCACGATGCGCGCCTCGCGTGGCAGCACGATGGTCGCATCGCGCTCGACCGGGTCGGCCACTTCGGATGGTGCGGCGCGACCGTGCACGACGATCCGCACCGGCCCGTCGACCTCGGTCACGATTGCCACCGGCTGCGCGCCACCCGCAGGCGCGGCGACCAAACCGAGCATCGCTAGCACAACCGCGGCCGCGACCCTGGCGTCGGGCGCCCCCATGCCGAGCCTCCTTCGAGCTTGCAACGTCGCGCTCAACATTAGCGGCTGCCTGCGGCGGTGCCTGTCGAATCTCGGACAGCGCCGGCCATCCGGATTCACGCTGGCGGACGCCAACCGGCGATCGAAACGGGCGAATGGCCTCGCAGCGCAACCTCCCCCAGCGGGCGCGCCACCGCATCGGCGTGCGCGCTCGCAGCCAGCCGCTCGAAAACGGCCATCGTCATCAGCACCGGATAGCCGAGCGACTTGGACAGATCCTGCAGGCGCGCCGCCACGTTGACCGCATCGCCGATTGCCGTGAAGTCCTTGCGCTCGCCGCTTCCCAGGTCTCCGTACACCGCCTCTCCCCAGGAAATACCCACGGCCAGATCGAGCCCGGCCTGCGCCGAACCGGGGATCGCCCCCAGCAGCCGGCGGCCGTGCTCGACGATGTCGCGCGCCGCCTCGAACGCAGCGCGGCACGGGTCGATGTGCGGCTCGGGCGCGCCGAACAGCGCCATCAGGCCGTCGCCGCGAAAATTGTCGATCGTTCCGCCGTGCCGATGAATGTAAGGCGTCACTGCGGCGAAGTACCGGTTCAGCACTTCGAACACGTGTTCGGGTGCGCTCGCTTCGGACCAGGCGGTAAAGCCTCTCAGATCGGCGAACAGGAAGGCCATTTCGCGCCGGCCGGTTCCGGTTCCGAGGCGCCCGGCCAGGATCGCCTCCAACACCTGGGGACTGACGTAACCGCCAAACGTCCGGGTCAACCTGGCCCGCTCGCGCCGCGCCGAGGTCACGTCCAGCGACGTGCGAACCGCGGCCGCCAGCAGCCCGGCCGAACACGGGGCGGCCAGACCCAGTCGCCAGCCCAGCGCGTGCAGCACCGTTGCCACGAGCAGGCTGCCAGCGGCGGCCAGGCCCAGTGCGGCCCAGCGCCATCCGATCCGGGGCAGCCAGCCGATCGCCACCAGCGCCAGCGCCAGCACGGCCACCAGCCACACGGGCGCCGCGCGAATCAGCCCGGCGCCGAGCACCGAGCGCAGCAACTGCGCGTGTATCACGACGGCGGGCGGCGCCGTCCGCGGATATTCCCAGGCCAGCAGCGACACCGGTTGGGCGACGCGGTCGACGTACGGCAGCACGCTTCCGATCACCACCACCCGGCCATCGAACTGCTCGCGCAGCCGCGCGGAGCGCCCGTCCGCCGCCGCTTCGGCCACGTCGATCAACGGCACATAGGTAAAGGCCGCCCCGCGCGTGTAGTCGATCCACCCCGGCGCTGCCGCGTTGCCGGCGCAACCGAGCCGGTATGAGATCTCGCCGGCCAGCGTGCGCAGCCCCGGCACGGAAAGCCGGGGGTCGAAGCGCCGCACCACGCCGTCGCCATCGACCGGCAACTGGGCCGTCACCAGTCCATGTTCGCCGACCGCGGCCGCGAACGGAGCAAATGGAACGCGCAGCCGCCCGCCGGCGTCCGGTTCCAGCACGAACACGACGGGCGTGCGCCGGCCGGCGCGGCTTAAGCCCCTGACCAGGGCAGCGTCCGAGCCGGGAGCCAGGCGATCGAAGGAACGCTCCGGCAGCACCAGGTCGATCGCGATCGCGCGCGCCCCCGCGCTCGAAATCGCCTCCAGTGCCTGGCCCAGCACGCCGTGCACCAGCGCAATGGGCACGTCGGCCCGCTCCAGCGTCGCCTCGTCGATGCCGACGATCAGGACTTCAGGCGGGGCCGCGGCGACGGCCGGGCCGCGCCAGGCCCGAATCAGCCCGACCTGCCAGTCGAACAAGCGATCATCGACTCGATCGAGCTCGCTGCAGCCCGACAGCATCACCAGTGACAGCCACGCGATCGCGCCCGCCGCCCGGCGGGCGGGGAGCCGCACACGCCACGGTGGCGCGCCTACCGCCAAGGCGTACTCCTGAAACGACGCCGACCGACCCAGCGTGAATTGTCAACACCACCGCTCAAACGGTTGTCAACCGCGGCGCGGCCTGGATAATCATCGGCACCATCAGCGATCGATACACGACGCGGGGCCGCCAGCGCCCGGTCACTGGAGGACTTCGTGCCGACGGTCCAGCAGAGCATTGCGGCCATTGAGGATCCCGTGGTGCGTGAACTGGCGACGCGCGGCCAGATCCGCAGTTTCCCCAAGAACACCGTCTTCATCAACGAGGGCGAACGCGGCGACTCGCTGTTCATCATCGTCACCGGGCGCGTCAAGGTCTACGTGTCGGACAGTCAGGGCCGGGAGATGATCCTGGACATCCACGGACCCGGGCAGTACGTCGGAGAAATGGCGCTCGACGGCGGACCGCGATCGGCCTCGGTGATGACGCTGGAAGCGACCACCTGCTCGATGCTGACGCGCGAGACGCTCAAGGATGCGGTCGTCGCCGATCCCGAGCTGGCGATGTCGCTGATCGAGGAACTGATCGACCGCAACCGGATCGCGACCGACACCGTCAAGAACCTGGCGCTGATGGATGTTTACGGCCGGGTGGCGCGGCTGCTGCTGTCGCTGGCCCGTGAGCGCGACGGCAAGATGGTGGTTCCGGAGCGGCTGACGCAGCAGGACATCGCCGATCGCGTCGGCGCCTCGCGCGACATGATCAGCCGCATCTTCAAGGACCTGACGACCGGCGGCTATGTCACCGTGGTCGACCGGCAGATCACGCTGAACCGGCGGCCGCCGCCGCGCTGGTAAGAGCCCTCGCCTACGCGCGGGCCCTCACCCCCTCGCCTGCTGTGCGGGCGAGGGGGTGAGGGTCGAGGCGAGTCAGTGACCCGCCCGCTCGGCGATCCAGTGGTCCATGCGCGTTTCCAGCGCGGTCAGCGGCACCGATCCAACCGCCAGCACCGCGTCGTCGAAGTCTCTCAGGTCGAACCTGGCCCCGAGCGCGCCCCGGGCGCGCGCGCGCAGTTCCGAGATCTTCAGCTGGCCGATCTTGTAGGCCAGCGCCTGGGCCGGGTCACCGATGTACCGGTCGATCTCGTTGACGATGTCCAGCTCGGTCTTGGCGGCGTTGTCCTTGAAGTATGCGATCGCCCGTTCGCGGCTCCAGCCCTTGGCGTGCAGCCCCGTATCGACCACCAGGCGCACGGCGCGCCACATCTCGTAGGTGAGCTGCCCGAAACGGTCGTATGGGTTGTCGTACAGACCCATGTCGTAGCCGAGCTGCTCGGCGTACAGGGCCCAGCCCTCGCCGTAGGCGACGAAATACGCGGTCTTGCGGAACATCGGCGCCTCGGGCAGCTCGAGCGCGCGCGCGAACTGGAAGTGGTGGCCCGGCACCGCCTCGTGCAGCGTCAGCGGCATCATCTCCCAGATCGGCCGCGTCTCCGGCTTGTACAGGTTGACGTAGTAGTAGCCTGGCCGCTGGCCGTCGGCGGCACCGGGCTGGTAGTAGGCCGTGGTGGTATCGGGCGCGGCCGTCGCCGGAATCTCGCGCACGCCATAGGGCTGGCGCGGAATGTACTTGAAGACGCGGACCAGTTCCGGGTCGATCCGTTTCGCGGTCGCCCGGTACGTGTTCAACAGTTCCTCGGGCGTCCGGCAGAAGAATTTCGGGTCGTTGCGCAGGTAGGTGAAGAAGTCGGCGAGCGACCCCTTGAAACCGAGTTCGTCCTTGACCTTCTCCATCGCGCTGCGCAGGCGCGCGACTTCCTTCAGGCCGGTCTCGTGAATCTGGTCCACACCCAGGTTGGTGGTCGTCTGGAAGCGAATCAGGAAGTCATAGTAGGCCTTGCCGTCCGGCAGATCGGTGGCGGCGATCGACGTGCGCGTCGCGGGCAGGTACGCCTCGTTCACGAACTGCTGCAGCTTGCGAAAGGCGGGCACCAGGCGGTCGCGGATGGTTGCCTGGGCCTGCGCCTGCAGCTCGGCTCGATCGGCGGCGGAAACGGCGTCGGCAAACTTCTTGAACGGGCGATAAAAAGGACTGGCGACCGGGTCATCGACGATCTGCCTGGCGATCTGCGCGGGGACCCGGTCGATCAGCACGCGCGGCGGCGTGTTGCCGGTCTTCATCCCCTCACTCATCAAGGCCATCTGCTGATCGATAACGACCGGAAGCGCCGCCATGCGGCCCAGGTAATTGCGGTAATCGGCGCTCGCTCCGAATGACATGATCTCGGCAACGCCGTCGTCGAGCTGCGCGCCCTTCTTGTGGTCGATCGGCCGCAGGTATTCGCGAAACCTCTGCCGTTCAACGACGCGCTGCAACAGCCACTCGAAGGTGTCGTAGTTCAGCTGCTGGTCCGGCGTCAGCGCAGCCCGATCGATCGCATGCAGGCGCTCCAGCGCGGACCGATCGGACGCCTCGCGTGCGGCGATCGCCGCAGCGCTCAGGTCGGTCCAGCGGTCGTTGTAGCGCGGGTCGCCGAATTCGGTCGCTCGTTCGGGGTAGTCCCGCAGCCCACGTTCCCACTCGTCCGCGAACAGGGCCTCCAGCACGCGCGCGGCGGCCGTGGCGCCGGGCGTCGAGCCGGTGGTCATCTGGGCCTGCACCGGCACCGAACCGGCGGTAGCCAGCAAAACTGCGAGAAAGGCAACACAACGCACCATATGCGGCTCCTTGGCCGGCCCGTCAGCCGAAGCAAAGCGGTCAACCCTCGAAAGTCTTCCCGTACTGCTGTCGCAACACGTTCTTCTGGACCTTGCCCATCGCATTGCGCGGCAGTTCGTGCAGCTGCCAGATCCGCTTGGGCACCTTGAAGCCGGCGATCTGTTCCTTCAGCCGGCCGATCACCTGCGCCGGGTCCACTCCGGCGGTCGGGTCCATCACCAGGAACGCGCACACCGCCTCGCCGAAGTCCGGATGCGGCAGCCCGACCACCGCCGATTCGACCACGCCGGGCAGCGCATCCAGGAAACCCTCGACCTCCTTCGGATACACGTTGTAGCCGCCCGTGATGATCAGATCCTTGGAGCGGCCGGCCAGCGTCAGGTAGTCGGGCGGCGCGCCCGGCGCTCCCAGGCAGCCCAGGTCGCCGGTGCGGAACCAGCCGTCGGGCGTGAACTCGTCGCGGGTCTTGTCCGGCTGTCTCCAGTAGCCGAGAAACACATTGGGGCCGCGCACCTGCACGTGCCCGACCTCGCCGGACGCGGCCGCCGTCCCGTCGGCGTGCGCGATCCGGATCTGTACGCCAGGCAGCGCCGGCCCGACGGTGCCCGCGATGCGGTCGCGCCCCGCATCGCCGAAGTACGGATTGGAGGCCAGCATCAGCGTCTCGGACATCCCGTAGCGCTCGAGCAGCGTATGACCGGTGCGCTGCCGGAACTGGTCGAACGTCTCGCGCAGCAGCGGCGCCGAGCCCGATACGAACAGCCGGATCGAGGCGCAGTGCCCGGGGCCAAAGGTCGGATCCTGCAGCAGCCGGGTGTAAAAGGTCGGAACGCCCATCATCACGGTCGCGTTGGGCAGCTCGCGCTCGATCTGCACGACATCGAAGCGCGGCAGAAAAATTGTCGTGGCCCCGGCGAACAGGGCCGCGTGGCAGGCCACGAACAATCCGTGCACGTGAAACAGCGGCAGCGCGTGCAGCAGCACGTCGCGGCCGGCCTGCTCGCGACGCTGCCGGAAGCCCCAGTACTCGTCCAGCACGGTCGCGTTGAATGCCAGGTTGCCGTGACTCAGGACGGCACCCTTGCTGCGCCCGGTCGTGCCGGAGGTGTACACGATCGCGGCCGGCTGATCGGGATCGCGATGGACCGTTGCGAAATCGCCGCCAAGGCACGCGGCTGCCTGCGTCAGCGTGCCCTGGCCGTGCTCGTCCAGCGAGAAGCAGGCAGCCTGGGGCGCCAGCGCGCCGAACAGGGGCAGGCGGCCTGGAGCGCACACGGCCACCGACGGCTGAGAATCGTCCAGGAAGTGCCGCAGCTCGGCCTCCTGGTAGCCCACGTTCAGCGGCACGTACACCAGGCCGCTTCGCAGCGTGGCCAGGTACAGCATCAGGGCCTGGGGCGACTTGTCGACCTGGGCCACCAGGCGCGATCCGGGCGGCAGAGCGTGCCCGGCCAGCAACGCAGCGATGCGCCCGGCTCCCAGGTGCAACTCGCTCCAGGACACCTCGGGCGCGCCGGGCACCCGCAGGCAGGCCGCCGAACGGTCGGCCGGCATGCGCCGCTCGATCAGTTGATACAGGTTCGCGTTGGTCATTTCTCAAGTGCCAGCGGCCTGCGGCGGCGGTTCCCGCGCGGCCCGCCTCAGGCAGGCCACCATCATCACCAGACCGATCACGATCATCGGCAGCGACAGCCACTGCCCCATCGACAGCCCCAGCGCCGGCAGCCCCATGAACTCGTCCGGTTCGCGCGCGAACTCGGCGATGAAGCGCAGCGTGCCGTAGCCGATCAGGAACAGGGCGGCAGGCGTGCCGGCAACGCGCGGGCGGCGCGTATACGACCACAGAATCACGAACAGCAGCAGGCCTTCCAGCGCCAGCTGGTACAGCTGCGACGGGTGGCGCGCAATGCCGTCGTGCGCCTGCGGAAACACCATGGCCCAGGGCCACACGCTGGGGTCGGCCGCACGGCCCCACAGCTCGCCATTGATGAAATTGCCCAGGCGTCCGGCCGCCAGCGCGAGCGGTATCAGCGGGACCACGAAATCGGCCACGGTCAGGAACGACTTGCCGCGCGCGCGTGCGAACAGCCACATCACCAGGATCACGCCGATGATTCCGCCGTGCGAGGCCATCCCCCCGTGCCACAGCATCAGGATCTCCAGCGGATGCTGAAGATAATCGCTCGGCTTGTACAGCAGCACGTAGCCGAGGCGGCCGCCCAGGATCACGCCAAAGACGCCCCAGAACAGCAGATCGTCCACGTCCTGCACGGTGATGCCGCGCCAGCTCTGGCGCGCGCGGATGCGCCCCAGCCAGGCGAACAGCATGAAGCCGACCAGGTACATCAGCCCGTACCAGCGCACCGCCAGCGGGCCGATCTTGAAGGCGACCGGGTTGAAATTCGGATGGATCAGCATCGCGAGCCGTTAGCTTCTAGAATCCGCGATTGTAGGATCTCCAAATGGCCGACAACGAACGTTCGAAAAACGTCACCCGTGGGGTGGCCCGCTCCGCCAACCGCGCGATGTACTACGCGATGGGTTATCGCGAGCAGGACTTCGAGCGCCCGATGATCGGGGTGGCCAACGCGCACTCGACCATTACCCCTTGCAATTCCGGGCTGCAGCGGCTGGCCGACGCCGCCGTGGCCGAGATCGGCCGTTGCGAGGCCAACTCGCAGATCTTCGGCGTTCCCACCGTGTCGGACGGGATCGGGATGGGCACCGAAGGCATGAAGTACTCGCTGGTGTCGCGCGAGGTGATCGCCGACGCGATCGAGACCTGCGTGAACGGCCAGTGGATGGACGGCCTGATCGCGATCGGCGGCTGCGACAAGAACATGCCGGGCGCGATGATGGCGATCGCGCGCTGCAACGTGCCGGCCATCTTCGTGTACGGCGGCACCGTGAAGCCGGGCCACTACCAGGGCAAGGATCTGACCATCGTGTCGGCCTTCGAGGCGGTCGGCCAGTTCACGGCGGGCCGCATGAGCGAAGAGGACTTCCGCGAGATCGAGCGGCGCTGCATTCCGGGTTCGGGATCGTGCGCGGGCATGTACACGGCCAACACGATGAGCTCGTCGTTCGAGGCGCTCGGCATGAGCCTGCCGTATTCATCGACCATGGCCAATCCGGACCAGGACAAGGTCGACAGCACGATCGAGTCGGCCCGGGTCCTGGTGGCGGCGCTGCGGCGGGGCCTGAAGCCGAGCGACATCATCACGCGCGAGTCGATCGAGAACGCGGTCAGCCTGGTGATGGCGGTGGGTGGATCGACCAACGCCGTGCTCCACTACCTGGCGATCGCCCAGGCGGCGCGCCTGCACTGGAGCGTGGACGACTTCGAACGGATACGCCGGCGCGTGCCGGTGCTGTGCGATCTGAAGCCCTCGGGCCGCTACGTGGCGACCGACCTGCACCGCGCCGGAGGCATTCCTCAGGTGATGAAGATCCTGCTCGCCAACGGCCTGATCGACGGCCGCTGCATGACGATCACCGGCCAGACCATGGCGGAGCTTCTGCAGAAGGTGCCGGAGCAGCCGCGCGCCGACCAGGACGTGATCCGGCCGATCACCGATCCGCTGTACCGCCAGGGGCACCTGGCGATCCTGCGCGGAAACCTCGCCACCGAGGGATGCGTGGCCAAGATCACCGGATTGAAGAAGACCTCGATCACCGGTCCGGCGCGCGTGTTCGACTCGGAAGATGCCGCCATGGAGGCGATCCTGGGCGACCGCATCCGCGCAGGCGACGTGATCGTGATCCGCTACGAGGGACCCAAGGGAGGCCCCGGCATGCGCGAGATGCTCTCGCCCACCTCGGCCCTGATCGGCAAAGGGCTCGGCGACAGCGTCGGGCTGATCACGGACGGGCGCTTTTCCGGCGGAACCTGGGGCATGGTGGTCGGCCACGTGGCGCCGGAGGCGTACGTGGGCGGGCTGCTGGCGCTGGTGCACGAGGCCGACTCGATCACGATCGATGCCGATCGGCTGCTGCTGCAGCTGAACGTGGCCGAGCCGGAGCTGGCCAGGCGCCGCGCCGCCTGGTCGCCCCCGAAGCCGCGCTACACGCGCGGCGTGCTGGCCAAGTTCGCGCGGCTCGTGTCCAGCGCAAGCCTGGGGGCGATCACCGATCAGGAGTACGAGGGGTAGTTCGCAGACCGATGTGGTCGAGATTCATGGCGCGAGCCAGGGTCCGCTTTTTGGCCAGTGTGCGGAAAATGCTTTCCCCGATACCAGTGCCTCGGTCGGAGTCATGAGAAATCCCCACACCACTGCCATTACCTGAGCGAGAGGCACCTCCTCGTTGGTTGCGAGTCCCTTGCTCAGGAACGCCGCCCATTGAATCTGCTTCGTTCTATTCTCGAAGAAGTCGGACGTGAACGGCGTCGGCGTGGACACGGGCAACTTCGTCCTTCGGCGTTCGAAGGTTTTTCGAATTGCTTCGCTAAGCCGCCGACCATCGAATTCCAGGTTTCGCGCGAGTGTCCAAACGTCGTGGAAGTCCTTCATGCGGCTGTTCGCCATATCCAGTTCCACCATCGCCTGGTATTTCTCGGCGATCGCATTTTCAGGGGTGTAGGCCAGAAGGTGCGGAGCCGGTTGGTCCAGAAGTACTGGGTAATCAATCCAGATCGGCGACGGATAGACAATATCGTCGATGCCGACATCTACCTGCATGGTGACGCGAGCATTGCCGAGAGACGCCTTGAACCGGATACGCCAACCCTGATAGTCGGCATCTAGCGTGATGGCCTCGATCGTCAGGCTGTCCGGGTCATAACGCATGCCGTCGTCATCGACCTTTGCGGCCATACAATCCCAGAGAATGGCCGTCAAAACGTCTTGCGTTCCGGCAGTCCGGCCGAGTACATCGATATCCATCGTCGGGCGAGCCATGGGGATCTTCCAGACGCGCAGCAGCAATGCGCCCTTTAGCAGCAACTTCTCGGCATGTTCGGACTGGCCCAGGCGGTACAGAAAGCGCTCGATTGCGTAGTGTTGGAGTAGTTCGTTAAACGGCCTTCCTTCGTTCTTGGCGCGTGTGAGGAGCCTTTGGTGGACCGACTGCGCGACGTTGACCAACGATGGCCGTGTCACAGCAGGGCCTCGATATACGGCTTCATGACGCGTTCGACGCGGCAAAGCCGGGCATATTCCAGCAACTCGCGCATCGGGGCTTTCTTGCGGGAATGAAAGAACCGCAGCGCCTCGGCCGCGACGTCGATGCCGATGCGATTGCGAAAGCGAAAGCAGTCTGCAATCGTCTTGGCTGCGTTGTAGACGCGCACCTCGACGCCGTCCATGCGGTGGACCTCGACGCCGGCCTGGTGCATAGGCGACGAAAAACGGAAGATCCGAATCGGAGGGAAGTCGAGGCGCGGTTGCTTCGTGCCGCGAGGAACCGCCACGTCGATCTGGTGCGGGATCTGGGTCGTAATCTCGTGAAACGCCAGCGCCGAAATCAGGCAGATCACTCCTTGCGGTACCCGGCTCGCCACGGCGGCCAGGTCCGGGTTGCCCAGCTCGGGTAGCTCCGCGAGGCGGTAGAGCCCGCGGCTGACTTGCCGCAGCCGGCCGGCGTCCCGCAGACCATAGAGCACGCGAGGATGGATTCCGAGGGCGAGTGCACGGAAGGTGCGCAGCATGCCACCGTGCTTCTTGAAGGCCATCTCGGCCTTTCGCCAGGTCTCGAGCTGATCCATGGTGGATAAAAATACCACCACTTATTAATATCTGTAAACCTTTTTATCCTATGGGTCTGTAGAGCGCATCGGCGTTGGAGCGGCGCGGCGCCGCTACCGCACCCGAGGGTTAGCTGTTTGCGAAAAGGGTCAGCGTCGTTCGACCCAGTACAGCGCAGTCAGCGCCACCGACAGGACCAGCAGCCCCGGCAGCGCCGCCACCACGATGGGCGGCCAGGTGTTCAGCAGACCCAGGTGCGAGAACAGCTTGTTGGAGGCGTAGAAGATCACGCCGATCATGATGCCGGAGAACACCTTGAAACTCATCGAGCCGCTGCGCACGTGCAGGTAGGCGAACGGCAAGGCCAGCGCCATCATCACCAGGATCGCCATCGGATAGAACATCTTGCTCCAGAACGCGATCTCGAAACGGTCCGTGCGCTGGCGGTTCTCTTCCAGGTGGCGGATGTAGCGCGACAGGTTCAAGGCACCCATTCTTTCGGGCTGCAGCAGCAGCGCGCCGAAGATCTGGGGCGTGAGCCCCGAATGCCACAGCCGGTGCGCCTCGTGCGTCACCTCGGTGTGCTGAGACGTCTGGGACGCGTCGCTCGCCACCAGCGCCGGGATCGAGGTCTCGACCACGTTGGTCAGCTCCCACCCCTGGCCGCGCACGAAGCGGCCGCTGCTCGCCGTGCTGACCGAGCGCAGCCGCATCTGCGGATCGAATTCGTAGATGCGCCAGTTGTCGACCGACGTGTCGGTGTTCACGTGGTCGACGTTCACGAACCGCAGCCGCGGCGTGCCGTCCTCGCCGTCGGGGATCGCATCGCGCAGCCACACGCCCGAGCGGAACTCCTGCGCCAGCGCCGCCCCGGACGCGCGCAGCTTCAGGCGCCGTGCCAGGTCCTCGGCCGACGGGGCCACCGCCTCGCCGAACAGGTACGTGAGCACCATGAAGCCGGCGCCCATCTGCACGACGGTCAGGGCCAGCCGGCGCGTGCTCAGCCCGGCCACCCGCATGATGGTGAACTCCGAATTGGCGGCGAGCTTGGACAGCGCGTAGATCGTGCCGATCAGCGCCGCGATCGGCATCAGCTCGTAGGTGCGCGAAGGCGTCAGCAGCGCCACGAAGGCGAGCGCGTGCCCGACCCGATAGCCCGCGTGGCCGACGTCGTCGAACTCCTTGATCAGGTCGAACAGCGCGAACAGGGAAACCAGCGCCAGCAGCACGAAGCCGGTCGAGCCGGCCACTTCGCGCCAGATATATTTGCGCAGCGTGTTCACGAGGGACGCACCCTCCAGTAGAACGGCTGCACCCAGCGCGGCAGCCAGCGCTGCAGGTAGACACGCCGCACGAACAGCAGCACGGCCAGCGCCATTGCCGCCAGGTGGATGGACCAGGCCGCCGCGGCAAAGCCGATCCGCCCCTGCTGCACCCAGGCCTGCGTGATCTGGATCCCGTCCAGGTACAGCACGAACAGCAGCACCGCGACGATCAGGTTGGCGGAGCGGCCCACCCGCGGATTGACGAACGCCAGCGGCACGGCCAGCAGAGCCAGCATCATGGCCACGATCGGCAGGCCCAGGCGCCACAGCAACTCGCCCCGGTTCAGCGGCGTCGGCTCCACCAGCAGGTCGATGGTGGGCAGCGCGCGGGCCGTGGACGGAGAAAAGGTCGCCTGCACCGGCTGGTCGAGCGGCACCGAATAGCGGGCAAACTCCACCACGCGGAATCCCGGCAGGCCCGGGCGGCCTTCGTAGCGCCGCCCCCGCTCCAGCGTCAGCACGCGCGAGCCGTCCGCCTGGACCTGGATCTGGCCCTCGGCAGCGGCAATCACGCTTTCGCGGTCCGGCCCGCGGTGGTTGAGGAACACGTTGCGCACACGCGCGCCGTCCAGGTCCACCGACTCGACGAAAAAGACGCGATTGGCCGAGGTGGACTCGGCAAACCGCCCGGGCATGACCTTGCTCAGGTCATCGCGCTGCTGGAAGCGGGCCCGGCTCTCGGCCATCCTGGCCTGGGCCCAGGGGCCGACCAGGAAGGTGAGCAGCGCGATCAGCAGAACCACCGGCACCGCGAAGCGGATCACGGGCGGAACCCATGCGAGCAGGCTGCGGCCGGAGGCGAACCAGACCACCATTTCCGAGTCGCGGAAGGCGCGCGACATCGTCATCAGCACCGACACGAACACGGTCAGCGTCAGCACGACCGGCAGCTGGGTCAGCGCCGACAGCGCCAGTATCGAGACCACGGCGCCGCTGTCGATCTCGCCGTTGGCCGCCTCGCCCAGGATGCGCACCAGCCCGACCGAAAACAGGATGCAGAACAGCACCGTGAACACAGCCCCGGCCGTGCTGCTCAATTCCAGGGAGATTGCGCGCCGGAAGATCATGGGCCGGCGCGGCCGCTATACTGCGCGGCTTCCACCGAGTTTGTCCGTTTTCCCACCGCAAGAAGAACACCGCTAAGCCGATGGAATTTAACACGAAGATCGCATTGCCCGAGGCATTCAAGGCGGACTGCGTCGCAGTCGGTGTCTTTGCCGAGGGCGCGCTGACCGCATCGGCGCGCCGCATCGACAGCATCACACGCGGAGCCGTGCGCGCGGCCCTGGCCAGCGGGGACATGACCGGCGCGCGCGGCACGTCGCTGCTGCTGCGGCAGCTGCCGGGCGTGGCCAGCAGCCGCGTGCTGCTGGTCGGGCTGGGCACGCCGGCCGAATTCGGCGACCGCGCTTACGGCGAGGCCGTGCGCACCGCCGTCAAGGGGGCCGGACCCGGCAGCGGCTCGCTGGCGATCGCCGCCTCCGAATGGCAGGTCAAGGGGCGCGATCCGCGCTGGCATTCTTCGATGCTGGTGGTGTCGGCGCGCGAGGTGCCGTTTCGCGCCGACGAGCTCAAGAGCAAGAAGGACGACGCCCCCACGCGCCTGGCGCGCCTGCACCTGCTGCTGGACAAGCGCGACGCGGCCATCGACAAGGGACTGGCCGAAGGACGGGCGATCGCCAACGGCGTCGATCTGGCCAAGCGGCTCGGCAACCTGCCGGCCAACATCTGCACGCCCGAATTCCTGGCCCAGCAGGCCCGCAAGCTGCAGAGGGACTGGGGCATCGGGGTGCAGGTGCTCGACCGCGGGCAGATCGAAGCCCTGAAAATGGGCGCATTCCTGTCGGTGGCCAAGGGATCGGACCAGCCTCCGCGCCTGATCGTGGCCAAGTACCAGGGCGCCGGCCGCGGCCGGTTCGCCGATCCGATCGCGCTGGTCGGCAAGGGCATCACGTTCGATTCGGGCGGCATCTCGATCAAGCCGGCCGCCGAGATGGACGAAATGAAGTTCGACATGTGCGGCGCCGCCTCGGTGCTCGGGACGCTGCGGGCGGTCGCGGAGCTGAAGCTGAAGGTGAACGTGGTCGGGGTGATTCCGGCCTGCGAGAACCTGCCGTCGGGCCGCGCCAACAAACCGGGCGACATCGTGACATCGATGTCGGGCCAGACGATCGAGGTGCTGAACACCGATGCCGAGGGGCGCTTGATCCTGTGCGACGCCCTGACCTACGTGCAGCGGTTCAAGCCGTCCGCGGTGGTCGATATCGCCACCCTGACGGGCGCCATCATCGTCGCGCTCGGGTCGGTCCGCTCGGGGCTGTTCAGCCCGGACGACGAGCTGGCCGCCGAACTGCTGGAGGCGGCCGGCCAGGCCGCCGATCGGGCCTGGCGCCTGCCGGTCGAGGACGACTACCAGGACCAGCTTAAGTCGAACTTTGCCGACATGGCCAATATCGGCATCCGCGGAAACGCCGGCTCAATCGTGGCCGCGTGCTTCCTGGCGCGCTTTACCAAGGGCATGCGCTGGGCCCACCTGGACGTGGCCGGAACGGCCTTTCGCGGGGGCAGCGCCAAGGGCGCCACCGGCCGGCCGGTGCCCCTGCTGACCCATTTCCTGCTGTCGCGCGCCGGCGCCTGAGCCCGGGCGGCGCAGCCGCCCGCGCGCAACACCCGCGGCACGCGCGGGCCCGGCTGGACCATAATTGGTCTGTCCGAGCGTGAATGCTGCCCACCCGATGCACGACACCCCTGCCACGGCTGCTTCGACTTCGCAGGTCGCCATCGACTTTCATTTCAACGTGGATCATCCGGTCATCCACGCGTGCCGCGTCGTGCGCAAGGCGCTCGGCGGTGGCCGCTCGGTGCTGGCGTTCAGCCGCGATGCGCAGCGGCTGGCCCGGCTCGATTCGGCGCTGTGGACGTTCTCGGCGCTCGATTTCCTGCCGCACGTGTACGCGGACTCCGAGCTGGCCGATCACACGCCGGTGTGGCTGTCGATGACGCAGCTCGCCGATCGCGAACGCGACGTGCTGCTGCTGCTGGACGACGAGGCGGCGTCGGATTTCGAACGCTGGTTCGAGCGCTTCGAGCGGGTCATCGAAATCGTCTCCAACGAGGCCGACGACCGCGCGCGCGCACGCGCTCGATTCAAGGCCTACCGCGATCGGGGCTTTGCCCCGCGCTCGCACGAGATCGCAGCGCCATGAATCGGCCCCGCGGCTCTCTCGGGCTCCCCTCTCCCTTTAGGGAGTGGGGCTTGGGGGTGAGGTGAGTCCTCCTTCGATCCGCAAGGCGGGGGCGTCCGAGGAGACTGCGCCGGACGACGCCTCGATTCCGGTGCTGACCGAGCGGCTGACGCTGCCGCCGCTGGAGCTGGATACGACGCTGCCTCCGGACGCCTCGCTGCAAATCGACACGACGCTGCCGGTCGAGGCGACGCGCCCGGCTCCGACCCCGCGCCCCGCCCCGCCCGCGCCGCCGCCGGTCACGGCACCGGTGATGCCGGCGCGGCCGGTCGCGCCGGCATCGCCCATGCTGGCGGCCAGCGTCGATGCGGTCACCGCGGGCACCCACTGGACCCGGATCGAACTGGAATTGCGCTCCTCGATCCTGCAGGCGGTGGCCGACGCGCTGCCGCAGGAAGTCGACGCCATCGTGCGCAGCCGGATGAGCGAAGCGATCGATCGGCTGATCGCGCAGCTGGCGGCCGAGACGCGGCTGGCGATGGCGGCGTCGCTGCGCGACATCGTCGATCACGCGGTGCGCACCGAGTTGAAGCGGCTGCGCACGCTGAAGCGCTGAGCGCAGCGACCTCGCTACGCCCATGCGGTCCAGCGAACCCGAGCGCGCCGGCGCGCTGCCCAAGAGTTTCGAGCCCGCCGCCGTCGAACGCGCCTGGTACCCGGTGTGGCAGGCGCGCGGCTACTTCCAGGCCGGCCTGGCGCCGGGGCGGCCGGCATTCGGCATCCAGCTGCCGCCGCCCAATGTCACCGGCATCCTGCACATGGGGCACGCGTTCAACCAGACCATCATGGACGCGCTGACCCGCTATCACCGGATGAAGGGCTACAACACGCTGTGGCTGCCGGGCATCGACCACGCCGGCATCGCCACCCAGATCGTCGTGGAGCGCCAGCTCGAACAGCAGGGGCTGGCACGCGGCCAGATGACGCGCGGGCAATTCGTCGAGCGCGTGTGGCAGTGGAAACAGTACTCGGGCGACACCATCCTGGAGCAGATGAAGCGGCTGGGCGACTCGTGCGACTGGAGCCGCGCCTATTTCACGATGGACGAGCGCCTCTCGCGCGTGGTGGTCGACACCTTCGTGCGCCTGTACGAGCAGGGGCTGATCTATCGAGGCCAGCGGCTGGTCAACTGGGATCCGGCGCTGCAGACGGCCGTGTCCGACCTGGAGGTCGAGAGCGAGGAAGAAGACGGCCGGATCTGGGAGATCCGCTACCCGGCCCTCGACGGCAGCGCCGGCCTGACGGTTGCAACGACCCGCCCCGAAACGATGCTGGGGGATGTGGCGGTCGCGGTGCACCCTGACGATCCGCGCTACCAGACGCGGATCGGCTCCAAGCTGAGCCTGCCGCTGACCGGTCGCGCTATCCCGGTGATCGCCGACTCGTACGTGGATCCGCAGTTCGGCACCGGGGCCGTGAAGATCACGCCGGCGCATGACTTCAACGACTTTGCCGTCGCGCAACGCCACGGATTGACGCCGCTTCCGATCCTGACGCCGACGGCCACGATCAACGACAACGCCCCGCCCCAGTACCGGGGACTGGACCGGTATGCCGCGCGCAAGGCGGTGCTGCAGGATCTGCGCGCGGCCGGGTTGCTGGTGGCGGAGCGGCCCCACCGGATGGTGGTTCCGCGCGGCGGCCGCACCGGCGAGGCGGTCGAGCCCATGCTGTCGGACCAGTGGTTCGTCGCGATGAGCCGGCCCATCCCGCAGGGGCCCGACGCCGGCAAGTCGCTGGCGCAGATCGCGCTGGAGGCGGTCGACAGCGGGGCGGTGCGCATTTTCCCGGAGCAGTGGGACAACGAGTACCACCGCTGGCTGCACAACATCCAGGACTGGTGCATCTCGCGCCAGCTGTGGTGGGGGCACCAGATCCCGGCCTGGTACGACGAGGACGGGCGCCTGTTCGTGGCCCGCTCCGAGGAGGAAGCGCGGCGCGCCGCCGGCGGGCGCGCGCTGCGGCGCGACCCGGACGTGCTGGACACCTGGTACTCCTCGGCGCTGGTGCCGTTTTCCACGCTCGGCTGGCCGCAGCCGGCGGGGGCCGACCGGCAGGCCTACGACCTGTACCTGCCCTCCACGGTGCTGGTGACCGGCTACGAGATCATCTTCTTCTGGGTGGCGCGGATGGTCTTCATGACGCGCCACTTCACGGGCCGGGTGCCGTTCCGCGACGTCTACATCCACGGCATCGTGCGCGACGCCGAGGGCCGCAAGATGAGCAAGTCCGAGGGCAACACGATCGATCCGGTCGACCTGCTGGACGGCATCTCGCTGGACGCGCTGATCAAGAAGAACACGACCGGGCTGCGCCGGCCGCAGGACGCGCCGCGGGTCGAGGCGCGGCTGCGCAAGGAGTTTCCGGACGGCATGCCGGCCTACGGGGCCGACGCGCTGCGCTTCACGATGGCCGCGTATGCGACGCTGGGCCGCAACGTCAACTTCGATTTCAAGCGCTGCGAGGGCTACCGCAACTTCGGCAACAAGCTGTGGAACGCGACCCGCTTCGTGCTGATGAACACCGAGGAGCACGACGGCGGCCTGGCCGGCGGGGAAGCGACCCTGACGTTCGCGGACCGCTGGATCGCCGGGGAGCTGCAGCGCACCGTGAGCGAGGTCGAACGGGGATTTGCCGACTACCGCCTCGATAACGTCGCGCAGGCCATCTACCGCTTCGTGTGGGACGAGTACTGCGACTGGTACGTGGAACTGGCCAAGGTGCAGCTCGCCGCGGGCGATCCAAAACAGCAGCGCGGCACGCGCCGCACGCTGCTGGAGGTGCTGGAAGCCGCCTTGCGGCTGCTGCACCCGATTGCGCCCTTCATCACCGAGGAGCTGTGGCAGCGCGTCTCGGTGCTGGCCGGCCGCCGGCCGGCCGAGCAGCAAACCTCGGTGATGGTGCAGCCGTTTCCGCAGCCCGACGCCGCGCGCATCGACCCGCAGGCCGATGCCGAACTCGCGCTGCTCAAGCGCCTGGTCGATGCCTGCCGCAACCTGCGCGGCGAGATGAACCTGTCGCCGGCGGCCCGCGTTCCGCTGGTGCTGACGCCGCGCGATGTGCGCACCGAGCCCTTCGTCGGCTACCTGGCGGCGCTGGCGCGCCTGTCCACGATCGAACGGGTCGATGCGCTGCCGGCGTCCGAAACGCCGGCCCCGGTGGCGGTGGCCGGCGAGTACCGGCTGATGCTGAAAGTCGAGGTCGACGTGGCGGCCGAGCGCGAGCGGCTGAGCAAGGAGATCGCGCGCCTGCAGGGCGAGATCGGCAAATCCGAGGGCCGGCTTGCCAACGACTCGTTCGTGCAGCGCGCCCCCGCGCCGGTGGTCGAGGAGGTGCGTGCGCGCCTGGCCGAACACCGCTCGATGCTGGGCAAGCTGAGCGATCAGCTCGGCAAGCTCCCGCCCGCGTAGGCGGGGCGAATCATCGCGAGCCGTTGCGCCGACCGGGAAGGCCGCGATGACCGACGAAAGATTCGAGAGCCTGGTCAGAAAGTTCGAAGCGCAGGCACGCAGCGACCCGCAGCGCTACAAATCCCGCGTCATCCTGCTCGCCCTGCTCGGCCAGGCCTACCTGGGAGCCGTGCTGCTCCTGCTGCTGGCGCTGGTCGTTGCGCTGATGGCGGCGGTCGTATGGGCCAAGCTGCTCGCGCTCAAACTGCTGATCCTGGTCGGCGCTTTCCTGTGGATGGTCGTGAGAGCCCTGTGGGTCAGGTTGGAGCCGCCCGGCGGCACTGCGATCGTGGCCGCCCAGGCACCGGAGCTGTTCGCGATGATCGCTGATCTGCAGCTGGCGCTGAAAGCGCCGCGCTTTCACCGCGTGCTGGTCACTGCCGAACTGAACGCCGGCGTGGCTCAATTTCCGCGCCTGGGGATATTCGGCTGGCCCCGCAACTACCTGCTGATCGGCCTTCCGCTGATGAAGTCGCTGAAAGTCGAGCAGTTCAAGGCGGTCCTGGCGCACGAATTCGGTCACCTGGCGCTGGGCCATGGCGCCACCGCCAACTGGATCTACCGCCAGCGCCTGCGATGGAGCCGGCTGCTGCGCGTGCTCGAGCACAGCCGCAGCAGGGGCAGTTTCCTGTTCAAGCCGTTTTTGAAATGGTTCGCGCCGTACTTCAATGCCTACTCGTTCCCGATGGCCCGCGCCAACGAATACGAGGCCGACGCGGCCTCGGCCCGACTGACGTCGGCGCGCGTTGCGGCCGAGGCGCTGACCACGGTGGAGGTTGCCGGAGCCTATCTGGCCGAGCGGTACTGGCCCAGGATCTACCAGCTCGCGGACGATCAGCCGCACCCGAGCGTGCTGCCGTATCAAGGCATCGAGCGCGGCATCGCGGTGGACGTGGACGACCAGTCCGGACAGGCCTGGCTGAGCCGGGCGCTGTCGCAGCAGGCGAACCTCGCCGACACCCATCCGCCCTTGAAGGACCGGATCGCCGCGCTCGGCGAAAGCCCGCACTTTGCTCCGCCGGCGGTCGGGGAAGGCGCGGATCGACTGCTCGGCGGCGCGCTCGATGCGGTGACGGAGGCATTCGATCGCCGCTGGAGGGACGAGGTTGCCGCATCCTGGCAGAAGCGCTACGAGGAGGTCCAGCACAACCGCCGCAGGCTGTCCGAGCTGAACGCGCAGATCTCCAACGGCACCGAACTGACGGTTGCAGAGGCGGTCAATCGGGCGCGCCTGACCGAGCTCGTGGGCCACGACACCGAAGGCGCCCTGGCGCAGTTCCGCACCCTGTACGACCGTGCTCCGGACGACGCAGCCGTCTGCATCGGGCTGGGCGCCCGGCTGCTGTGGAGGAACGACGCAACCGGCTGCGCACTGGTCGAGCGCGCCATCGAGCTGGACCGGAACACGACCGGCCCGGCCTGCGAGCTGCTGCGCGACTTCTGCCGGCGCAGCGGCAAGAAGGATGAGGCACACGGATGGCAGCAACGCCTGGTCGAGTGGTCTCAAGGGCGTGCTGCCGTGCGGTAGATGAGGCGCGCCGGCGGCGGGCCGGGTTGAGCGGCGATGGTGAACGGATCAGAGCATGATGAGCTGCGCTTCGGACGTCTGGCGGCGGAGTTGGTCGCCCTGGCGTCTGCCTCACCGTTTCCGGTGTTCGACGCGGCGGCGCTGGGCGAGTTCGTGCGAGGCGATGGCCATGCGGTGCTGGTCCTGCCCGCAAGCCTTCGAAGCGACCGCCAGACCGCCCAGCTAAGGGCCTTCCTGGAAGGGCTCGGTTATGCCGCCCGAGGCTGGGGCCTGGGCGTGGACATCGGACCGACTGCGTCGGCGGTGCGAGGAACCCAAGCACGGCTCTGCGAGCTCGCAGCGCGGCACGGGCCGGTCAGCCTGGTCGGGTTCAGCATGGGGGGGCTCTTCGCGCGGCTGCTGGCGGCCCGCGCGCCCACGCAGGTCCGTCAGGTGATCACCGTGTGCAGTCCCGTCGTCGAGCCGGCACGCAGCGTGTGGTTTCCGCTCGAACCGTTCCTGGACCTCTGGCCCGGGGTCGACCTGCGCGCGCTGGCCGGCGAGATCGCCGCGCCACCGCCGGTGCCGGCGACCTGCATCTATTCGCGCGACGACGGCATCGTGCGGTGGAGCCATTGCATCGACCCGGCGCTGCCCTCCGATGACCATATCGAAGTGAGCGGCCAGCACGTGACGATGCCGCACAACGCACAGGTGGTGCGCATCCTGGCCGCGCGCCTGGCGCGCCGGTTCGCCTGACGGGTCAACGCGAGCGCTGCCTTCTTCGTACGGCATTTTGCTTGAGAAACTGCGCGTACCCCTGCTCGTCGAGCTCGCCGGCCGCCAGGTTGATGATGGCTTGGGCGGCTTCCTCTTCGGAGGCGTTGAAGCGATATCCGTTGATCTCAAGGAAAAGGACGCCGACAACAAAGCCGACGCGCTTGTTACCATCAACGAAGGGATGATTCTTGATGATCCCTGCCGTGTAGGCAGCGGCCATCACGATCAGGTCGGGCTCGTCCGCGTAGGCGAATTGCTGCCTGGGCCGTGCCAGGGCAGAGGCGAGCAGTGCCGCGTCGCGCAGGCCGCTCGCGCCCCCGTGCAGACCCACCAGTTTCGCATGAAGCGTCATGGCGTCAGCCTCATCGATCCAGGCGGGTTCCTTCACTTCGCCAGCACGTGCAACGTGTTCCGATAGCGATGAAGAATATCGTCGGCGGCGGCCATCTTCTCCTCGAACGCCGGATCGTACGGCGTCAGTTGGTAAGTCCCTTTAGGCCCTTCGACCAGGAACAGATGTTCGCCGTCCCGGGTGTTCAGCCGGTTGATGACTTCCTTCGGCAGAACCACACCGAGCGAGTTTCCAAACCTGCGAACTTTGATTTCGATCATGGGGACTCCAAAATGTTATTATTATTGTAATAACATTGAAGACCGCCTTCAAGCCCGATCGGGGCCTTGGCCTTTGGCCACATGGCAGGAGATTTCGAATGATCCTCGTCGGTCAGTACGATTCCCCGTTCGTGCGGCGCGTCGCCGTGACGCTCCACCTGTACGGCATGCCGTTCACGCGCAACACCATTTCCGTGTTCGGCGATGCCGACCAGATGGCGAAGATCAATCCCCTGGTGCGCATCCCGTCGCTCGTCCTCGACAGCGGCGAGACGCTGATCGACAGTGCGGCGATCCTGGACGCGCTCGACGAGATGGCCGGCCCGGGTCGTGCGTTGACGCCTTCCTCCGGAGCGGCACGGCGGCGCGTGCTGCAGGCCGCCGCGATGGCAACCGGGGCGATCGACAAGGCCGGCGCCTGGGTCTACGAGCGCCACTTCCACCCACCGGGCCACCGCAGCGAAAACCTGCTCGCGCGTTATCAGTCGCAGGTGGCCGGCGCGCTCTCATGGCTCGATGAACGAGTCCGGGACGGCCGCCTGTGCGGTCCCGCACTCACCCAGGCCGACATCTCGGCGGCCGCCCTGGTCTTCTATCTCAAATTGAGGGCGGCGCCCATGTTTGAACCAGCCCGCTATCCGCGCCTGGCGGGCCTGTGCGACGCGCTCGAGGCCACCGAGCCATTCATCGCGACCCGGCCTGCGCCCAGCGAAACCATGCCCGCGGAGTAGGGGTTGCGATGCCGATCGCCAGCGACGTTGCGCCCTCAGCGCCTCACTTCAGATACCGATCGAACCATTCGACCGTGCGGCGCATCGCGTCCGCCGTGTGCTCCGGTTCCCGCAGCCCGTGGCCTTCGCCCGGATAGATCATCACGGCAGTCGGAACGCCAAGCGCCTTCAACGCATGCCAGAACTCCTGCGTCTGCACGGCGGGGCATTCGATGTCGTGCTCTCCGGCCCACGCGAAGGTCGGCGTGTGGACTTTGCGGATGAAATTGATCGGCGATGACTGCGCGTAGACGGCCGGGTCCTCGTACACCGAAGCGCCGAAATAAGGCTGCAGCCAGCCGTCGATGCCGTTTTCACCGTAGTACGACAGCCAGTTGCTGATGCCCGCGGCGGCGACCGCGGCCTTGAATCGGTTGGTCTGGGTCACCGCGAACATCGTCATGAAACCACCGTAACTTCCGCCGGTTACTCCGAGCCGCTCCTCGTCGATGGGCGCGGCCGTCAGCGCCGCGTCGACTCCCGACAGAACATCGCGCAAGTCGCCCAGGCCGAGATCGCGCACATTGGCAACCGTGAACCGCTCGCCCTGGCCGAAGCTGCCGCGCGGGTTCGGCCGGAAAATGGCATAGCCGCGGTCGATCAGCGCCGTGAACAAGCCCGGGCCGCTGAAAGACGGCACCGCGGCCGCGGCCGGACCGCCGTGAATGACGGTCACCATCGGCATCTTGCCCTTGGCGTGATCCGGCAGCATCAGCCAGCCCTGCACGTCGAATCCCTCGCTCTTCCACGACAGGCTCTGTACATGCACGGCCAGGCTCAAACCCGCATTGACGGCGGTCAAATCCCGCCAGCTTCCGATCGCTCCGGTTTCGATCTCCGGCGGCGCCGTGAAGGACTCGTGGGCAACAGCCGACGTCTCCGACGGACAGGCCTGCGAGACGCCTGCGTGGCGCCCGTGCAGGCTCTCGGCGCCCTTCCACAGGGCGTGTATCGAAACGCCGTCGGGCAGCCGCTCGAACTCGACCAGCTTCACCTTGTCAGCCACGAGCAACTGCGCGCGCAGCATTCCGCTGCAACTCCAGCCGACGGAAGTCGCGGACGCGGTCATGCCCGGCATCAGGTTGACGGCCCCTCCGCCTTCGGTCGGCACCGTGTAGACATCGCCGCCCGTCGAGTTGAAGTCGCTCATCAGTCCCGCGATGAAGGCGACGGTGCGGCCGTCGGGCGATACCCGGGGATTGGCGATCTGCTGGTGGATGTCCTTCGGGCTGAACAGCACACGGGGCGCGCCGCCGTCTGCCGCAAACGCATACAGCTTGGCCGACCACCAGTTGTTGTCGCCGTCGCCGGGCGCCGCCGTACCAAGGAAGCCCTTGCCGTCGGGTTGCCATTCGTACTCATAGACGTACCAATCGGGCGGGGAAACCCAGCGAACTGCGCCACGCTCGAGGATCCCGATGCGCTGCTCCGGCGTCGGTTGATCCAGATCGCCGGCAACCGGCACGCCTGGCTGAGTCGCACCGACCTCCTTGCGTGCGTGTTCCGTGGCCAGCATCGCAAGCTGACCGTCGGGCCCATACTGCAGATCTGCGATGGTTCCGTCGAACGCCAGTTGCTGGGTCGGAGCCGTTGCGTCTGGAGTCACGGAATACACGGAGTAGGCGTGAGTGCCCGGCGCGCGCAGGCCGAAACTGAGGCGACTGCCATCGCGAGTCCAGGCCGGAGAGTCCGGCCAGCACTCCGGTGCGTCGCCGCACGGCAGCGCAATCTTCCTGGCCGCTCCGGTCGACAAGCGCCGGATCACCAATTGGCGCAGCGGCGGATAAAAGCCCCCGACCGGCGAGTCGCCCTCCACCGACGCCACGAAGGCCCCGTCGGGAGATATCTCAACTTCGAGGAACCGGTGGACGAGTTTCGCAGGTGGTGCCGCCTGACCCGCGCTCACGCTCAACGCCGTCAGCGATACGGCGCAGACCATGGCGCGCTCAGTCCAGGAGCGCAGGAGCGCAGTGGATTTTGGTGTGCTCATTATTGCTCCTGTCCGGCGTTCAGGTCGGAATCACGTCCCCACCAGGCTCGCCGCGATATTGATGGAAAGGCCCAGGATGGCGAGGTTGAAGAAGAAACTGAGTACGGATTGTGCCAACACGATCTTACGCATGGACCGCGACATCACGGAAATGTCCGAGGTCTGCGCGGCCACCGCGATGGTGTAGGAGAAGTACAGGAAATCCCAATAGTTCGGGTCTGCCTCGTTATCAGGGAATCGAAGTGCCCTGCGTTCGACCGGCGATCGGTAGTAGGCGCGAGCATAGTGAAGAGTAAACAGCGTCGCGACCAGGCACCACGAGCCGAACACGGTAGCACCCGTAAACAGGTAGTGAGCCAGACGATGGCCCGCCGGCAGGTTCTTCGTCGTCGACAGTTCCAGAACGATCGCTGCAAGACTGACGATCGCGGCGATCGACATGATCGCCAGGATGATGCCTGCGCCTCTGTCCTCCTGCTCGGCGATGCTCCGAACGCGGGCGGAGGGCGAGCGAACCATCAGCCAGCCGACCAGGACGAGGTATATCCATACGGTGACGTTCCAACCAACCAGTACCTGGGTCACCGCATCGGCTTTCAACGGCAGAACAAAACCCGATGCGGCACCGGCCAGTATCGAAGTAAACAGCCGTGGCCGCGCGCGTACGGTCTGACGAATCGGGTTCATCGATGGGCCGTCGTGTGCGGGCGCCGCACCAGCGGCCTGACTGCGCGCCGCTACCCGGGCGGAGCCGGCGTCGGAGCCGGCGCCGGCGTTGGAGCCGGCGCGGGCGGCGGAGCCGGCACCGCGCCCGGAACGGGCGGCACATCCGACAGCTCGCGCACGCCGGTCACCCAGTATTCGGTGTCGCCGAAACAGCTCGTCGGCAGGCCTTTTTTCTGCTGATAGATGAGCGCCACGCGTCTGCCCATCGTCTGGTTGATCTGCGCCACCACATGCTCGTCCCAGACCGTGAAGGCCCACTTCTCGGGAAGGGTGCCGGGCATGGTCACCATGGCCATCTCGCCTTCCCAGGTCTTGCACAGCCAGCCCTTGCGGCTGAATTTCTGGATCCAGCCGGCGCGCTCTCCGGTCGAGTAGCTCCAGTAGATCTCGACCACGACATACACCGCGGTGAGCGCGATCAGGACCAGCACCGGCACCAGCAGCCAGCGCCTCAAGCGGCCCGTCGGCGCGACATCCTTGTTCGCCCCCCTCATGTGGATGCGGCGCCGCTCAACGCCGGCGCAGGAAATGCAGGTACTCGGTGCCGACCGTCAGCTGGCGCACCAGTTCATTGCCGGTCTGCTTGGCGAAGGCCTGGAAGTCCCGAATCGTGTTGCGGTCGGTGCACAGGACCTTCAGGATCTGGCCGCTTTGCATGCCGGCCAGCGCTTTTTTCGCGCGCAGGATCGGCAGCGGGCAGGTCAGGCCCCGCGCGTCGACCTCGCGGTCGTATTCCTCCACGATCATTCCAGGCGTATCCGCGTTCATCGCATGCTCCACGCTTCCGCTGGGCGGCCCGCTGCCGCCGCTACAACCGCTGCGCCACCCATGCCGGCACCTGCCCCAGCGCCGCCGGCAGGCCGGCTGGATCGTTGCCCCCGGCCATCGCCATGTCGGGCCGGCCGCCGCCCTTGCCGCCGACCTGGGACGCGACGAAATTGACCAGGTCTCCCGCCTTGACCCGGCCCACCGCATCGGGCGTGACGCCCGCGGCGAGGTGCACCTTGCCGTCCTCGACGCTGGCCAGCACGATGGCCGCGCTCTTGAGCTTGTTCTTCAGCTGATCGAGCGTCTCGCGCAGCGTGCGCGCGTCGGCTCCGTCCAGCGTCGCGGCCAGCACCTTCACGCCGGACTTGACTTCGACCGCGCGGGACGCCAGGTCGTCCCCCTGCCCCGCCGCCAGCCGGCTCTTCAGGCGCGCGATCTCCTTGTCGAGCGCCCGCACGTTGTCCAGCACCTGCGAGACACGCTCGCCCGCCTCGGCGAGCGGACTGCGCACGGCCGCGGCCACCGCGGCGAGCTGCGCATCCAGCCACTGCGCGTATTCGAGCGCGCCGGGACCGGTGACGGCCTCGATCCGGCGCACGCCGGAGGCGATTCCGCTTTCCGCCACCACCTTGAAAAAACCGATCTCGCCGGTGCGCCGCACGTGGGTGCCACCGCACAGCTCGGTGGAAAAGTCCTCGCCGTCGCCGCCCATCGCGATCACGCGCACCTCCTCGCCGTACTTGTCGCCGAAGAATGCCAGCGCGCCGGCCGCGATCGCATCGTCGAATTTCATCACGTCGGCGCTGACCGGGGCATTGGCGCGGATCGCCCGGTTCACCATCGCCTCCACGCGCCGCAGCTCGGCCGGCTCCATCGGCCGGTCGTGCGAAAAGTCGAAGCGCGTGCGCTCGGCGTCCACGCGCGAGCCTTTCTGCTGCACGTGGCCGCCCAGCACCGCGCGCAGCGCTGCGTGCATCAGGTGGGTGGCCGAATGGTTCAGCATGGTGCGCGTGCGCAGGTCCCCGTCGACCCGGGCCTCGACCGCGTCGCCCACCCGCATCGTGCCGGTGACCAGCGTTCCATGGTGGCCGAACACCTCGGCCTGGACCTTCTGGGTGTCGTCGACCCGGAAGGTGCCGTTGGTGCCAGCCAGTTCACCGCGGTCGCCGACCTGGCCGCCCCCTTCCGGATAAAACGGCGTCGCGTCCAGCACCACCACCGCGGTCTGCCCCGCGCGCAGGCTGGGCACGGCCACGCCGTCGCCGTACAGCGCGACCACTCGCGACTCGGAGCGCAGCCGGTCATAGCCGACGAAGCGGGTCCGATCGCCCTCGTACTCGAGCCCGGCGCTCATCCGGAACCGGCCCTCGGCGCGCGCCTGCTCGCGCTGGCGCTCCATCGCCTGCTCGAAGCCGGCCATATCGACCGTGAAACCGCGCTCGCGCGCGATGTCGGCGGTCAGGTCGACCGGGAAGCCGTGCGTGTCGTACAGCACGAACGCGGTTTCGCCGTCCAGCATGCGCGCATCGCCGCTGCGCAACTGGCCAAGGGCCGCGTCCAGTATCTTCATCCCGTTTTCCAGCGTTTCGCCGAAGCGCTGCTCCTCCTGCAGCAGCACCGCTTCGATGCGCGCCAGGTTCTCGACCAGCTCCGGATAGGCCGTTCCCATCTCCTGCGCCAGATCGGCGGCCAGCCGGTGGAAGAACGGCTGGCGGCGGCCGAGCTTGTAGCCGTGCCGCAGCGCGCGCCGCACGATCCGCCGCAGCACGTAGCCGCGGCCCTCGTTGCCGGGGATCACGCCGTCGGCCACCAGGAAGGCGCAGGCACGAATGTGGTCGGCGATCACCTTGAGCGAGTTGTCGGTCAGGTCGCTGGTGCCCGTTTCGCGCGCGGCCGCGCGGATCAGCCGCTGGAACAGATCGATCTCGTAATTGCTGTGCACCCCCTGCAGCACCGCGGCGAGGCGCTCCAGCCCCATGCCGGTGTCCACGCACGGCCTCGGCAACGGCGTCAGATGGCCGGCTGCGTCGCGGTCGAACTGCATGAACACCAGGTTCCAGATCTCGATGTAGCGGTCGCCGTCGGCGTCCGGCGAGCCCGGCGGGCCGCCGGCGACGTGCGGGCCGTGGTCATAGAAGACCTCGGTACACGGGCCGCACGGGCCGGTGTCGGCCATCTGCCAGAAGTTGTCGGAGGTGTACTTCGGCTGGCCCGGCCGGTCACCGATCCGGATGCAGCGCGACGCGGGCACGCCGATCTGGCGGGTCCAGATCGAGTAGGCCTCGTCATCGTCCACGTACACCGTCACCCACAGCTTCTCGGCCGGCAACCCGTAGTCGCGCGTCAGCAGCTGCCAGGCAAAGTCGATCGCCTCGCGCTTGAAGTAGTCGCCGAAGCTGAAGTTGCCCAGCATCTCGAAGAACGTGTGATGCCGGGCCGTGTAGCCGACGTTTTCGAGGTCGTTGTGCTTGCCGCCGGCCCGCAGCGACTTCTGCGCGGTGGTGGCGCGCCGGTACGGGCGCGTCTCACGCCCGGTGAACACGTCCTTGAACTGCACCATCCCCGAATTGGTGAACAGCAGCGTCGGATCGTTGGCCGGCACCAGCGAGGACGAACGCACGCGGGTATGCCCGTTGGCCTCGAAGAATTTAAGGAAGGTCTCGCGGATTTCGGCGCTGTTCATGTCGCCATGATACTGGGGGGTGCTGGTTCAGCCACCCTCACCCCCCTCTCCCGCTGCGCGGGCGAGGCGCGACCGATCACCGTTGTGGGTGAGGCGGTGAGTCGAGGGCCTCAGGCAGCCGCGGACGCGGCGGGCCGCCCGCGCCGCCCCAGCCGGAGCGAATTGACCAGCACCACCGCCGAGCTCGCCGCCATGCCGATCGCAGCGACCAGCGGGGAAACGCGTCCGGCCATCGCCAGCGGAACCATCGCTGCGTTGTACAGCAGGGCCCAGCCCAGGTTGGCCCGCACCACGTGCGTGGCGCGGCGCGCCATCTCGAACACGAAGCCGACGTCGGCCAGGCTGGATCGCAGGCAGATCACGTCAGCGCGCGCCTGCGCCAGGTCGGAGCCCGAGGCAAGCGCGATCGAGGCGTCGGCCTGGGCCAGCACCGGGGCGTCGTTGATGCCGTCGCCGATCATCGCGACCCTGCGGCCCCGACTCTGCATCCGCGCCAGCAGCGCCTGCTTGCCGGCCGGGGTCTGCTCCGGATGGATCCTGATGGCGGCGCCGGCATCCAGCGACGCAGCCACCGCCTCGACCGCGTCGCGCCGATCGCCCGACACCAGCATCAGCTCGGCCCCTTGGCGGGTGAGCTGGCGCAGCACGCGGGCGGCGTCGGCGCGCACCTGTTCGCCGAACCGGATCATCGCCACCGGGCCGTCGCGATCGGCCAGCATCAGCCCGCTTCCTGCGAGCGAGCAGCGCGACGCCAGCACCATTCCGAGGTCGTCATCGCCGTCGGGCTGGGGCGGACCCATCAGTCCGAGCGCGTAATCCGGCTTGCCCAAGCGGAAGCGCCGCCCGTCGATCGAGCCTTCCACGCCGGCGCCGGCGACCTCGGTGAGGCTGGATACCGACACCAGCCCCAGGCAGGCCTGCTGTGCGGTCCGATTCAACGCGCGCGCGAACGGGTGCGACGAGCGCGACTCCAGACTGGCCGCGATTCGCAGGCAGCCCGGGTCGTCCAGATCGCGCAGCGACAGCACCCCGGTCACCACCGGCTCGGACTCGGTCAGCGTGCCGGTCTTGTCGAAGGCGATGGCATCGACCCGCGCCAGCTCTTCCAGCGCCGAGGGCCGGGCCACCAGGATGCCGCGCCGGGCCAGCGCCGCCTGCGCCATGGCGGTGGCCAGCGGGGCGGCGAGCGACAGCGCGCACGGGCAGGTCACGATCAGAACGGCAATGGCGTGGCTCACCGCGACCGAAGGTTGGACCAGGGCCCACCCCAGCGCGGTGCTCGCGCTGGCGCCCACCAGAGCGAGGACGAATCGCGCCGCGACCCGGTTGGCCATCTCGACCGAGCGGGGACGCTGGCTGCCGGCTTCGACGATCAGCCGCTGCAACGCCGCCAGCGACGTGTACTCGCCGCACCGGGCCACTTCGACCACCAGGGGCTGTGCCAGATTCAAGCTGCCGGCCAGCACGCGCCCGCTCGGCTCGACCTCGACCGGGGTCGATTCGCCGGTCAGCCAGGACTGCGACAGCGCCGAGCGGCCCTCGACCACACGGCCGTCGACCGGCACCAGGGCGCCGGCCGGCACGATCAGGCGGTCCCCGACCGAAAGCCGGTCGTACGCGACCGTCTCGAACTCCGGCGAGCGCGGATGATCGAGCAGCCGCTGCACCCGGCCCACGGTGCGCCCGACCGCCGCGTCCAGGTGCGCGGTCGCCCGCGCTAGAGACCGTTGCTGCCACCACCGAACCGACAGCAGCAGGGCGACGAACATCGTGATCGAGTCGAAATACACGGGGCCCGTGCCGCTCAGAAGCGATAGCGCGCTCGCACCCAGCGCCACCGCCAGACCGAGCGCCACCGGCACCTCCATGCCGACCGTTGCAGCGCGCAGCTGACTGACGGCCGCGCGCCACAGCGGCAGCGCCGAAAACAGCGCGACCGGCACCGTCAGAACCGCCTGCGCCACGCGCAGCAGCTGCGCGATGTCGGGGCCGATTTCGCCCGGCCGCGCCAGATAGGCCGGCGCCGCCAGCATCATCACCTGCATCATCGCCAGCCAGGCGACCAGCACCCGCAGCAACTCGACCCGCTGCGCGCGCCGTTCGTCGCCGCGCTGATCTGCGGATACCACCCGGTAGCCGGCGTCGACCACCACGCGCTGCAGCACCTCGGGCGCGACCCGGTTGCTGTCGTACACGAGGGTGGCGCGCCGCGCCACGAAGTCCACGTTGGCCACGCTCACGCCCGGCGTTGCACGCAACTGCGTCTCGATCAGCAGCGCGCAGGCCGCGCACACCATGCCGCGAATCTCGATCTGGATGCGCGCCGGCTGCTGCGCGTCCGCATCGGCGTCGCTCCCGCGCACGATGCGCGGCCGATCGGGCGCGCCGAGGCGGGCCTGCGCCAGCGCAACCTGCTCGGCGATGAACGCGCAGCCCAGGCAGCAGAACGATCGCGACGCGCCGTCGAACTCGCGCCGAACCACGCGCAGCCCGGTCAACGATTCGGCGCAGTACGCGCAGGTCGCGGCGCGTCCGCCACCGTCATGGCCGGTCTGAAACTGACCCGGGACGATCGTTGCCGTCATGCCCGTGCGCTCGTCGATTGGTTCGATCAAGCGTAAGGGCGCGGGCTTTGCGCTGCTTGATATCTATCAAGCGCAGCCTGTTATCGACCTGTATGGGCAAGTGGTCATGGGGTCTTGCAGGCAATTCGGATAAACGCGGTTCCGACACTCAATCGAGCAGGCCGGGTTCGATCCGATCGAGGCGGTCGGTGCACAGCGCGTCGATGCCGCACTGCGCCAGCCGCAGCGCCCGGCGGCGGTCGTTGACCGTGTAGGCAAACACCCAGTACCCGTCCCCGTGCAGCGCGCCGATCGCCTCGGCATCCAGGTAGCGCTGATCGGCGTGCAACGACGCGCACTGGAGCTCGCCGAGCGGGTCGCGCCAGTTGCGCGGTATCCGTCCGCACAGCAGGCCGCGCGGCAGATCGGGCGCCGCTGCCAGCGCCGCTGCCAGCGCCTCGCGTGAGAAGGACGACAACAGCGGAAGCTGCGGATCGGGGCGCCCCGCCCCGTCAATGGTGCGCGGCATCCGATCGGCAAAGCCGCGTGCCAGGACCCGGGCGACTGTCTCCCCCGTTTGCCGTTCCATCCCGCTGGCCGGCTTGATCTCGGCGTTGATCCAGACCTGGTGGGCGCGGCAGAAATCGATCACTTCCGCCAGGTGCGGGATCCGCTCACCCGCAAACTCGGACGAAAACCAGCTGCCCGCATCCAGTCGGGCCAGCTCGGCCCACGAACGGGCGGCCACAGGACCGGTTGCGCCGGTGGTTCGATCCAGGGTCGGATCATGCATCAGCACCGGTTCGCCGTCCGCGCTCAGCGTGACGTCGAACTCGACGGCGTGGTATCCCCGCTCCCGGCCGATCCGGATGGCGGCGATCGTGTTCTCCGGTGCGAAGGCGCCGCCTCCGCGATGCGCCAGCACGCGCGGGTACGGCCAGGGCGACATCAACCCGATCCGTGCCGCGAGGACATCGCCGATGCGGCCGGCCGCGGCGCCGGCGCCACCGGCGGCGCGGCCCGCCGCCGCCGCACGTAGACCAGCTTTTCGATGCGCGCCACCAGCAGGTCCTCGGCGTCCACCACGTCCGCATGAAACAGGTGCAGGTGCTTGCCGCCGGCGTCGGTCATCCGGCGGATCGATCGCAGATCGCTTTCGGCCAGCTTGAGCACCACGCGCACGCGCGAGCGGCCGGCGGCGATGTAGTCGATGCTGGCCGACCGGTCCCATACGACATAATCCGGCCCGAGGCTGCGCGACAACATCAGCACGAAGAATGGATCGGTCATTGCGTACAGCGACCCGCCGAAGTGCGTGCCGAACGCGTTGCGGTTGCAGCGCCGCAGCGGCATCTCGACCACGAACTGGCGAAAATCGGGGGCGATGTGCCGCACGCGAATGCCCGCGCCGGCGAACGGCGGCCACAGGTTCATGGCCCAGCGCGCGATGCGCGGCGGCAGCGACAGCACGATGGACATCGGACGGTCCGCGACGATTGGCAGCCGGCAGTTTAGTGCGCCGCCACCGGTGATCCCGATGACGATGCGCCTCCCTTGCGGTTCGAGTCAGGCTTCGGGCCAGCCGGCGGCGGTACACCTGTCGATCCACGGACTGGTGCAAGGGGTCGGGTTCCGCGACGCCCTGGGCCTGCGGGCCCAGGAGCGCGGCCTGGACGGCTGGGTGCGCAACCGGCGCGACGGCAGCGTCGAAGCCCTGATCCGGGGCGAAGCCGAGGCCGTGGAGGCGCTGATACGATGGGCCCGCCATGGTCCGCCGGCTGCGCGGGTGCAGCGGCTCGACAGCCGACCGGCCAATGCTGACGAGGTCGCCACCCTGCGGGCGGGATTTCATCGCCTGCCGACGGCCTGACTCCAAAGGCGCGATGAGCCAGCACCGGTTCGACTGGGCCAATCCGTATCCGACCCTTCGGACGCCGGTGTTCGCGCGCAACGTCGTGGCCACGTCGCAGCCGCTGGCGGCCAGCGCCGGGCTGATCGCGATGCGCCGCGGAGGCAATGCCGTCGACGCGGCAGTGGCCGGCGCCGCCGCCATCAGCGTGACCGAGCCGTGCTCGAACGGGCTGGGGTCGGACTGCTTCGCCATCGTGTGGGACGGCAGCCGGCTGCACGGATTGAACGCCAGCGGCACCGCGCCGGCGACCTGGACCCCGGAATACTTCCGCCATCGCTACGGCGACGACCCCGCGCAGCGCCCCGTGCGCGGCTGGGACACCGTGACGGTGCCCGGTGCGGTGGCCGGCTGGGCGGCGCTGCATCGGCGCTTCGGCCGCCTGAGCTTCGCCGAGGTGCTGGCGCCGGCCATCGAATATGCCGAGCGCGGCTTCGCGGTCAGCCCGATCGTGCAGGACAAGTGGCAACGCGCGGCGCCGCTGCTGACCGGCCAGGCCGGATTCGACCAGCACTTCCTGCCGCGCGGGCGCCCACCGGCGGTGGGCGAGCATTTCGTGCTGGCCGGCGCGGCGCACACCTTGACGCGGATCGCCGACAGCGGCGGCGAGGACTTCTATCGCGGCCAGATCGCCGAGGCGATCGCCTCCTTTGCCGGCGCCGGCGGCGGCACGCTGAGCCGGGCCGACCTGGGTAACTACGCGCCGGCCTGGGTCGACACGATCAGCCAGCACTTCGCCGGTTACGAGCTGCACGAAATCCCGCCCAACGGGCAAGGCATCGCGGCCCTGATCGGCCTGGGAATCCTGGCGCACACGGAGCTGGCCGACTGTGCGGTCGACAGCGCCGACTGGCACCACCTGATGATCGAGGCGATCAAACTCGCTTTCGCCGACGTCTATGCGCAGGTCGCCGACCCGAACGCCATGCGGGTCAGCACGGCTCAGATGCTGGCCCCGGACTACCTGCGCGCACGGGCGCGCCTGATCGACCGCTCGCGGGCCCAGGCGTTTGCGCCGGGGGCGCCGGATCGGGGCGGCACCATCTATCTGGCAGCCGCCGACGCGGGCGGCATGATGGTCAGCCTGATCCAGTCGAACTACATGGGGTTCGGCTCGGGCATCGTGGTGCCGGGCTTCGGCATCTCGCTGCAGAACCGCGGGTTCGCCTTCAGCCTGGACCGCAGCCATCCCAATTGCGTGGCGCCGGGCAAGCGCCCGTTTCACACGATCATTCCGGCCATGCTGATGCGCAACGGCGCCGCGCAGATGGGCTTCGGCTTGATGGGGGGCAACATGCAGCCGCAAGGCCAGGTGCAGGTGCTCACGCGGATGCTGCTGGCGGGCCAGCAGCCGCAGGCGGCGTGCGACGCGCCGCGCTGGAAATGGAACGAGCAGCTCGACCTGGAGCTGGAAGGCGGCGTGCCCCCGGCGATCGCGCAGGAGCTGCAACGGCGCGGCCACCGGATCGTGCAGGGCGACGATGCTTACATGGACTTCGGGGCGGCACAGCTGATCTGGCGGCTGGGCGATCCGCCCACCGACGGCTATGTCGCCGCCAGCGACAGCCGGCGCGACGGTCAGGCCTGCGGCTTTTAACGTGGACGAAGGCTGGCGCGGATAGAATCGGGTCCCCCCTGCCCGCCCGCGCCGACCACCGATGAGCACGCCTTCGCCGTCTGCCTCCCACGCACTCGACCTCGCATTCATCGGTCTGGGAGTGATGGGCTATCCGATGGCCGGGCACCTGGCGCGAGCCGGGCACCGGGTCACGGTCTACAACCGCACCACGGCCAGAGCCGACCGCTGGTGCGCCGAATTCAAGGGAAAACGGGCCTCGACCCCGGCCGAGGCCGCGCGCGGTGCGCGCTTCGTGTTCTGCTGCGTCGGCAACGACGAGGACGTGCGCGCCGTGGTGCACGGTCCGGACGGGGCCTTCTCCGGCATGTCGCACGAGGCGATCCTGGTGGACCACACGACCGCCTCCGCCCATCTGGCGCACCAGTTGCACGCCCAGGCGCGCAGCCTGGGCCTGCACTTCATCGACGCGCCGGTCTCAGGCGGCCAGGCCGGCGCCGAAAAGGGTCAGTTGACCGTGATGTGCGGCGGCGACGTGAATCCGTTCGAGCAGGTCGAGCCGGTGATCCGGTCCTTCGCGCGCGCCGTCACCCGCATCGGGTCGAGCGGATCGGGCCAGCTGGCCAAGATGGTGAACCAGCTGTGCATCGCGGGACTGCTGCAGGGCCTGGCCGAAGGCATCGAATTCGGCCGGCGCGCCCACCTGGACATGGAGCTCGTGCTGAAGGTGATCGGGCAGGGCGCCGCGCAAAGCTGGCAGATGGACAACCGCGGCGTGACGATGGTGCAGGACCGGTTCGACTTCGGCTTCGCGGTCGACTGGATGCGCAAGGACCTGGGGCTGTGCCTGGACGAGGCGCGGCGCAATGGCTGCCCGCTGCCGCTGGCGGCCCTGATCGACCAGTTCTATGCTGAAGTGCAGGCCATGGGCGGTGGACGCTGGGATACATCCTCTCTGATACGCCGCCTGCGGATTGCGCGGTCCTGATACCCGGATGAACGCCGAAAGCCTGCAGCAGGCCGTCGCCGAGCTCAGGCCGACCCTGCTGCGGATCGCCCGCCTGCAACTGCGCAACGACGCGTGGGCCGAGGACGCGGTGTCCGAAACGCTGGTGTCGGCGCTGGAGGCGGCCGACCGCTTCGCCGGGCAGTCGCAATTGAAGACCTGGGTGGTCGGGATCCTGAAGCACAAGATCATCGACCAGTTCCGGCGCGGCGGACGCGAGGTCTCGATCGAGGCCGCTGCCGAGGCAGCCCAGGTCGAGACCTTCGACGAGCTGTTCACGCAGGACGGTCACCGCGTCAACGAGCCGTTGAACTGGGGCGACCCGGAAGCGGCTTACTCGCGCGTGCAGTTCTTCGACATCCTGCAAATGTGCGTGGAGGAGCTGCCGGCCGCACTGGCGCGCGTCTTCATGATGCGCGAGTGGCTCGAATGGGACACGGGGCAGATCTGTAAGGAAGCCGGCATCAGCGCGACCAACTGCTTTGTGATGCTTCACCGGGCACGGATGCGGCTGCGCGAGTGCCTGGAGATCCGCTGGTTCGCACGCGAGTCCGCCGCATGAGGGTTCGATGGCTCAGGATCACCTGCCGGCAGGCGCAAGTGCTGCTGTCGGAGGGCCAGGACCGCGGGCTCGGACCGCTGGAGACGCTGCGGCTGCGGCTGCACCTGACCGCCTGCGACTGGTGCTCGAAGGTCGCGCGCCATTTCCGCTTCATCTCGCAGGCGGTGCGGCGCATCGGCTCCTAGAGCCTCCTTCGCGCCGGCCCTCCTTCGCGCTACGCGCTTCGGAGGGCAGGCATCCAGTATCCCAAGAACGCGCGTCTTTCCGCCCCGTGCGGCGGATCGGGGCGCACTGAACCGGGGCCGGCGGTGCACACTCTTACCGGATGGGACGTCCGCGCGCGTGCGGATTGGCCGCCCCGCGCCCGGACGCATTGTGCTGCCGACGGTCCTGAAATTGTCGCTCGACGCCGTGTTCACCCGCCCCCCGCCGGCCACCCTGCTGGTCGTGGCCGCCCTCGCGATGGCGCCCGCGCAGGCGAGCGCCGACATCAGCGTGGTCTGCACCCCGCAGGGGGCCGCGGTCCAGATCACCGCACGGGCCCTCGTCCACGCGCCCGTCGAGCTGATCTGGCAGACGCTGACCGACTACGACCATCTGTCCGAGTTCGTGCCGGGCATCGCTTCCAGCCACGTCGTTTCCCGCCAAGGCGCACACCTGGTCGTCGAGCAGCACGGCAGCGCGCGCCTGTGGATCTTTTCGTATCCGATCCGGGTCACGGTCGCCTCCACCGAGCGTCCTTACCGGAGCATCGACGTGCACCTGCTGCAGGGCAACCTGCGGCGGCTGGATGGCGCCTATCGAATCGAGCCGAAACCCGACGGCACCACGGAACTGATCTGGACGGGCCTGGTCGAGCCGGACACTCCGCTGCCGACATTCATCCGCAACCCGTTGTTGCGTCGAAGCATCTCGGACCAGTTCGCCGGGATGGTGCACGAAATCGAGCGGCGCGCCGATCCGTGGCTCGCCCGCCCGGCCGCGTCGCGGTAAAAAGCCGATTGCATCGCGCCCGTGGCGCCACGGCGGCCGGCCTGCGGACGCCGGCACCGGTGTAAGAAAGCGGCGAAGCAGACCGACGATCGTTCATTCCAAACGACCCACCGCCCGGAGGCATGCACCATGCATCGGCCCAAGCTGCTGCTCGCGCTGGCGCTCGCACTGGCGATCGTCGCGTTCTTCGCGCTGGATCTACAACGCTTTCTGCACCAGGACTATTTCCTGGCCCGCAAGGACGCGATCGAATCCTGGCGCGCGGTGCATCCGTGGACAGCGGCGGGCGCATTTTTCGCGTTGTACGTGGCCATCGCGGCGCTGTCGCTGCCGGGCGCCGTGCCGATGACGCTGGTCGGCGGGGCGCTGTTCGGCCTGGCTCAGGGCACGGTGCTGGTCTCGTTTGCCTCATCGATCGGCGCCACGCTGGCCTTCGTGGCAGCTCGCCTGGTGTTGCGCGACTGGGTCCAGGCCCGGTTCGGCGACCGACTCGAAGCGATCAACGACGGCGTGCGGCGCGAAGGGGCGTTTTACCTGTTCGCGCTGCGGCTGGTGCCGCTGTTTCCGTTCTTCGTGATCAATCTGGTGATGGGTCTGACGGCCATCCCGGCGCGCACCTTCTACGGGGTCAGCCAGGTCGGAATGCTGCCGGGCACGATCGCCTTCGTGTACGCCGGCACCCAGCTTGGCCAGTTCAGGGTCTCGGCCGGGCTGTTCGCCGCCTTCGCGCTGCTGGGCGTGTTTCCGCTGCTGGCCCGGCGTGCGCTGAACGCGATCAAGGCGCGCCGCCTCTACGCCCGATGGCCGCGTCCGGCAACATTCGACTACAACCTGGTCGTGATCGGAGCGGGGTCGGCCGGACTCGTCAGCGCCTACATCGGCGCTGCCACCCGCGCTCGCGTGGCGCTGGTCGAGCGGGACAAGATGGGCGGCGACTGCCTGAACACCGGCTGCGTGCCCAGCAAGGCCCTGATCCGGGCGGCCACGCTGCGTTCCGACATCGCGCGCAGCGCCGAATTCGGGATCCAGGCCAGCGCGCACGTCGATTTCGCGCAGGTGATGGAACGGGTCGAGCGCACGGTCACGGCAGTGGAGCCGCACGACTCGGCGCAGCGGTACACGGCCCTGGGCGTCGAATGCATCCGCGGCAACGCGCGGCTGACATCTCCCTGGACCGTCCAGGTCGACACCGCATCGGGCCCGCGCACCCTGAATACGCGCGCGATCGTGATCGCAACCGGCGCGCAGCCGTTCGTGCCCCCGATCCCCGGCGTGCAGCAGATCGGCTACCTGACCTCGGAGACGCTGTGGGAGCTGCGCCAGCTTCCGCGCCGGCTGCTGGTACTGGGTGGAGGGCCGATCGGATCGGAGCTGGCCCAGGCCTTCGCGCGCCTGGGCTCGCAGGTCACGCAGGTGGAGATGCTGCCGCGGATCCTGGCCCGCGAGGACCCGGAGGTGTCGGCGATCGTGGCCGAGCGCTTCGGCCGGGAGGGCATCCGCGTGCTGACCGGCCACACGGCTCGGCAGTTCCTGTCCGAGGCCGGCACGAAAGTCCTGGTGGCCGAGCACCAGGGCGCGCAGGTGCGCATCGAGTTCGACCAGGTGCTGGTGGCGGTCGGGCGTGCGCCCCGCACCGATGGCCTGGGCCTGGAAGCGCTGGGCATCGCGACCCAGCGGGGCGGTACCATTCAGACCGACCCGTTTCTTCGGACTGCCTATCCGAACATCACCGTGTGCGGCGACGTGGCCGGGCCGTACCAGTTCACGCACACCGCCGCCCACCAGGCATGGTATGCGGCGGTCAACGCGCTGTTCGGGCGGTTTCGTTCGTTCCGCGCCGATTACCGGGTGATTCCCTGGTCGACCTTCGTCGATCCCGAGGTGGCGCGGGTGGGCCTGAACGAGCAGGAGGCGCGCGAGCGGGGGGTGCCGTTCGAAGTGACCGTCTATCCGATGGCCGACCTGGACCGCGCGATCGCCGACGGCGCAACGGCCGGTTTCGTCAAGGTGCTGACGCGACCTGCCAGCGACCGCATCCTGGGCGTCACCATCGTCGGCGCGCACGCCGGCGACCTGCTGGCCGAGTACGTGCTCGCGATGAAGCAGAACATCGGGTTGAACCGGATCCTGGGCACGATCCATGTCTATCCGACACTGGCCGAAGCCAACAAGAACGCCGCCGGCAGCTGGCGGCGCGCGCAGGTGACGCTGGGACAATGGGCGCTGCTGCAGGCGCTGCAGGCATGGCTGCGCGGCGCGGGCGGTATCGGCGCAGTGCTGCGCGGGCTGGTGGCGTTGGTGCGCGATCGGCGCAAGGCGTATGCGCCGGACGCCCAGGAGTTTTCGTGAGCAAGCGGCGCGCGAAGTTCTGATGAAACTGGCGATCATCGTGCCCGTGCTGGACGAGGCGGCGCAGATCGAGTCCTGCCTGACCGCGCTGATCGAGCTGCGCCAGCGCGGCGCTTGCGTGATCGTGGTCGACGGGGGCAGCCGCGACGCCACCGTGCAGCTGGCCGCGCCCCTGTGCGACCGGGTGGTGAGCGCCCCGCGCGGACGCGCGCTGCAGATGAACGCGGGGGCGCGCTGCGACCAGGCCCGCGGCGCCGACGCGTTGCTGTTCCTGCACGCCGACGCGCGCCTTCCGCCGCTGGCCGACCGCCTGGTGTTCCGGGCGCTGTCGGCGGCCGACACCTGCTGGGGCCGGTTCGACGTCAGGCTGCAGGGGCGCTCGCCCGGCCTGGGGCTGGTGTCGGCGCTGATGAATTTGCGCTCTCGCGCAACCGGGATCTGCACCGGGGATCAGGCCATTTTCGTGTCGCAGGCCGCCTTCGTCGCGCTGGAGGGATTCGCACCGATCGCGCTGATGGAGGACGTCGAATTCTGCCGGCGCGCGCGCCAGCTCTCGGCGCCGGCCGCATTGCGTTCCGCGGTGACCGTTTCGGCGCGGCGCTGGGACCAGGCCGGTGTGGCGCGCACGGTCCTTCTGATGTGGCGGCTCAGGTTGGCCTATTTCCTGGGGGCCGATCCGCAGCAGCTCGCGCAGCGGTACCGCAATGCGCGTTGACGCAC
>DASZFP010000083.1:0-33598 GCA_035939615.1 Burkholderiaceae bacterium | reverse complement strand
CACAGTTGAATTCCGGCAGCACTTGGCGGCGCTCGACGAGATCGGCCGCGGAGCGCGGGAAATGGGCGAGGCAAGCCGATCGCTGGAGACCGCCATCGTAGGCGACACACTGCCCCACGTGTCGGGTGCCGCCGATCAGCTGTCGCGGACGTCACGGACCCTGGATCGCGTGCTCCAGCAGGTCGAACAGCATCCGCAGAGCCTGCTGTTCGGACGCAGCCCACCGGAACCGGGTCCGGGCGAGCCCGGGTTCGTGGCTCCCCCGAAGGGACATTGATGCGCGCCTCGCTCCTGCTGCACATGGCGGCGGCTGCGCCCGTGCTGCTGACGGCCTGCGCCGCGCCCTCCGGCAGCGTGACCCAGTTCGACCTGGGTCCGCAGTACGCCGACGCGAGCTTCGACCCGCGCCTGGCCAACACCCGTACGGTCACCGAAGTCTCCGCTCCCGCATGGCTGGACAACCCCGCGATCGTCTATCGCCTGGCCTACGCTGACGCAAGCCGGGCGCAGGCTTACGCGCAAAGCCAATGGGTGGCGCCGCCCGCGAGTCTGCTGTCGCAGCGCCTGCGCGAGCGGCTGTTTCTCGTCCTGCCCTCCGGCGTCGCGCAGGTGGGCGGGATCCAGCCGGCATCGGCTTGTCTGCTTCAGGTGGAACTGGACGAGTTCAGCCAGGTGTTCGATACGCCTCAGACGAGCCACGCGTTGCTGCGGGCCCGCGCAACGCTGACCGATTCAAACCGGAACGAACTCGTCGCGCAACGCGTTTTCGAGGTCGAGCAGCCGGCCCCCTCGCCCGACGCGTCCGGCGGCGCGCATGGGCTGCGCGATGCCGTGGACCAGTTCATCACCGAATTGCTGCAGTGGATGGATCAGCAGCAGCCGGGACGGGTCGTTCTCGTCGGCGATAAGCGGTCGGCGCGGGACCTCGCCCGCCCATGATCGTTCACCGGCACGCGCTGGCGGCGGCGGCCTGGACCAGAAACGGCAGCCGCAGCAGTCCTTGCACGGCAAGCCCTTCATGAGCCAGCGCATGCGGGTCGAAGCAGCTCGAAGCCGCCGCGTCCGACACCGAGTGGCGAAAACCATCCCACAGTTCCGGATCGGGCAGGTTCAAGCCGCCGGTCACGGTTGCCGGGGCGACCGCGACATCCGCCTCGGCCGGATCGACCACCTGCACCGTAGCCAGGAGCGCCGCAGCGCTGATTTGAGCGCCGCCAGCCACCTCTTGCGCATGGGCCGCGTTGCCGGCGGCCAGTGCCAGTGCCAGCATTGCAACGGCCGCCAGGCCAGGCGATGGGCGGACGCTCCCTGCAACCTTCGATCGAGTCCACATGATGTCCTGCCTTTCGTTGCTCCAGGAAGATCGTCTCAACCTGTGGCTTCCGCCCGGTCACAAGCTTGCCTCCGGCGTATTGCATCTGTCACCTGCGGCGAGCGGGTTTCAATCGAAACATTGACCCGGAAAAGCGTGACCGTTTGAACACCGGCGCGCGCGATGCTTCAAGTACCCGGTCAACGGCGGAAACCATGGATACGATTCAGATCGGCACATCGGGAATCACCGCCCCGCGCATCGCGTTGGACACCTTTGCCATGGGCGGCTGGAATTGGGGCGGCGACACCACGGACCTGTTGGAGTCGATGGGGACCATCCGCGCGGCTATCGAAAGCGGAATCACCCTAATCGACACGGCGCCCGTCTACGGCTTCGGGCTTTCCGAAAGAATCGTCGGCACAGTGCTGTCGGGCGGGCTGCGCGATCGCGCCATCGTGTCGACCAAGGCCGGCCTGGAGTGGCGCGACGGCAAGGTGCGCAGGAACGCGTCCCCGGAACACATCCGAAAGGAGGTCGACCAGTCGCTGCGGCGCCTGCGGACCGACCGCATCGACCTTTACCAGCTGCACTGGCCGGATCCTCTGGTTCCGATTCACCGGACCGCGCAAACGCTCGCGCGCCTGCTGCGGGACGGGAAAATTCGCGCGATCGGCGTATCCAATTACTCCCCCGCCCAGATGGACGAATTCCGTGAGGTCGCTCCGATCCACTTCGTGCGGGCACCCTACAACCTGTTTGAACGCGGTGCCGAAGGCGACGTCCTGCCTTACGCGAGGCAGCACAACCTGGCCGTGCTGTGCTATGGGGCACTCTGCCGGGGGCTTCTGACGGGGGCGATGAGTCTGGCGACGCAGTTCAAAGACAACGATCTGCGGCGCCGCGATCCCAAGTTTCAGCAGCCCAGGTTCTCTCAATATCTTTTTGCCGTGGCATCGCTCAACCGGTACGCGCGCGCCTGTTATGGACAGCAGGTCCTCGCGCTTGCCGTCCGATGGGTGCTGGACCAGGGCAACACGATCGCGCTGTGGGGTACGCGGCACCCGAAGCAGCTCGAACCGGTAAAAACAGCAATGGGGTGGAAGCTCGACGATATGGCAAAGCGGTACATTGAGAAGGTCATCCGCCACACGCTGAAGGATGGCATCGGAGCGGAATCGATGGTCCCGCCGTCGCACAGCAAGCCGGCGCTGATCGCCTAGGCGATGGACCGTCACGCCTGTGACTGGATGTTGGACCACTGGAACCGACGCGCAATGCTGGACAGATACGTTTAGCGCCTCGGACATTCGGCGCGGCCATCAACCACCGGGCAAATTCTGTGATGCATTTGATACGTTCGCTTTGCCTGGGTGCCCTGGTGACTGTGGCGGGGTGCGCGGCAATGCATCGAGAGCAGGCACCCGAGATGGCCCTTGCCACGACGACGCCGGTCGGCTTTCAAGCCGTGGTGCGCTACGCCAACGGCTACGCGAGCGGCGATCCGCGCGCCATCGGAGCGCGCTTTTCCGAAGCTCTTCAGAGGCGTCGTGCCGTGTCCGCGGACGGGGCACTGAACATTCTTGCGCTCTCTGGCGGTGGCGCCGGAGGTGCCTTCGGGGCCGGCGCGCTGGTCGGTTTGAGTCGACGGGGTGACCGTCCGCAGTTCGACATCGTCACCGGCGTCAGCGCGGGCGCCCTGATCGCGCCGTTTGCATTCCTGGGGCCGGCATGGGATGAGCAGCTCACTGAGGCGTTTTCGGGCGCGCGCACCGAACACCTGATGGATTCGCGCGGCATCCACATCCTGTTCCAGCCAGGCGTCTACGACAGCGGGCCGCTGGTTGAACTGGTCGACCACTTCGTGACCGACGAGTTGATCCAGGCGGTGGCGCAACAGTCAGCCCAGGGCCGCCTGCTGCTGGTCGCGACGACCGATCTGGACAAGGAAGAGACGGTCATCTGGGACATGGGTCGTATCGCGGCCCATGGCGGGGAGGCGGCGCGCACGCTCTTCCGCAATGTGCTGGTGGCATCGGCCAGCATCCCCGGTGTGTTCGCGCCCACGGTCATTGCGGTGGAGAAAGCCGGCGTGCGCTACGACGAAATGCACGTAGACGGTGATGTTACGGTGCCGTTTTTCGTCGCGCCGGCACTGGCGTACATCCGGCCAGCCGATGCCAGCGCTCTCAGTGGCGCTCACATTTACGTGCTGGTGAACGGTCAGCTGGGCGGGGCCCCGTCGACGACGCCGGTCGACACGATTTCGATCATCTCGCGAAGCTACTCGGCGACGCTCACCCATCTGGCCAGGACGAACATCGTGCTGACCTCGGAATTTGCCAACAGCTACGACATGAACTTCAGGTTTTCGTCGATTCCGATCGACTACCCCTTCCAGGGGCCGCTCGATTTTGCTCCGTCTTCGATGCGAGCGCTGTTCAACTACGGGGTCGATTGTGGTCAGGAAGGCCGTTTATGGACCACGGTTGAACAAGCGATGACCCCCGGTGGAGCCGCAATTCCGGCGGGGTTCAAAGGGCAACGGGCTTCCGACCCGCAGATGACTCCCTCCTGCCCGCTGAACGCCATCGGCACACCGTTTCAGAGTACTGCACAGTTGCCTTGACCAATTTTCTCGGAGCAGAAGGAGTCTTCCTCATGAATACTACGCGTATCACCGTGTTGGCCGCTTTCATCGCGCTGGGTGCAGCCGGTTGCAGCAGCACCAGCCTGGAGCAAAAGCCCGCTTCATCCGCGCAGTCCAGCGAGGCTTCGGTGTCGGAGCCGGCGCCCGCATCCGAATCGGTGCAGCTGCAGGCCACGGCTGCCTCACCGAAGCTCATCGATCCGCTGGCGGATCCGAACGGAATCCTGGTGCACCGCAGCGTCTACTTCGACTTCGACCGCGCGGTGATCCATGACCCGGACACTCGGATCGTCGAGGCGCACGGCCGCTACCTGGTCGAGCACCCGACCCGTACCGTGCGTGTTGAAGGCAATTGCGACGAACGCGGTGGACGCGAGTACAACCTTGCCCTCGGCCAGCGCCGCGCCGATGCGGTACGCGAGCGCCTGACGCTGCTGGGAGTCTCCTCTGACCGTATCGAAACCGTCAGCTTCGGCAGGGAAAAGCCCCGCAACCCGGGGCACGACGAGACCGCCTGGGCGGAAAACCGCCGCGACGACATCGTCTACAACCAAGGGGGTTAGGGCGGGTGTCGGTTTGCGGTGGCGGGCCCCGCCGCGGTGACATCTGTGACAGTTGAGCTGCGACGTGGAGCCGATCGGAAATGACGCGCTCCTAGTGTGCGGGCAGACAGACACAAGAGACTACCGATAGAGATCCGCTGACGCTCGCCCGGGCAGCGGCTGCTATCGACGAGAGCCGCATGTCAGGCACTGGCATCGAACAGATCGGGCGTCCGAATTTTTGGACCCTGTTGGGCTGCGGGCTGTTCGTGCTGATGGTGAACCACCAGCAGCTGGGGTCATTGCTGGTCTGGCGGGCCGCGGCCAACCTGAAGTTCAAGGTCGAGCCGGGGCCAAGCCCAACCATCCGATTTCCGCAGGCCGGTCCGTACGACCGGCGGCTTGGCTACACCGAGCTGCCGTCGCTGATACAGCGGCTGACCGAGCGCGATTTTGAAGTGGCCAGTCAGGCGCGCCAGTCGCCCGCATTGATGGACTTCATCGACGCGGGCGGCTACGCGGTCTACCACGAAAAGTCCCAGGCCGGCCTGGTGCTGAAGGATCGCTCGGGCCAAACGCTCGAAGCCGCGCCATACCCGTCGGCGGCTTATCGGCGCTTCGACGAGATCCCGCCGATCCTGGTCGACACGCTGCGCTTCATCGAGGACCGCGATCTTCTCGATCCGGGCCACCCCTATCGCAACCCGGCCATCGAATGGCGCCGCTTTGCGGCCGCGGCGGCGGGGCGTGTGGGCGGAGTGCTGGATCCGAGCCTGAAGCGCGGGGGAGCCAGCACGCTGGCGACGCAGATCGAGAAGTACCGGCACTCCCCAGCCGGGCGCACCGAGACCGTGGGCGAAAAGATGCGCCAGATGGCCACGGCGACCGCCCGCGCGTATCTGGACGGCCCCCAGACGATGTCCGCCCAGCAGCAGATCATCACCGACTACCTCGATTCGACGCCGCTGGGCTCCAGGCCCGGCTACGGCGAAGTCATCGGGTTCGGCGACGCGATGCGCGCCTGGTTTGGCGTCCAGTTCACCGAGGTCAACGGGCTTCTTCGGCTCCGTGATGCCTCCGGTGCCAGTGCGGAGCGCCGCGCACAGGTCTACAAGGAAGCGCTCGGCCTGCTGATCGCTCAGCGCCGGCCGTCCTACTACTTGAACGCCGGCCGCAAGGATCTCGACCGCCTCGCCGACGGCTATTTGCGCGCGCTGGCCGCGGCGAGCGTGATCGATCCGGCTTTGCGCGACGCGGCGACGAAGGCTGCACTGGCTTTCACGCCCAGGCCGCCGGCTCCGGCGACGGGCTCATTTGTCGAGCGCAAGGCCGTGGACGCTGCGCGCACCGAGCTGATGGTCGCGCTCGGCTTGCCGGAGGTCTACCGCCTCGATCGGTTCGATCTGTCGGCCGATGTCAGCTTCGATGCGGCCGCTCAGAGGCGCGTGGCGACCTTCCTGGAGCGGTTGAAGGATCCGGGCCAGCTTGCGGCGCTCGGCCTGGTCGGAGACCAGTTGCTCGGCGACGCGGATCCGCGCGAGGTGGCCTGGAGCGTCGTTCTGTACGAACGCGGCAAGGACCACAATCTGGTCCGCATCCACGCCGACAGTCTGAACCAGCCGTTCGACATCAACTCGGGGGCGAAGCTGATCCTGGGCTCCACCGCCAAGCTGAGAACACTGGCGACCTACCTCGGCATCGTCGACCGCCAGTACCGGGAGCTGTCCACCGCGTCGGGCCCTGCGCTGCGGCAGGTGGCCGCAACCAGCGACGATCCACTGCGGCGCTGGGCGGCGACCTACCTGGCCGGCATCGCGCCGGACCGCCGGGCGCTGCAGCCGACGCTCGACGCCGCGATGCAGCGTACCTATTCGGCCAGTCCTTACGAAGAGTTCTTCACCGGCGGCGGAACCCATGTATTTCACAACTTCGAACACGCGGAAGACAGCCAGCGCCCGACCGTCCAGCAGGCATTCGAGCATTCGGTCAATCTGGCGTTCGTGCGTCTGCTGCGTGACGTGATCCGGCATTACGAGGTCGACGCCGGTGCGCCCGGGCTTGCCGTGACGTCTGCCGACAGCGCGGCACGCAACGATCTGCTGCGGCGCTTCGCCGACCGCGAAGGCAGCGCCTATCTGGATCGCTTCTGCTCCGAATACGACGGGCTGTCGCCGGACGAGGCACTTGAGCAACTGGCCGGTCGTGTACGGCCGACGGCGCGCCGGCTGGTGGTGATGTTCCGCAGCGTGCGGCCCGACGGCTCGGTGGAGCAGATGAAAGCCTTCCTGGCCCAGCACTTGCGCGACCTGCCGCCGCAGGCGACCGCCGAAGAGCTGCACGCCCGATACGGTCCCGACCGGCTCTCGTTGAGTGACCGGGGCTATCTTGCCGGCGTCAATCCGCTCGAGCTTTGGGTGGTGGCTTACCTGCAGCACCATCCCGAGGCCACGCGGGCGCAGGTCCTGGCGGCCAGCTCCGGCGAGCGGCAGCAGGCTTACGGCTGGCTGTTCAGGACCGCGAACAGCCGTCAGCAGGACCTGCGCATCCGGCGGCTGATCGAGGAGGATGCGTTCGACCATCTGCTGCAGGACTGGAAACGGCAAGGCTATCCGTTCGGCCGCCTGGTGCCGTCACTGGCCACTGCGATCGGCAGCTCGGGCGATCGCCCCGACGCGCTCGCTGCGCTGATGGGGATCATTCTGAACGACGGCGTCAGGCAATCGACCACGGACCTGGAACGGGTGGTTCTGGCGGCCAGCACGCCATACCAGACCGAAATGATCTATCGGCCCGAAGCGCCGGAGCGGGTGATGTCGACAGAAGTGGCGGCGACACTGCGGCGCGCCCTGGCGGGCGTCGTCGCCAGCGGAACGGCCGCCCGGGTGCGCGGCATCTACGTCGGATCGGATGGCAGGCCGCTCCCGGTCGGCGGCAAGACCGGAACGGGCGACAACCGCTTCGAGTCGTTCGGGCCCGGACACCAGCTCGTCGAGGCTCGCCCGGTCGACCGGACCGCCACCTTCGTGTTCTTCCTGGGCGACCGGCTGTACGGAACGGTGACGGCCTTCGTGTCCGGGCCGCAGGCCGACCGCTACCACTTCACGAGCGCGCTGGCGGTGTCGCTGTTAAGGGTCCTGGCGCCGGAGCTGCAGCCGCTGGTCGAGACCCCTGCGAACCGGTCCGCGGCCAAACCTCGGATCATTGCGCTCAATGGCAGTGATCCTGAACCGGGGACGGGACCATGAGACTTGAGCAAGAGTCGGCCATCGCAGCGGGCGCACCCCATCCGGACTATGCCGTGACGGCGCTCGTGTTGCAGGGCGGCGGTGCCCTGGGCTCCTACCAGGCCGGGGTCTACCAGGGTTTGGCCGAAGGGCGCATCCACCCGAACTGGGTCGCCGGCATCTCGATCGGGGCCTTGAACGCCGCCGTGATCGCCGGCAACGCGCCGGATCGGCGAGTCGATCAATTGCGCGCCTTCTGGGAGTTCATTTGCCGGCAGCCGTGGTGGCCATCGCATCATTTGACGTCGATGCTGGGTTCTTCGCCACAGCTTCCCGACGCCTGGCGCGCCTGGGTCGACTCGATGGACTCGACACGCGCGCTGCTGGAGGGGCAAAACGGTTTTTTCGTTCCGCGTCCGTGGCACTCGCTGGGGCTGGCCAGCCGCGACCCGCACACGGCGAGCTTCTACGACACCCGCCCGCTGCATGCAACGCTCGAGCGTTTCGCCGATTTCGACCGCATCAACCGGACCGACCAGATGCGCGTTTCGGTGGGTGCGGTGAACGTGCGCACCGGAAATTTCGTGTACTTCGACAACACCGAGCGCACGCTGCGTCCGGAGCACTTTATGGCTTCCGGCGCGCTGCCGCCCGGGTTTCCCGCGGTCGAAATCGACGGCGAGTTCTACTGGGACGGCGGGCTGGTCTCCAACACGCCGCTGTACTACGTGCTCACTTCGAAACCTCGGCGCGATACGCTCATTTTCCAGATCGACCTGTGGAGCGCCAACGGAGAGGTGCCCAGGGATCTGCTGCAAGTGGCGGTACGCCAGAAGGACATCCAGTACTCGAGCAGGACCCGCCTGGTCACGACCACGATGCAGGAAGAGCAGAACTATCGGCGCCTGCTGCACGAGGCCCTGGCATGGGTACCGCAGTCGGAAAGAAGCAGCCCCTGGTACCGGCGCGCCGAGCAGGTGGCCTGCATCGCCCGGCGCAACGTTGTCCACCTGATCTATCGCGGCAAGCCCCACGAGGGCTACGCCAAGGATTACCAGTTCGGGATGCTGGCGATGAACGAACACTGGTCGAGCGGTCTTTCGGATATGCAGGAAACGCTGCGGCACCGCGATTGGCTGGACAAGCCGGGTGACGACGAGCCATTCGTGACTCATGACCTGCACCGCAGCCGGTCTGCCGAAGATGTCCTGGCCCAGATCGCCCGGGTGTGAGCGCAAACGGGTCGGCACCTGACATCCCGGAGCTGGTTGGCGCGCTGTACGAGGAGGCGCCCGCTGGGCTGCGGGCCGAGCTGCTCGAGCACCTGGTGCAGCCCCTTGGGCCGCTGGCTCTGGTGGCGGTGGCGGGCGGCGCCTTCGGTTGTCTGCTGTATCGACTCAGACGCGACGCCGAGCCGATTTCGCCCGATGAAGCCGGTCGCGTCACGCCGGAGCAGGTGCTGGAACTGGCGCGTTACGTCCAGCAGTGCAGCCCCGAGGCGCTGGTGCGGATCGGGGCACTGATCGAGGAGGGCCCGCCGGCGGCGGCGACCATGAGCGGTGCGGCACTGCTGCTGGCGCTGGGCCTGGAGCAGCGCCGTTACTGGTCGTAGGAATTGCGGACCAAGGGTGAACCGGACGGCGTCTGGCCGGGATCGGATCCACCCAGCGCCAGGAACAGTTGCACCGTGTCCTGGTAGCGCTGCGCCTGAGCGCGCAGGTACCCCAACCGCGCCTGCTGGTACAGACGCCCGGCGTCGAGTACCTGCAGCACGCCCGAATTGCCGAAACTGTAGCTCTGGCGGCTCAGATTGAGGCTGGCCTCGGCCGAGTCGAGCGCATTTTTCTGCGCGGCCAGCTGTTCGGCGTCGTGATCGAGCGCCGTCAGGACATCGGCGACCTGGCCAAAGGATCGCAGCACGGTCTGCTGATAGTGGGCGAGCGCGGCTTGCATCGCATCCAGCGCCGCCCGACGCTGCGCGCGACGGGTGCCGCCATCGAACAGTGGCGCGCTCAGTCCCGCCGCCAGATTCCAGGCCGTGCTGGAGTTGTCGAACAGGTGCGTCAGCTGAAGAGACTGCTGCCCCGCCGCGGCGGCGAGCGTGATCTGCGGATACAGGCCCGAAGTGGCCACGCCAACGGCTGCGGTAGCGGCGTGGAGCTGCGACTCCGAGGCCAGAATGTCCGGCCGCCGGTGCGCCAGCTCCGATGGAACCGTCAATGGCAGGGTCCGCGGCAACCGAAGGGCGGTCAGGTGGAAGTTCGGCGGTGCCCAGTCCGCCGGCGCGTGTCCGGCCAGAATCGACAGCGCGTGGCGCGCGAGGCTGAGCTGCTGGCGCAGCGGTGCCAGCAGGGTCTGGTCCTGCGCCAGCTGGCTCTGCGCACTGAGCACGTCGACGCGCGAGACGGAGCCGGCGTCGAAGGCGGTCTGCACCAGAGTCAGGTTTTGGCGGTCCTCGGCCAGCAGTGATTCGACCGCTTCGATCTGCGCGCCGGTCGATGCGATCATGAGCGCCTGCTCGACGATGTCGCCCGTCAGGTTCAAATACGCCGCCTGCAGCTGATAGGCCTGGTGGCCTGCAAGGGCCTGCTGCTGCTCCACCGCCCGGCGCTCGCCGCCGGTGTAGTCGAGCACGTAGCTGACGCTGGGGCCGAGGGAGAAGTAAGTAAACGGCGGGAAGTACTGCGAGCCCCTGAATTGAGCGCCGTACTTCTGCCGACCGGAGCTCGCATCCAGGTCGACCTGTGGGTATAACGCGCCGGCACTTGCGCTCACGGCCTCGCGCGCCTGCGCCAGGGTCGCCTCGGCGGCTGCCAGATCCCGATTTTCAGAAAGCGCCCGCTCGATGGTGTCATCCAGTTCGGCCGATCCGAACAGGCGCCACCACCCGGCCACCGGATTTTGTCCTGGAACGAGTTGCTGGTCGCTCCCCGACAGGCTCGGGAGGTCTTCCCGGGTGTACGCAGACGGGGTCGGCCATGCCGGGCGCTGGAAATCGGGGCCGACCATGCAGGCGGTCAACAGCGTCGCCGACATCGCGGCAAATTCGAACCTGACCCGTGGTTCCATCCGGGACGCCTCACTCGATCGCCGACTGCGGGGCTCCCGGCTGCGCTCGAGCCTTTCTGACCAGCAGCAGCAACGGCATGGCCAGCACGGTCAGAATCAGCATCAGCTGGAAGTCATCGAGGTAGGCGATCATCGAGGCTTGATCGCTCAGGCGGGCATTGAGGGCAGCCAGGCTGTCGGGTGATGCGAGCTGCGCGGCGAGCTGGGGATCGCGGGCGGCCAGGTTATAGGGGGTGACCTGTCCGGCCAGGCTGGAGTGAATCACCTGGGAATTGCTGACGAACAGCGCCTGCACGACAGAGATGCCGACGCTGCTGCCGATGTTGCGCATCAGGTTGAACAGTGCGGCACCCTCGTTGCGCAACTGCGGCGCCAGCGTCGCGAAGGCCATCGCCGCCATCGGTACATAGACGGCGCCGGTTCCCACCCCCTGCACCACGCCGGAGATGATCACCGGCCACCGGTCCATCTGCGGGGAGAACTGCGTCATCTGCCATAACGACAAGGCGGTCAAAGCGAAACCGGCGCCGATGATCAGCCGCGCGTCGAACCGTCCAACCAGGCGGCCGACCACCAGCATCGCGAGCAGCGTGCCGAAGCCGCGTGGCGCGGTCACCAGACCGGCTTCCAGCACCGGGTAATTCAACAGGTTCTGCAGCAGCGGCGGCAGCAGCGCCAGCGTGGCGAAGAGCACGGCGCCGACCACGAAAATGAACACATTTCCGGTGAGGAAGTTGCGATCGCGGAACAGCGCCAGGGGAATGAAGGGCTGCCGGCTGGTGGCCGAGTGCACCAGGAACAGGTAGAACGCGAGCGCGGCGACCGTGGTCTCGATCCAGATCTCGTTGGATCCGAACCAGTCCTTCAGCGGTCCGCGATCGAGCGTGAGCTGCAAAGCGCCCACCGCCAGGCTGAGCACGGCGAAGCCGAACAGGTCGAAGCGGCTGCGGCGCTTCGGCGTATCCGGCAGGTGAGCGAGAATTCCGAGGCACGCGAGGACGCCGACCGGTACATTGATGCAGAAGACCCAGCGCCAGCTGTAGTTGTCGGTGAGCCAGCCGCCGATGACCCGGCCCAGGGCCGGGCCCAGCACCACGCCCAGGCCCCAGCCCGCCATGGCCCTGCCATGCAGCTCCGGTGGATTGATATCGAACAGCACGGCCTGCGACAACGGCACCAGCGCCGCTCCGGACAATCCCTGCAGCAGTCGGAACAGAACGATCTGCGGCAGCGTCTGCGCCAGTCCGCACAGCGCCGAGGCGGCTGTGAAGCCGATCACCGAGGCCAGAAACACGCGCTTGCGGCCGAACTGCCCGGCCAGCCAGCCGGCAAGCGGCGTCAGCAGCTCACCGCGGCGCACGGGCTGGTTGTCGCGTACCGCAATTGCAATGACCTGGCCGGCTACGTTGCTGCTGATGGAAGCTCGGCCCGCCTGTACGTAAGCGTCGTCGGTTGAGACGTAGCGACCACCACTGAACCACAGATACAGCGCGCCGATCATCACGGCCGCGATGCCCAGCAGCATCAGCGGGATCCTCAGTCGGTCGCGCAGGCGCCGGACGCCCGGATCCGGGGAGGGCAGCACCGCGCTCACTGCACCCTCGCTCGCGCCCTGCTGCGCGCTGCGACCGCGGCCTGCTTGCGCTTGCCCGGCGTCGAGGTCCTGGCGACTTGCGGAGGTTCGGCGCCGCAGCCCGGCTCGTCCGCGCCCTCCACCAGGGCCAGCAGGTTGCCGCGAATGCGTTCGAGCAGGCCGATCAGGCGCTGTCGATCTACCGAGTCGAGGCCCGCCAGCGATTCCGCCCGAGCGCGATCCGCAATGACCCAGATGCGCGGTATCACGGGCATCGCCGCGCGCGTCAGATGCAGCCGCCGCACGCGGCGATCTTCGGGATCGGGCCGGCGCTCGACCCAGCCATCCTGCTCCATACGGTCGAGCACTCGCATCAATGTCATTGGGCTGCTGCCCATGTATTCAGCCAGGTCCACCTGGGCCGTGCCCTGTCGGTGTTCCAGGTAGATCAGCACCCTGCACTCCTCCGGCGTCAGGCCAAGCCCGACTTTGTCGGCAAGGCGCTCGAAGTTCTTCAATGAAAGACGCGAGACATCCTTGATCAGGAAACTCAAGTGGCGCGCTGGATCCACGGGTGGCCCTTGGATTGATATCATTCGAGATGATATCAGATGATATCTATCGGCAAGGCGGCAAGGTCACAGCTGTGACCTTCGTGGATCGAGCTGGAGCGGATCCGCCATCTGGCCCGACTAACCTGCGTCGCAGGCAGAAACAAGAACTGCAGACAGAACCTCTACGACGTCTCGGACTTTAGTCCTTGCACAGTCTCGAAACTGCAACTGACCGGACCTCGGACCCCGGACTGCGTTCATGGATCACACCTTTGGTATCGACCGCTTCGACGTTGCGATGCGCAACTGGAGCGGCGCAGAACCCGATCCCGTGTGCATCGGCTCGGATGCTCACAAGCGGCTTTTTTGCCGAATGTTGTTGGAGACCCACAACCCTTACAAACCGGCGGTAATTGCATGGCCACAGTTGTCCCAGGATGCGTTGCAGCGCCTGACCTCGCTGCCGATCTGGGACATCGCGGTCCAGACCGAGGGGCGTGCGGCGGTGCGTGTGCACAGCTTCGCGCAACGCGTCGCCGATCCGCTGCTGCGACGGGCCCTCGAAATGAATGCGGGCGAGGAGGCGCGCCACAAACTGGTCCTGAACAGGCTGGTGGAATCCTACGGTGTCCACCTGGCGCCTGAGCCCGCATACCTGCCGCCCAGGGATCCGGAGTGGGCCTGGTTGGTCACGGGGTATTCGGAATGCGTTGATACCTTCTTTGCATTCGGGCTGTTCGAGTTGGCGCGCCGCTCGGGGTACTTCCCGCCCGAACTCGTGGACACTTTCGAGCCCGTGATTCAGGAGGAAGGCCGCCACATCCTGTTTTTTGTCAACTGGGCCGCCTGGTACCGGCTCAACCTGCCGTGGTGGCGCCGGCCCAAGTTCTTTCTCAAGACCTGCGCGGTCTGGCTGTTCCTGATCTGGGAACGCATCGGCATCGCCAGAAGCGTCGATGCCGACCGCGGAGCCCAGGACGCCAACTTCGCGATGACCGGCAGCGGTTCCGTGGGTGTCGAACTTACGCCGCGAGAGCTGATCGACCTGTGTCTGGCCGAGAACGAGCGCCGCATGGCGGGCTACGATCGGCGCCTGCTGCGACCCTTGACGGTGCCGTGGTTGGCGCATCGGCTGCGCCGCCTGGTGCCGGCGTCCTGAGCGCGGTTGCCCGGCCGAGGACCGGCTCGACCCAATTCATTCTTTTGCGGGTACGAGGACGTCCACCGTCAGCTCGATATTGCCCGCATGCTCCTGGTGCGGAACGCAATCGAGCCGGGACTTGAGGTTTCGCGTCGTGAACAGCGGCAGGATCTCGCGCTGGATCTGCTCGGCCAGTTCGCATTCGCCCGGCCTCAGTTTGCCGACGCCCGCCAGGCTGACCGTCTTCCAGCGCGCCTCGACGGTGTCAGCTGCGGTTGCCGTCGCAGGTTTCAACGCGGAAACTTTGATTTGTAAGGACGGAGCGGGCTCGGGTTCGCCGATCCGCGTACAGGCATAGGGTGTCACGATCAGGTCGCGGCGGGCGCCCAGCGTCGTCAGCGCCTGCTCGACGGTGTCGCGAAGTCCATCGCAGGAATACCGGGTGGTGAAGCCCACGTAGCTGAACGTCAACTCGCGCGTCTCCCAGAGGGCGGGCTGTCGGTCCCCAGTCGCATCGGCCCAGGCGCTTCCGAAAGGGCCGAATACCACCAAGACCATTACAAATCGGTGAAAGTGGGCGCGCATAAGTTTGCCTCTCTGCAATCTACACCTGCCACCCTCGCCCGGCTAATCGATCGGCCAGGGCATGGCGCTGGGCAAGCTGGTCGCCTCCGGGGTGGCAGGTTCCGGTTCACGCGCGACCATGTCGACGGCGCGCCACCATGGCTGCACGGGTTGCACGTGCTCCGGCTCGACCGGTTCGCCCAGCCGAGGCATCAGCAGTTGAGCGCCCGCTTTCGGACCCATTTCCAGCAAGGCCTCCGCCGGCTGATCCCAGGCGTGCATCGCAAGGCTGAAGGTACCCCAGTGCACGGGTAAAAACGGGCCGCCGCCCAGCAGCGCCAGAGCTTTGAGCGCGTTCTCCGGCCCGAGATGAATGTCGCCCCACGCAGGATGAAACGCGCCCACCTCCAGCATCACGAGGTCGAAGGGCCCCAGCCTTTCGCGGATCCTCTGGTATTGCGTCGTCAGGCCGGTGTCGCCACTGAAAAACACGGCGTGCCGCGGCGAGCGGATCACCATCGAGGACCACAGGGTTGCGTTGCGGTCCTTCAGGCTGCGCCCCGAAAAGTGCTGCGAGGGCGTGGCCGTGACGGTGAGCTCCGCGTTCGGCAGCTGGTGCGATTCCCACCAGTCGAGTTCGACGATTCGCTCCGGCTGCACACCCCAGGCTTCGAGGTGTGCGCCGACTCCGAGCGATGTGACGAACGGGACATCGAGCCGGGCCAGCTCGCGGATGGTCGGATAGTCGAGGTGGTCGTAGTGGTCGTGCGACACGATCACGAGGTCGAGCGGCGGCATCGCTCGCAGCCGAACCGGGACGGGCTGGAAGCGCTTGGGGCCGGCCAGCCGCGATGGCGAGGCGCGCGGCCCCCAAACCGGATCGGTGAGCACGCGCAGGCCGTCGATCTCGATCAGCACCGTGGAATGGCCGAGCCAGGTCGCGCGCAGTCCGCTGTCGGGCGGCCTGCCCCACCCCTCGAGCGGGTCGATCGATGGCAGCGGCCCGCGCGGCATGCGCCGCTCACCACCGCAGAGAAACTCACCCAGCGTCGGCATCGACGCGTTCGGGTCGCGCAGGCCTGCAATGATCGGCTCCACGTTGCGGAACCGCTCGCCGGCCCAGTGGGGCGAAGCCTTGATGCGGTCGAGCCGCGCGCCCTCCGGCTTTTTGCCCAGTGATTTCATCTGATCAGCGAGGTCTCACACCCACCATCCGGCGACGCCGTTGCAGAAGATTACAAGACTTACCGCGCTTTCGATCGCAGTGCGGCAGAGCGTCGATCGGGACACGTATAACGCGATCCACATACGCCGCGAGGTTATATCGATGACCGCAACCGAGCGACGCGGGCGCGGGCGCAAGCCCGGGCAGGTGCCGGCAGCCGGGAGTGCGCGGGGCGGTCGGGCGGATGCCGCAAGCCGAGTCACGTCCGAGTCATCGTTCGCACGTAGCTTGAGCGCCCTTTGGGATCGCCGACCAACCCGCCACCCGATTCGTCGCTCCGCCCGATGCTCCTGCTTCGATGGGTCTGCGCCAGCGCCACCATCGGTCTACTCGCCCTGCCCGGCCAGGCGCAACAGCCAGCGGCGCCGGGCGAGTCCCGCCTGGACGTGGTCGAAGTGACTTCGACGCGACTGAGCGCGCCGGTTCAGGAATCGCCCGATTCGATCACGGTCGTCTCGGGCGAGGATCTGCGCGCGCGCGGCGCGACCGATCTTCGCTCGGCTCTCGCACTGGTGGGGGGCATCAGCGTCTATTCCGGCGGAGATTCTGGCCCGGCCAGCTCGACGCCGTCGGTACTGGGTCGCACCGAAGCCGATGATTTTCTGCTGCTGATCGACGGCGTTCCGGTCGGGGGCGCGTTCATACCGGCCTTTGCCACGCTGGATCTGCATGACGTCGAACGGATCGAAGTGGTGCGGGCCAGTGCCCCGGTTTTCTACGGCACGACCGCCTTTGCCGGAACGATCCACGTGATCCATTACGCGGCCGGCCAGGCCGACCGGGCCGTGCATGCGTCGGTGGGGAGCTTCGGGTCGGCCTCGGCCGACGCAGCAGCGGTGCTCAGCCAAGGTCCGATCCTGCAATCCTTGAGCGCAGACGCCGGTCGCACCCGGGTCGCGGGCGATGGAATCGGCAGCGATCGGGTCCACGGCCTGTACCGCCTCGCGGCCGATACCGGCTTCGCTCGGGCGCACCTGGACGTGGATGCGACAGCTCAATGGCAAAAACCGCAAAGCCCGGTCCCGATCGACGCGAACGGCCTGCCGACCTCGAGGTTGCCGGTCGATTTCAATCAGAACCCCTCGGACGCACGAATCGATTCCGATGTGGCCCGCCTGGTGGCCGGCCTCGACGGCAAGACCGGCGCAGCCGCCTGGGGCACCACGGTGTCGTTTACGCGCAACTGGACCCATACGATCGAGGGTTTCTTCGACAACTTTCCCGACAACTCCGGGGTTGGTTTCCGTCAGGGCAGACAGATCAACGAGCTGTTCGCTGATTTTCACGGGACGCGCACGCTGTGGCCGAGCGTCGACGCGACGGTCGGCTTGAATGAATTGCTCGGCCGGGCGCAGCAGGACAGCACCACCTTCGACTACACGATTCCCACCGATGGCGGCGCGGCGCCGGCAGGCGCCTCGTTGCCGGGAAATGGCGGTGCCGCGCTGCTGGCGCACCGGAGCCTGTTTGGCTTGTACATGCAAACGCGGTGGAAGCCCGTTTCGGACGTCAGCCTGCTGGCGGGAGTCCGATACAACATCACGCAACAGCACATCCAGGCCTCCGAGCGCGGCGCGACGGCCGATCAGTCGGATCACGCACACCGCGCTTCAGGTTCCTTCGGGGGCAGCTGGCGGTTCTGGAGCGATACGAGTGGCGACCTGGATGACGTGTCGGTCCACGCCAGCTACAGCAACACCTTTCAGCTGGCGCAGCTCGACTTCGGACCAACGTCCGGGTTTGCGCCGCTGATCAAGCCCGAGACTCAACGAGGCTTCACCGCCGGGATCAAGGCCGACGGCCTGGATGGTCGCTTCGATGCGGACCTTGATGTCTTCTACTCGGACTTCGGCCACCAGCCGCTCAACGGATCGATCAACGGTCTGCCGGCACTGGTGGCGGCCGGAAGCACCCGCTATCGCGGGGTGGAGCTGGAAACGTCCATCGTGCTGACGCCGGGCCTGCGCGTGGCGGCCACGCTGAGCCTGGACGATGCCCGCTACCGGGATTTCAACGATGCCAGCCAGGGCCAGCTGGCCGGCAACCGCATCGCGCTCACGCCGCGGTGGCGCAGCGCGCTGGGCCTCACCTACGCTCCGGCACGAGGGCTTCAGGTGGCCGCCAACCTGAATGGCGAGGGTTCGCGCTTCCTGGACAATGCCAACCTTCACCCGGCCCGCGCGTATGGCGTTTTCGATGCATTGATCGGGTACCGATGGAGTCAGTTGCAGCTTTCGCTGAATGGCACCAATCTGACGGACCGGCGCGAGCCCATCCTGCCGAGCGACCTGGGCGACGGCCAGGTCTACCTTCTGCCACGGCGGCACATCGACCTTTCCATAGCCTGGTCGCGCTAGCCTTTCAGGCTTGGATGGGCGATCGAGCTTACCCGGCGGCACCGCGCAAGTTTCGTTCGTCGACCGACAGGCCCCGGAGTCAGATTCGGGCGGCCACCGAAGACATCAGCAGCCTTACAGGCCGGGAATCAATGTCCGCAACACCCGCCCCTGCCGCTCGCTAACGTCGACCGCCGTCCTGTCGCGATCCTGCATCACGAGCTGGAAGCTGCTGCGCACATCGGGCCGGATTTCCGCGACCCGGTTCAGGTTCACCAGGTAGGAGCGGTGCGCCCGGAAGAAGCTCTTCTGCGACAGCACCGCCTCGAGCTCGCCGATCGCGTAGTTGACCCAGTAGCTCTCTTCAACCGTCTGGGCCCGCACGATGCCGGCGTCGATCCGGAAAAAGCAGACATCCGCCGGATCCAGCAGCAGCAGGCGGTTGGCCTTGCGTGCCACGATGCGCTCGAGCGCGCGCGGCGCCGCGTTCAGCACATCGCGGACCCGGCTGTCGGAGTCGTTGCCCGCTTCGCGATAACTGCGGATGCTCCAGGCGCGTTCGATCATCGCGTCCAGTTGCTCGGGCTCGACCGGTTTGAGCAGGTAGGCCAGCGCCTGGGCCTGGAACGCCCGCAACGCATGTTCGTCAAAGCCCGTCACGAAGATGACCAGTGGAAGCCGCGCCGGTGGGGCCAGCGCGCGCAGCACTTCGAAGCCGTCCAGGCCCGGCATCTGCACGTCCAGGAACAGCAGATCGGGTCCGAGTTGCTCGATCAGATCCAGCGCCTGCAGGCCATCTTCCGCCTCGCCGATGATTTCGACGCGGTCACGGGTCGACAGCAGGCGGCGCAGCCGCAGGCGCGAAGCCTGCTCGTCATCGATCAACAGGCTGCGCAGCGTCGCCGTCATGCGGGTGCCGTCGCCGGGTCGCCGAGCGGCAGGTACACCGTGGCACGGCTGCCGCGGCGCGGCTGGCTCTCGAACGACAGGCGCGCCTGCGTTCCGTAAACGGTGGCCAGCCGCTCGCGCACATTGCGCAGCCCGATGCCGTCACCGGGCGCTTTGAGGGCCGCGCCCGTCTGAGCGCCGACGCCGTCGTCCTCGACCGTCAGAACGAGCTGCTCGCCCTGCACGGCCCCGCCAATCACCAGCCGGCAAGGGCCGACCTTGGGCGAAAAGCCGTGCTTGATCGCGTTTTCCACCAGGGGCTGCAGGATCAGGGAAGGAATCGGTCGATCGGCAACCGCCTCGGCGACCTGGAACTGGACCTGCAGGCGCTCGCCGAATCGCATCTGCTCGATGTCCAGATAGGTGCGCAGGAAATCGATCTCCTCGTGCAGCGGGGTAAAGGACTGGTTGGTCTGCGTCAGCACGTAGCGGAAGATGCGCGCCAGCCTGAGCGTCATGGCTTCCGCCAGCGACGGGTCCTGGTGAACGAGCGCCGCGATCGTGTTGAGCGAGTTGAACAGGAAATGCGGGTTGATCTGCGCTCGCAGCGCCCGCAGCTCGGCCTGCACGAGCTGATGCATCAGTCGGCCTTCGCGCCGGGAAAGCTCGATGCGTTCACGCTCGCGCGCCAGTGCTTCCAGGCGGCGTCCGACCACCTGCGCCCCCTGTCGGAGCAGGTCCACTTCGCTGCTGACCAGCAGTCGGCGCCGTGCACCCGGGCGCACTGCCAGCGCAAGGGGTTCGGCATCGCCTACCTGCACCGGGAAGCGGCTGCCTGAAGCCATGGCCTGAGACGCGGCAACCACGCCCACCTCGACTTTCAGCGTGTCGCGGAAGAATCGCTCGGCCGCCTCGCACACCCGCTCGTCGGCTTCCTGCTGTGCCAGGCGCTCGCGCAGTTCCGCCAGTGCCAGCTGCGGATCGCGCCGGCCGAACACGCGCCGGTCCACCCATCGGTCGCTGGCGCGCGCGAACCCGCCGAACAGCAGCACGGCAGCGGCCACCACGGCACAGATCACCGCGGCGCTGACCGCGTCGGAGGCGGATCGCATGGACTCGCCTGCCGACCGGGTCAGCATCCAGGCCAACCCGATGCCGAGCGTCCACGCCCACACGAGGCGCAGACCGAGCTTGGCGAAGCGATCGGACCCCTGGAATCGTCCCAGGTAGACGAGCACGCCCAGCAAGGTGAGGACCATGCTCTGCTTCACCAGCACGTCCAGCACGGGATCCCAGCGCGCAGGAAGCATCGCGGACTGCTGAATCCAGTGCGCGGTCATGCTCGCCAGGGGCCCGCCCGGGATCAGCACGACCGCCGCACGCTCCACCACGGAGTCGAAGCGCGGCCTCAGGATCAGCACTGCCCCGATCAGCAAGATAAGCGCGTTGTAGCCGACCGCCATGCACAGCGTGATCAGCCACTGCGGCCACTCGATCGTCGCGGCGACCAGGCCGGCCACCAGGGCGACGGCGGCCGCGGTTCCTGCCGCCAGCAGCCAGCGCGCCGCACGCGGGCGCCGCGTGGCGGCGCTGGCCTGCCAGAACAGCAGCAGGCAGACCGGCCAGACGGCGGCTGCGCTGAAAGTCAAGCAGGTGATCCAGGGCAGGATGGGCGACTGAGCGGACAGTCCGGCGGCCAGCAGACCGAAACGCGCCGATCCGCCCAGGCTCCACACCGCGGCGCAGGCGGCGTTCAAGGCGCGGGCATGCCGGCCGGAATCCGGCGACTGCCATGCCAGCACGGCCAGCAACACGGCCAGGGTCGAGCTCAGTCCGTAGCCGATCAGCTGACCGAACAGCACGGTGGGATTGAGCAACGGGTCCATGAACGCTCGGGTCTCGACGGGTGCAACGGGCCGCCTTCCACAGTGTGAATCTAACGGAATCGGAACGCACGGGAATCGGCCTCGAACGCGGGAATTCGGTCGCGAGCGGCGTCGATCCGACCGCCAACGCTCGTGCGTTCCGGATGCCGCAGAGGGCATCGCGTTCGGCGCCACGAAGGCGGCGTTCGATCGGCGTTTGCCGCGCTCGCACACGCAAAGCTTCAAAACCGCCGGGCGGATTTCTAGGATCCGTCGCAGCCGATCACCGATCGAGCTCCCGAACCGGCGGAGGAATGCGCACCATGCCATCGACCTTGAACCGCATGCGGGGCCTGCGTCAGGCTCATCGCACCCCGCGATTTTTTTCAGCGCTGCGACGCCCGGGCCTGGTTGCGGCCACCGCGCTGGCGCTGCAGGCGCAGCCGGTTCGCGCCGACGAGGGCTGGCACGTCAGCTCGGGCCCGGCTCTCGTGGTCGAACCGCAATATCCGGGCTCGCGGGGCGAGCTGACGCTGCCGCTGCCGATGATGGACGTCGCCTACGGCCGGTGGCTGTTCGCGAACACCGACCACGGGCTGGGCGCCTACATCGTGAACAACGACCGCTGGCAAGTCGGCTCATCGCTGTGGTTCCGGCGCGGCCGCTACCACGACGAAAACTCGAAAATCGCGGACCTTTCCGATCTCAATACGGCCGCACAAGGGCGCCTCTTCGCCAGCTACGTGCTGGGCCCGATCGCGCTCGGGACGACGGTTGCGCGGGACTTCGGCGGCAGCTCGGGGCTGACCATCGATTCCAACGCCGCCTGGCGCCTGCAGCTGAACTCGACGGCGCAGATCTCGGTGGGCGTTCAGGCCACGTACGGCAACAGCCGGTACATGCAGGCTTGGTTCGGGGTGACCGCCGATCAGGCCCGCGCCTCGCAACTGCCCGAATATTCGCCGGGCGCAGGCCTTCGTTCGGTCGGTCCCACCGCATCGCTGAGCTACGCGCTGTCGCAGCGCTGGACCTTGATGGCGCGCGCGTCCGATGAATTTCTGACCAGCAAAGCCAACGGCAGCCCGATCGTCGAACGCAACTCGCTGCCCACGGTCGCGGTGGGCGTCGTCTACCGCTTCATTCCCTGACCCAAGGAGGTTCGAATGTTCGCGAAAGTGTCGGCACTGCTGCTGTGTTCGGTCGGCCTGAGCGCAATGGCCGAGGATCTGACGGTCGAGGTCAGGAACGTCAAGCCCAACGCCGGGGTCGTTTTCGTCGGGCTGTACGACAAGGCGGCCGATTTTCCGGCGACCCGCAAAGGAATGGCCGGGCAGGCGCTCGAGGCTTCGAGCGATACCGTGGTGGCCACGTTTGCGGGGCTGACCGCAGGTCGCTATGCGGTGGCCGTTTACCAGGACGAGAACCGCAACGGCAAGCTCGACAAGAATTTCCTGGGGCTTCCGACCGAACCGTATGGCTTCTCGAACGACGCTCGCGGCTCCATGGGGCCGCCATCCTTCGATGCAGCTGCGGTGAACCCGGCAGCGACGCCGAAGATCGTCATCAACCTGCGCTAGAACCGTACCTGACCGGCGCCCAACTGGTGATCGACGGCGGCAACACCGCCCATGGCGGTTAGGACGCGCCGCGGCGCGGTCAGAGCATCTGCAGCGCCAGGGCGATCCCCTGCCCTCCGCCGATGCACAGCGTCACGATGCCGCGCTTCAAGCCGTCGCGCTTCATCGAGTGCAGCAGCCGCGTGGTCAGCACGGCCCCGGTGGCACCGATCGCGTGGCCGTGCGCGATCGACCCGCCCTCGACGTTCACGATGTCCTCGGCGAATTCCAGCTCGCGCAGGCAGGCGAGCGCGATCGCGGCGAACGCCTCGTTGATTTCGATCCGTTGCACGTCCGCCACCTTCCAGCCCGCCCGCTCCAGCGCCAGGCGCACCGCCGGCACCGGCGCGATGCCGAACATGCCCGGCTCGACCGCGGCAATGCCGTACGCCACCAGCCGCGCCACCGGTTGCAGACCGTTCTTCTGGGCAAACGCCCGTTCCGTCACGATCATCGCCGAGCCGGCGCTGTTCAGGCCGGGCGCGTTGCCGGCGGTGATGGTGCCGTCCTTGCGGAAGGCGGGCTTCAGCTTGGCCAGCGTCTCGACCGTCGTATCAGGACGATTGGCCTCATCCTTGTCGAAGGTCACGGGACCCTTGCGCGTCGACAGCTCGACTGCAACGATCTCCTCCTTGAACTTGCCGGCTGCCTGCGCGGCACCGAAGCGCTGCTGGGAACGAGCGGCCCAGCGATCCTGGTCCTCGCGGCTGATGCGGTATCGGGCCACCAGCTCCTCCGTGTGCCATCCGGAGTGCTCGCCGCTGAAGGCATCGTTCAGACCGTCGAGCAGCATGCTGTCGAGGATCCGCGCATCGCCCATGCGGATGCCCCAGCGGGCGCCCGGCAGCAGATACGGCGCCAGGTCCATGTTCTCCATGCCGCCGGCGATCGCGCAGGACACGTTGCCGGCCTGGATCTCGAGGGCCGCGCTGACGATCGCCTGCGCCCCGGAACCGCAGACCCGGTTCACGGTGAGCGCGGGAACGCGCACCGGCAGCCCGGCGCCGATGGCAGCCTGGCGCGCCGGGTTCATCTTGGTACCGGCCTGGATCACATTGCCCATCACGACGGTGTCGATCTGATCGGCGGCCAGGCGGGACCGCTGCAACGTCCCGCGGATCGCCGCGGCGCCCAGGTCCGGCGCCGGGGTGTCTTTCAGCGACCCGCCAAAGGTGCCGATGGCGGTGCGAACCGGATTGCAAATGACGATCTCACGGTCAGGCATGGCCAGTCTCCGAAAATTGGGATGGGACCCGGGGCGACCCCGCCCGGGTTCCCTTGCTCAGGCTCAAGAGCGTACGCCTGCGAAGATAGGTGCATATCCTCATAATATGCGGGCAGGTACACCTATGTCAAACGGGTACCGACCGACGCTGCGAATTCGACCGCAACAATCGAATGGAAGCCAGGCTCGCGTTCAGGTTCAATGGCGACATCGAAATCGCCCCCTCAGGAGTCGCACCGTGAACTTTCGGATCAGAGGCCTTTCTCCAGAGCCATTTCGCCACCTGTATGGACTGTCCGACCAGCAACTGGGCGCCCATGCGGCGTTGCGCTACGTCGCCGACCGGGACGGTGGGTTCCCGGATCGAATCGAGCTGCGCGATTCCCGGGTCAGCGAGAGTTTTCTGCTGGTGAACTTCGTGCACCAACCCGCCGCCAACCCCTATCGCGCGAGCCACGCGGTCTTCGTTCGAGAAGGTGCCGAGCATCCCTACGATCGCATCGACGAGGTGCCCGAATCGATGCGAACGCGGCTGCTGTCGCTGCGCGCCTTCAGCGCCGACGATCTGATCGTCGACGCCGACGTCGTCGAGGGCCAACGGGCTGACGAACTGATAGCGCGCCTGTTTTCAGACCCGAAGACGGCCTACATCCATGCGCACTATGCGAGGCATGGCTGCTTCGCGGCCCGGATCGATCGCGCGTGACCGGTATTTCTGTTTCTCGTCGGGCACCCGCGGCCTGGGAGACGCGACGGATGTAGGGAAGTTCCGGTAGATTGGGGGCTCGAGAGCCAAGCTGATGAATCGCCCGCCCCCCGACGCCCTTACGCTGGAGCACGTTCAGGACGCGCACCAGCGGATCCAGGACAAGATCAACCACACGCCGGTGATGACCAGCCAGACGCTCGACGCCGACGCGAACGCGAAGCTCTTCTTCAAGTGCGAGAACTTCCAGAAGGTCGGTGCTTTCAAGGCGCGGGGCGCCACCAACGCGGTGTTTCTGCTGGCCGAGTCGCAGGCCGGCAAGGGGGTGGCAACCCACTCTTCCGGCAACCACGGCGCTGCGCTGGCTCGCGCAGCCCGTCTGCGGGCAATCCCCGCGTACGTCGTGATGCCGGAGAACGCGTCCAAAGTGAAACGCCAGTCCGTCGAGCGTTACGGCGGCACCGTCGTCTCCTGCGCGCCAACGCTGGAGGCGCGCGAGCAGACGTTGGAGCGCGTGATCGCCGACACCGGCGCCTCGATGATCCACCCGTACAACGACCTTCGCGTGATGGCGGGACAAGGCACCGCCGCGGTCGAGTTGATCGAGTCGGTTGCGGATCTGGACCTGGTCTTCTGTCCGGTCGGAGGCGGGGGTCTGATCAGCGGGGTCGCGGTTGCCGCCAAGGGCCTGAAGCCGTCGATTCGCGTCATCGGGGTCGAGCCCGCCGCAGCGGACGATGCGGCCCGATCGCTCAAGACCGGCCGCATCGTCCCCAGCCTGAATCCGCGCACCATTGCCGATGGCTTGCGCACTTCTCTGGGGGACAGGACCTTTGCCGAGATCGAGCGCCACGTCGATGACATCGTGACGGTCTCCGAGGAGTCGATCGTCCGAGCGATGCGACGAATCTGGCAAGTCATGAAGATCCTGGTCGAGCCCTCCAGCGCCGTGGCCTACGCGGCGGTGGCCGAGTCGAAGGTCGACGTCGGCGGCAGGCGGGTCGGCCTGATATTGACCGGCGGCAACGTCGATCTGGACGCCCTGCCCTGGATCTAGGATCGGCGCTTGTCGCCGATCCAATAACGCGGACCGGTGCCGAGCCGCGCCGCCCAGTCGTCGGGGTTCGCCAGGCGGCATTGTTTCAGCGAGAGGCAGCCGCAACCGATACATTGCGTGAGCCCGGCCCGCAGGCGCTTTAGCTCCTCTATCCGTTCGTCGATCCGGCGCGTCCAGCTGCCCGAAATCCTGGCCCAATCGGCCTGCTGGGGTACCCGGTTGTCGGGCAGCCGGGCGAGTTCCGCGCCAATCTCTTGCAGCGTCAGTCCCATCTTCTGGGCGAACACGATGAACGCGATCCGCCGCAGCACTGCGCGCGGATAACGCCGGTGTCCCGATCCGCTGCGCTCGGAGCGAATCAGTCCCTGGTCTTCGTAGAAGCGCAGCGCCGACGAGGCAACCGCGCTGCGACGCGACACCTCGGTAATGGTGAGCGGATCCGCCATGCGGCGGAAGCTAGCACGAAATGGGCTTGACTTCAAGTTAACTTGAACTTCTAGCGTGACGGCCGGTTGGACATGAACGTTCAGTCAACAAGGAGCAGGCCATGGTGACAACCGATGCAATGAACGTCGCCCCACCCGATGGGGGAACCGCGCCGCAGGCCAGCACCGCCCGTCTCGTGGCCGATCCGCTGGACGGCCGCAGGGTCGCTGTCACAGGAGGCACAGCGGGTCTCGGGCTGGCTCTGGTGCGCGAGCTGAGTCGGCGCGGGGCGCGCGTGGCATTCGTGGCGAGAGCCCGTGCCGGAGTGGAGCGGGTCGTGCAGGAGCTCGCGGGCGTGCGCGGAATTGTCGGCGACGTCTCGAAGAAGGAAGACATCTACCCGATCGCACTGCAGGTCCTCGGGGCCCTGGGCGGACTGGATATCCTGATCAACAACGCCTCCACGCTGGGGCCCGGACGGCTGGAACTGCTGTCGGATACGCAATGCGAGGACTTCGAGCAAGCGCTTGCGACGAATGTGCTGGGACCTTTTCGTCTGACCAGCGCGCTGCTGGGAGCGCTGGCCGCTTCGGCACGCGAAGACCGGGGATCCGTCGTAGTGAACATATCGAGCGATGCCGCCTTTACGCCCTATGCGCGCTGGGGTGCGTACGCGGCCAGCAAGGCCGCCCTGCATCACATGACCCGGATCTGGGACGAGGAGTTGAAATCTGAAGGCGTTCAATTTCTCTCGCTCGACCCGGGCGATATGGACACCGAATTGCACCGCACCGCCCTGCCCGATGACGACCCGTCCCTCTTGAAGCGACCCGAGACCGCAGCGCGCGAAATCGCCGATGTGATCGCAGGGGCGATGTTGCGTTCGAGCGATCCGGCCCAGGCCCTCGCGACGGCGATCGAACAATGACTCCGGCCGCCGCACCGTCCAGGCTGTCGCGGCGGGCAAAGTTGCTGGTGGTTCGCGCGAGTGGGCGCATCGAGCATTGGCCGCGATCTGCCCTGCCCGATCTGCTGCGCCCGACCGATCTGCTGATTGCCAACGATGCGGCCACCTTGCCGGCGAGCCTGTTTGGGACGCACTTGCCGACGGGCTGTGCCATCGAGGTTCGGCTGGCCGGTCGCGACTCGCTCGATGCCAACCGGGTCGACGACTTCATGGCCTTTGTATTCGGCGGCGGCGACTTTCGCGTTCGAACCGAGGATCGACCTAAGCCTCCGGCGCTGAGGACAGGTGATCGGCTCGCGCTTGGGCCGCTGCGGGCGACGGTCGTCCGGGTGCTGGACCACCCGCGCTTTATCGAGCTGCGTATCGATGGACCGGCGGCGCGGATCTGGGAGGGATTCGCGCGGCACGGAAAGCCGGTCCAGTACTCGCACATTCGGGAGCCGCTCGCGCTCTGGGACGTATGGACCGCGCTGGCCGGCCCGCCGGTCGCATTCGAGGCGCCGTCGGCGGGGTTCGCCCTGAGCTGGAGGATGCTGGCCTCGCTGGCCGCGCGCGGCATCCGCCTGGCGACGCTGACGCACGCGGCCGGCCTGTCGTCGACGGGCGATCCTGCGCTGGATGCGCAACTGCCATTGGACGAGGCGTACCGGATTCCGCTTTCGACGGCTCAGGCGGTACGCGACGGCAAGGCCCGGTCGGGTCGCGTCGTCGCCATCGGCACGACAGTCGTGCGGGCGCTCGAGCACGCGGCATCGGTGGACTGCACCGTTCCCGCGGGCGAGCGCCTGGCAACCCAGACGCTGGGAGCGGGCAGCCGGCTGCGCGTGGTCGATGCGCTGGTGTCGGGCACCCACGAGGTCGGCTCGAGCCACCATGAGCTGCTGCGCGCCTTTGTCGGCGAGCCGACGCTCGAACGCATGGACCAGGAACTGGAGAGCCACGGCTACCGAACCCACGAGTTCGGAGATTCGATTCTGGTCGAGACCTCGCGCACGCGGCACGCTGCGCCGTGCTCAGCTCGGTCCCCCGCAGTGCGTGCTCCCGCCGGGAGTATCCTGACCGCGTAGCGCGAGGCGGCCCGCCGCTCCGGGCGGGACTACTGAACGTGGTGTCCTTGAAGCGAGGTTCATATGCCAAAGAATGGAGATGGCGTCTACAAGATCGTCGAGGTGGTCGGCACCAGCAGCAAGTCGTGGGAGGACGCGGCCACGGGCGCAGTGGCCACCGCGGCGAAGACGTTGCGCGATTTGCGTATCGCCGAGGTCCTCAAGCTGGACTTGAAAGTCGAGGACGGCAAGGTGATCGCTTACCGGGCGCGCCTTTCGCTGTCGTTCAAGTACGAAGCCTGACACGGCGCGTTTGCGCCGGAATGCGGGAAGGGGTGGTGTGAACGCCCCTTCACCGTCCAACCCGCTTCGAATCAGAGTTTCGGATCGGCCGCAGGCGCGGCGTCCGGCGGAAGCGGAACGAATTCTGCGTCGTCGTGCACGGGCAGTTTCATCCGTCCCGCGCGCCAGTCGGCCTTGGCCTGTTCGATGCGGGCGCGCGAAGACGAAACGAAGTTCCACTCGATGAAACGCTCGCCGATCGGCTCGCCGCCCAGCAGCATGACGGTGGCGGGCGTCACGCACGTGAAGACGACGGGCTGTCCGGATCCGAACACCAGCATCTGCCCGGCTCCGAACGTGCTGCCCTCGACCTGCACCGACCCGGCAGCGACGTAGGCCGCGCGCTCCGGGTACCGCGCTTCCAGCTGTGCACTCGCTCCGGCGGCCAGGCTCCAGTGAACATAGAACAGCGGCGAGTGGGTTCGGACCGCGGCCTTGGCGCCGAACGCCTCGCCCGCGATCAGGCGTGCCCACAGGCCGCCGGATTCGTACACCGGCAGGTCGTCCGATGCGTGATGATGGAACGCCGGCTCGACTTCCTCGAACTCCTTCGGCAAGCCCACCCAGGCCTGGATGCCGTGCATCGGCCCGCCCTCGCGGCGCGCCCGCTCGAAGCGCTCGGAGTGCGTGATTCCGCGACCGGCGGTCATCCAGTTGACCTCACCGGGACGGATCGGCTGCTCCGAGCCGAGGCTGTCGCGATGCATGACCTCGCCGTCGAACAGATAGGTGACGGTCGACAGGCCGATATGCGGGTGAGGCCGCACGTCGACCGTGCGCGCAATTCCCGGCGGGAAGTCGATCGGCCCCATGTGATCGAAAAACACGAACGGGCCCACCATGCGCCGCTTGGCGAACGGCAGCACGCGCCCGACTTCGAAGCCGCCCAGATCGCGTCGGCGCTGATCAATCACCAGTTCGATCATCGTGTGGGTCTCCAGGTTGCAGCGTGGTGCGTCGATTCCCGTTCGCGCGTTGCCGCGGCAGACGGCAGGTCGTTGACTTCGATATGGAGCCGCTGCGAGAACCCCGCGGCGCCAGCCGGCGTTACATGGACGGCCCGCGTGCGGCGGTCGCGGCGCAGCCAGCTCAGCGCGAGCAGGCGCGCCAGAAAAGCGGCACCGAGCGGGCCTGCCAGATGATGGCGGCGTTCGGTCCAATCGAGACACCGCCGCGCCAGCCCCATCCGGGTCGGCTTGAGCGCATCGGTATCGATGCCCAGATCCGAAAACCAGCGCCTGCCTTCAGTGCTCAGAGCGTAGCGCTTGCAATCGCCGTCCACGAGCGTCACGTACCCGCGATCCTCAAGGCGGGCGGCTACGGCAACGCCCAGTTGGCCGGCCAGGTGGTCGTAGCAGCTGCGGCCGAACCGCAACAGGCGCCCCTCCGCGGTTAAGGGCGCATCGAGCGCACGAACTTGGGGCGCCAGACAGCTCAGTGCTTCGAGCGCCGTGGCCACTTGAGGCGTGGACAGGCGGTAGTACCGGTGCCGACCTTCTCGCTCGACCGTCAGCAGGCCGCCGTCCACCAGCTTGGCCAGATGATTGCTGGCACATTGGGCCGATACGCGCGTGGCATAGGCCAGGGCCGTGGCCGGCTGTGCCCGCCCGTCGAACAGCGCCATCAGGATCCCCGCCCGCACGGGGTCGCCGATCAACGCAGCCGGTAGCGCGATGTTCGCTTCCATCGTCCGATCTCTGTCTCGCCCATCAATATAGCGCCCGGCCGGCGGCAACGTTTCATGTTTCCATGAAACATCGTCCGAACGCTTTCAGCATGATCCGGGCCGTGACGTTCTGACTGGAGGACCTGCCGTGCTGACCCTGTGCATTCGCTACACCATCGACCCTAGAAGGCTGGCGGATTTCGATTCCTACGCAAAATCGCTGCGGTCCGCCGTCGAACGCTGCGGCGGCCGTTTCGTCGATTACTACCTTCCCACCAAGTTCGCCGGAGCGACGGACATCGCACTCGGATTGATCGACTTCCCGACGCTCGCGGCGTACGAGCAGTACCGGGACCGGCTGGCGACCGATCCGGACGCATCAGAGGCCGGCCGCAGAGCCGACCAGGCGGGCTGCATCCTGAGAGAGGAGCGCTCGTTCGTGTCTCGCGTCACCGGCGGGCGCGTGCAGGCCGGCTAATCGGGCGACTGAAAACCTCCGGCGCGATACGTCAAGACCAGCGTGTCGCGAAAACCCGGCGAGGCCGTGGTCGGCTGGATAGGCGTGGTCTCGTGCACCACCCGCGCATCGTCCATCAACAGCGTCGACCACGGCTCGGTCATCGTGAAACGGACGCCGGAGGGCCCGTTGTTGTCAAACACGCGGGTTTCGCCGCCGCGAATGCCGATCCGCTCGACCAGTATCAGGGCGACGAAATCGACTCCGTCCCGATGCGCGCCCTCCGGCGTCGGCCGCCCGATTCCGGATTCGGTATCGATGCGGAACTGGTGGGCCTCGATGAACCAGCGCTCCACCGTCCTGACCTTCGCAAACACGGACCCGATCGACGTCACGAGCCGGCTCCAGATGGCGGCATCGACGAGCTGGGCTTCGATCGGCTCGAACCACCGCTGCAGGCCGCCGTGCAGGGCGTTGTAGGACGTGGGCTGCCAGTGGGCGCGGCGCGGCACGGGCGCCAGCGTGTCCGAGGCGATGTCCTGCACGAAGCAACCATGTCGCCGCGATCGATACCGCCCGCCATCGCGCAGATAGGCATCTCGCGGCAGACGCGACCAGGTCTCGCGCAGCCCGTTCAGCGGCTCGATCGGGACCGCCAGCGCGGCCAGCGCATCGGTCGCCGTCAGAAAGGCGTAGCCCTCGCGCGACAGCTGCTCGACAGCCTCGGAACGGGATATCGGTCTCGTCATGCAATGGGGGTGGCACCGGCCCGCGGCCGGACACCAAACGGTAGCAAAAGATCGCAGAATCGCTGAATGCTGTCCATGCGCGGCATCGTGTGGGTCGTCGCCGCACTCGGGGCCTGCGGCATCGCCGCCCTGGCATGCGGGCGTGACGCGGCGGCGGGGACTTTCACCGATGTGGTTTTCACCGACTATTCGTCGCTGTCGAGCAACGCGGAGCTGGCGCGGCGCCTGTTCAGTCCGCTGGCGGCCGTTCAGCTGGCGCGCGCATTGACCGAGTCGCGCAAGACGCTCAGTGAACAGTCGATCGACCTGTCCGAAGAGAAATTCGGCGTCTATGTGCCCGCTCTGAGGCCGCCCCGCGGCTACGCGCTGCTGGTGTTCGTGCCGCCATGGAGCGATGCGAAGCTGCCGCGAGGCTGGTCTTCGGTGCTGGATCAATACGGCGTCATTTTCGTGAGCGCAACGCGATCGGGCAACGACGCGAGCGTTCTGGGCCGGCGCGAACCGTTGGCCTTGCTGGCCGAGCAGAACATCGTCCGGCGTTATGCGGTCGATCCGGAACGGGTCTACATCGCCGGATTTTCGGGCGGATCACGTGTGGCGATGCGCCTTGCGCTGGGCTACCCCGACGTATTCCGTGGGGCGATCCTGAACGCAGGCAGCGATCCGATCGGCGGCGCCGACATCCCGTTGCCTCCCAGGGATCTGATGTTCAGGTTTCAGAGTTCCACGCGCCTGGTCTACGTGACGGGAGACCGCGACTTTCCTCATCTGCGCGAAGACACCGCCAGCATCACCTCGATGCGCAGGTGGTGTGTCTTCGACGTGGAAGGCCAGGTCACGCTGCTGGCGGGCCATGCGGTGGCCGATCCCGGCGCCCTGTCCCGGGCGCTGGAGGCGCTGCAGGATCCGTCCCGGCCCGATACCGACCGGCTGATGGCTTGCCGATCGGCCATCGAGAAGGACCTGGCCACGGCGATGCAGCAACTCGAATCGCTGATCGCCAACGGCGAACACGATGCCGCGCAGACGCGGCTGGGTGAAATCGACCGGCGCTTCGGCGGCCTGGCGGCGCCGCGCAGCGTCGAGCTGGCGCGTGATCTGCTGCCGAAGTGACTATGCGTGCTCGACCGGCCGGGTCGCGGCTGCCGGAGCGGACAAAAACGCGTGGATCTGCGCGACCACGGCCGCGCCCTCGCCGATCGCGCCTCCGACGCGCTTGACCGATCCGGCGTGCACGTCGCCGATCGCGAAAACCCCCGGCACGCTGGTTTCCAGAGGCAGACGGGCGGGCTGCTGCCCGGTCGCTTCGAAAGGCGAAAAATCATGCCCGGTCATGACGAAGCCCTTGTGGTCGACCTCGACGTCGCAATCCTTCAACCATTCGGTGCAGGGGTCGGCTCCGAGAAACAGGAAAACGTGGCAGATGGCGCGAGTCTCTTCCCGACCGGTGTCGCTATGCCGCCAGCGAACCGACGCGACGCCCGACGGCTTCGAACCGGTGACCGCGACGACCTCGGTGCGCGTGAGCAGTTCGATATTGGGGATCGCGGCGAGCCGGTCGATCAGGTACTGCGACATGCTGGCTGCCAGTCCGGGCCCGCGCACCAGCATCCACACCTTTGAGCAATATCCGGACAGGAAGACGGCGGCTTGCCCCGCGGAATTGCCTCCGCCCACCAGAACGACTTCCTGGCCCTGGCATATCTTGGCCTCGATCGGGGACGCCCAGTACCAGATTCCGTAGCCCTCCAGAGCTTTCAGATTCGAGCAGGGCGGCCGCCGGTAGCGGGCACCGGTGGCGATGACGAGGGACCGGCTTCGAACGGTGCGCCCATCGCCCAGCCGCAGCGCAAGCGGAGCGTGGCCGCTCGTACGCTCGCAATCGAGGCCCACGACCTCGGCCGGGATCAATATCGTCGCTCCGAATTTTTGCGCCTGGCTATAGGCACGTCCCGCCAGGGCAAGGCCCGATATGCCGGTTGGAAATCCGAGGTAGTTTTCAATCCTCGCGCTGGCGCCGGCCTGTCCGCCGAAAGCGCGGGAATCGATCACCAGTACGGACAGCCCTTCCGAAGCCGCATAGACCGCGGCCGCCAATCCGGCCGGACCGGCGCCCGCGATGGTGACATCGAATATCCGCCCGTCGGTGTCCGCGTCGAGCATGCCGATGCACCGGGCCAGCACGCCCTCTGTCGGATTGAACATCGTGGAACCGTCCGGGCACACCACCAGCGGCAGCTCGCCGGGCCCGGGCGCGTAGCGCTCGATGAAACTGTGTGCCACCTCGTCGTCGGATGGGTCGAGCACCAGGTGCGGGATGCCGTTGCGCCTGAGAAAACTGCCCAGCCGGGCCACATCGGATGAGGAAGGCGAACCGATCAGCACCGGGCCGCCGGTA
>DASZFP010000082.1:0-5949 GCA_035939615.1 Burkholderiaceae bacterium | reverse complement strand
CTGCACGGCCGAACTGAGCGCCTGTTTCAGCGCTGAATGCGAAACCGGACAGTCCACGCCCGCCGCCCATGCTGCCGGCGCGACCAGACCCGCCGCCGCCGCGACGGCAGCGATCGAAAGTCTGCTGTTCATTGAGAATCTCCCCTGCCCCGGCCGGGCTTGTTCAAGCTCTTGGGAATGACAAAGACAACACTTGCCTGGAGACTTTCTTCCCAAGACGCAAAAGGCGACCCGAACACGACATTGAGCCGCCGCCTGCAGCCCGGGCGTCCAGGTCGCGTTCAGCGCTCGGCCAGGTAGTGCGAGATTTCGATCTGAGCGCCCGACTGCAGGAAGGACCTTACGCGCTCCTCATGTTCGTGGTCGGCAACCGTGCTGCGGGCGAGCTGGCGCTGATACTCCACCCAGGAGTCGACGATAAAGCGCTCGACAAACACACCTTCATCCCCCAGATCACGGTATAGCCGCCAGATGCGCGCGCCGTTGCGCCGCCTGAGCTTTCCGACCGGTTCCGAAGCCTTCAGGAAGTCCTCGCGCCGGTACAGGTCGATCCGGTAACGAATCTCGATCGCGACCGGGCCGGCCTCCGGCGGCACCGGATCGGCGGGCCCGGTCTGGTGCACCTCGGCTGGCGACAGCGTCACATCGCTTTCTGCACCGAACACCACCGGGTAACGACGCGACCAGATCAGCAATACGACCATCAGCCCGCTGGCCAGCGCCAGCGCGAGACCGCTTCCGCCATGATTGGCGACGATGCCCCACAGCGCGGCGCCGCCGGCCATGAAGCCCTGCGAGGCCAGCATCGACAGCGCGATCGTGCGCGAGCGCACCCACATGGGGACCGATGTCAGAAGCGCCGCACTGAGCGAGGTCAGCACCAGACTCCAGGCCGCGCCACCCAGCACCAGCGCAGGGCACAGGGTTGTCACGTCGGACAGCACCGCCGAGAGGGCCAATGCCAGCGCGTAGCCCAGCGTCGCCGTCGTGATCAGAGTTTCCGTCGCGAGGCGCTCGCGCAGCCGGTGCAGCGCCAGCCCACCCATGATCGCTCCCACGCCCAGGCTTCCGATCAGCAGGCCGAAGCCGGCCGCGGACGTGCCCAGGCGTCCCTGCCCGACCACCGGGATCAGCGCCCACAACGAACTGGCCGGCAGCATGAACGCCGCCGTGCGTATCAGGGGCGCGCGCACCGCGGCCGTGTGGGCCGCGTAGTTGAGTCCGACACGGATGGCACTGATCAGCCGCTCGGGCGGCAGCTGCGAACGGATCGTGGCCGGCTGCCAGCGCCACGCGACCACCACGACCCAGGCGTATGCAACCGCATTGATGATGAAGACCAGCCACGGTCCGCGGGCTGCCTGCACGGCTCCGGCCAGGGCCGGCCCGACCGCGCGCGCGATGTTGTAAGCGATCCCGATCAGCGTGAGCGCCTGCGCCAGTTCAACGCGGTCGATCGCCTCGCACATCGACGCCTGCCAGGCCGGACCATTGAGTGCCATGCCGGCGCCCAGCACGAAGGTCAGCGCCAGCAGGCTCGCAGGCCCGATCGCCCCCAGCAGCGTCAGTGCGGCCAGAAGGCAGCTTGCGATCAGCATCAGCGCCTGCGTGGACAAGATCAGGCGACGTCGGTCCACCAGGTCGGCCAGTACACCGGCCGGCAGCGACAGCAGGAACATCGGCAGGCTGATGGCGGTCTGCATCAGGGCCACCAGCAAGGCGCTGGACGTGAGCGACGTCATCAGCCAGGCGCCGGCCACGCTCTGCATCCATACCGCGAGATAGCCTGCCAGCGAGGCGAACCAGAGCCGTCCGAACGTCTGGTGCCGCAGCGGCGACCAGGCAGAACCAATGACGTCACGTTGGTTGAGCACGACGGGCGAAGTCTAGCCAATCGCCCCTGCCGGATGAGGTCGCGTCATCGTGCCGCTACGACAGGCCGGTAAAAGGGGACGGCCCGCCGCAAATATCCGGGCTAAAATGCCTGCCGGTCTAAACAGCGCACCCTGGATCGCAGCCGTCCGTCGGTCGACTGTTGTTCCGCGCGCGCCGGAACCGATGACGCGATGAAAGTCCTGCTGGTTGACGATCATTCACTGATCACGGACGCGGTCAGCGCTCTGCTGCAGGATATGGATCCTGACGTAGAGATTCACACCGGAGCAACGGCCCCGGAAGCAATGAAGCTGGTGGAGCAGCATCCGGACGCCGACTTGCTGCTGCTCGATCTGGGCGTGCCCGGCGCCACCGGGACGTCGCTGCTCGAGGCGATCGTGGCTCAGGTCCCGGATCTGAAGATCCTGGTTCTGTCCGGGATGCAGGACCAGCGCAGCGTGATGAGAACTTTGCAGCTGGGAGCGGCCGGATTCGTCCCCAAGTCGATGGCCACCGACAAGCTGCTGTCGGCCATCAAGTTCGTGATGTCCGGCGGCTTTTACATTCCGGCCGACCTGCTGGAAGAGGCCCAGCGCCTCGGACCCCTTTCCGGACCGCCGCTGCGGGTTCAGAACGCCTCGATCGGCGCCGCCCGGATCGCGCTCACGGAGCGACAGGAACAGGTCCTGCAGTTGCTGGCGCGCGGGGCTCCGATCAAGATCATCTGCCGCGAGCTCGGGCTGTCCGAAGGGACGGTGAAAACGCACGTGACGGCCATTTACCGCGCCTTCGGAGCGTCCAACCGCACCGAGGCGCTGCTGGCCGCACGCCGCAACGGCTACGACGTGGGCTGAGCCGTCGCCGCGCGCCCTGCCCCGTCGCTTCCCGACGACGGCACCAGGCCCAGGGCCTGCGCGATGGTCGAGTTCAGCAGCGCTGCATCAGCCGGTTTTTGCAGCACGATCGGCTCCTCGCCGCTGTGGCGCGCGATGGCGGCCGCAATGGACGGATCCGCGCTGGTCCTGAGCTGCAACAGGCGCCGGAATTCCCGCACGACCTCGTTCGACTGCACCGCCGTCAGCATCACCGCGGGAACCGGGCTCCCGACCAGCTCGCGGATCCGGAACACGGCCTCGGCGCCGTTGATCGGGCCACCCAGGTTGTGATCGGCAATGATCAGGTCGACTTTCGATTCGTTACCGATGCGCTGCAGCAGCACGCTGTCGAATTTCGGCGATGGCAGCACGCGCGCGCCCCATGAGCCCAGCAACCGCGTCAGGCTCGTCAGTATCTCCGCGTTGTCCTCCAGCACCACGATCAGCTGATCCGGCAGGGGAATCAGCGTGCTGGCTTGCACCGTGGCCGAGGGCGTCCGCTGTCGCGCAGGCCGTGCTGTCAGGGGAATCTCGACGCGGAACACGGTTCCGGATCCAGGTCGGCTCGTCACGAACAGCGAATGGCCGAGCACCGTGCAGATCCGGCGCACGATCGACAGACCCAGACCGTATCCACCGGAGGTCTCGGCCTTGGAGCTTTCTCCGCGGTAGAACTCCTCGAAAATGCGGTCGAACTCGTCGCGCCGTATCCCAGGTCCGGTATCCCAGACTTCGAGGCTGGCGCGGCCGGACCGGCGCCGCGCTGCCAGCAGCACGCCGCCCTGCGCCGTGTAGCGCACCGCGTTGGACAGCAGGTTGCGCAGGACCCGCTGCAGCAGCAGCGGGTCGGTCTCGACGAACAGGCGCGCGCGGCGCTCCCGGAATCTGAGCCCTTTGGCGGCGGCAATCGGAACGAACTCCTGCCTCAGCGTCGAGAACACCTCGTTCAGGTCGACCACCTGCTTGGTGGCCTGGACCGCGCCCGAATCGAGCCGGGAGATCTCCAGCAGCTCCTCGACCAGCTTCGAGAGCGATTCGACCGCGGTTGACAGGTTCTTCGTCAACGGCTCCAGCGGGCCCTGCGCCCGCTTGCGCAGCAGCGAGCAGTAGATCCCGATCGCCTGCAGTGGCTGGCGCAGATCGTGGCTGGCTGCGGCGAAGAACTGGGTCTTGGACCGGATCGCGTTCTCGGCTGCGCGCCGCGCCTCTTCGGCCAGGCGCTTTTCGGTCAGCAGCTGCTCCACCAGGACCTCGTTTTCGTAGTTCTTCTTGACCGCCTCGGACATCGTTTCGCCGAAGTTTTGCCCGAAGAACAGCGTGAACGAGAACACCGCGAACAGCACGATCGAAGCGCTGTAGTAGGCCGCATCGTGCTGCTCCACCATCCGCAGGATCAGCGGCAGCACCGCCAGCGGAAGGAAGAAGAACAGCGCGCGCCGGTAGCCTGCGTACAGCGTCAGCGAGCCGAACGCCACCCCCAGGATCACGGCCAGCAGCACCAGCTGCAGCAGCGGCGAGTCCTTCGTGAAGAAAAGGCTCCCCGCCGCCCCCCACATCAGGCCGGCGGCCGCCGCTATTAGCACCCAGCGCGTGGCCCACAGCTTGGCCCGCTTGGCCGGTTCCGGATCCAGCCGGAACGCCCGGGCCGCGCGCAGGCGCAGCAGCGATTCGAGCAGCATGCCGATGAACCAGATCATCAGCTCGTTCTGGTTGTGCGTGCTCCAGAACGCCGCCACCAGCGCCATGCCACCGAAAATGCTGCCGAGCACGGCCTGCGGCACCTGGCGGTACACCGATGCCATCACGCCCGCGGTGATCCGCTGTTGTCGCTGCTCGGGCGACTCGTCGCCCAGCCCCAATCGCGTCAGTGGGCCGGCCATGATCGAATCATATTGGAGCGATCGGCGCGCGTACACGCCCCCAAAAGTGAGCTGGCAAAAAGGGCCCGAAACCGGATCGCTTGAGTCCTGTGCGAGCGCGCCATTCAGCTCAGCACCGGGTGGCCGTGAAATTTCAGGCTGGCCCGCCCGGACCGCACCTGCAGGCGCCCGGGCGCGCCGATCGGCAGCGTCAGGCGGCGCGGGCCGTGCCCGAACGGCAGGCCCGTCAGCATCGCAGTGGGCAGCACCGAGCGTACGTACCGGACCGCGGCCGCAAGGTCGAAGCCGTTGTCGGTCGGCATCGTGGGAATCGGCGCGAACTCGCCCAGCACGACGGCCCGCTGGCGCGGCAGGATCCCCGCCTGCAGCAGATGCAGCAGCATGCGCTCGATCCGGTACGCCGGTTCATTGACGTCTTCCAGGAACAGAATTCCGCCCCGCACCCGCGGCAGGTACGGTGTCCCCACGAGCGCGCACAGCATCGAAAGATTGCCGCCCCACAGGCGCCCCTGCACGTCCAGGTCGGGGCCGTCGGTGGCGAACTCGATCGATACCTCGGGCTGCTCGATCGTCTGGAAGAAGCTGCTCAGCGTGAAATCGCTGTCGCCGCGCGAGCCGAAGTCGGCCGCGGAGGGACCCTGATAGCTGATCGCGCCGGCGCGCGCCAGCAGCGCCAGTCCGAACGCCGTGAAATCGCTGTAGCCGACCAGGATCCGCCGGGCCTGGCCGATCGCCTTGAAATCGAGCCGATCGAGCAGGCGGGACACACCATAGCCGCCGCGCGCCGCCACCACCACGTCCAGCGCCCGATCGGTGGCGAACCGCTGAAGCTCGGCGGCTCGCAGCTCGTCCGACCCCGCAAAGCGCATCTCGCGCGCAAATACCGTCTCGCCGGCGCACACGCTCCATCCGCGCGCCGTAAAGAACGAGGCCGCCCGATCGGCCACTGCCGGATCGGGCAGAAACCCGGACGGGGCGACCAGCCCGACGCAGCGGACCTTCGCCGCCGGCTTGCCCTCCGGCTTGCCCTCCGTAGCCTTGGCGAAGGAGGGAGCCTTGGCGGAGGCGGGCCCGGCTTCAGAAGCCTTGGCCGAGGAGGCCTTGGCCTCCGAAGCCTTGGCGAAGGAGGCCGTCCGGGCCGTGGTGCGATCCATCAGTCCTCGCCGTCCTGTGACCGCGCGCGGCGTTCCTCGAAGAAGCTGCTCAGCGTTGCGGCGCAAGCCTGCATCAGTACGCCGGATCGGACCTGCGTGTGATGGTTCAAGCGGCTCTCGGCGAACAGGTCCACCACGCTGCCGCAGGCGCCGCTTTTCGGGTCG
>DASZFP010000081.1:0-18253 GCA_035939615.1 Burkholderiaceae bacterium | reverse complement strand
GCCGTGGCGGTCGCCCAGGATCTGTACCTCGACATGGCGCGCCCGCCGCACCAGGCGCTCCAGGTACACCTCGCCGTTGCCGAATGCGGCCAGCGCCTCGCGCCGGGCCGCATCGAATTGCGACACCAGGTCGTCATCGGATTCGATCACGCGCATACCGCGGCCGCCGCCACCCCAGCTCGCCTTCAGCATCAACGGATAGCCGATCGCGCGCGCCTCGCGCAGGGCCGCATCCAGATCGGTCGGCAGCGCGCCAGTGGCCGGAACCACCGGCACGCCGCTGGCGGCGGCCAGCTGGCGCGCGGTGACCTTGTTGCCCATCGTGCGCAGCACCTGGGGCGAGGGGCCGATGAACACGAGGCCGGCGTCCTCGCAGGCGGCTGCGAACTGCGGGTTCTCGGACAGAAATCCGTACCCGGGGTGGATCGCATCGACGCCCGCTTCGCGAGCCACGCGCAGCACCTCGGCGATGTCCAGGTAGGCGGCGATCGGTTTGAGACCGGCGCCGACCAGGTAGGACTCGTCTGCCTTGAACCGGTGCAGGCTGAAGCGGTCCTCGTTGGCGAACACGGCCACCGTCCGTATGCCCAGCTCCGTGGCTGCCCGGAAAACCCGGATCGCGATCTCGCTGCGATTGGCCACCAGCAGCGAGCGGATCCGCCTCATGGCCCCAGGCTCTCGGGGCGGGTCGCCAGCGAGTGCGGAACGCGCTGATTGACCGCCGCCAGGATGCCCCGCAGCAGATCGACCGGCGTGGGCGGGCAGCCGGGGACCATCACATCCACCGGAATCACGTTGGCGACCCGGCCGCAGCTGGCGTAGCTCTCGCCGAACACGCCGCCGGTGCAGCCGCAATCGCCCACCGCCACCACCAGCCGCGGCTCGGGCGTTGCCTCGTAGGTCCGTTCCAGCGCGACCCGCATGTGGCGCGACACCGGTCCCGTGACCAGCAGCAGGTCGGCGTGGCGCGGGCTGGCCACGAAGCGGATGCCCAGGCCTTCGATGTTGTAGTACGGGTTGGCGAGCGCGTGGATCTCCAGCTCGCAGCCGTTGCAGGAGCCGGCGTCGACCTGGCGGATGGCGAGCGCGCGACCCACGATGGTCAGGATCTCGCTCTGGATCCACTGCACGTTGGTGCGCCACGTGCTTTCGGGCTCGGGCGGCCGCTCGCTGACCACCCCCGTGCGCGCGATCTGCCGGATGATCGGCCACATGTCAGAGATCCTGCCCCGAGTAGCTCAGGTTGAACGATTTGTTGATCAACGGAAAATCGGGAACGATGTTGCCGATCACCGCGTGCTCCAGCAGCGGCCAGTTCTGCCAGGACGGATCATGGCAATGGCAGCGCCGGATGCGTCCTGCCGGGTCCAGTTCGAGGGCCACCAGCACTTCGCCGCGCCAGCCCTCGACCCAGCCGGCGCCGCAGGCGCCGTTGTCCGGGATGTGCGGGGCCTGGTGGATCGGGCCTTGAGCCGAACGGTCCTGCAGGCACGCCGCCATCTCGCGGATCAACCGCAACGATTCGAGCGCTTCGTCGAAGCGCACCGCCACGCGCGCGGCCACGTCGCCGGCGCTGCTGGTCGCGCGCGCCGGCTCGAGCGCGTCGTACGGCGCGAAACGGAAGTCCGAGCGCAGATCTTGCGCCTGACCGCTCGCCCGGCCGGCCAGTCCGGTCAGCCCCAGGCGCGCTGCCAGCTCCGGCGCGACCCGCCCGGCGCCGCTGAAGCGGTCCTGCAGACCGGAGTGCTCGTCGTAGATCGAACGCAGCCGCGCGATTTCGAGCTCGAGCCGCAGGCACTGGCGTGCGATCTGCTCGAGCTGCGCGTCATCGGCATCGTCGCGTACGCCTCCGGGCGTCACCCAGTCCATCGCGTAGCGGTGGCCGAACAGGTCCGCGCCGGACCGCAGCCAATCCTCCTTGAGCCGCGAAAACTGGGCCAGCCCGAACCCGAATCCTGCGTCGTTTCCCAGCGCTCCCAGGTCGCCCAGGTGGTTGGCCACGCGCTCGCGCTCCAGGACCAGGGCCCGCAGCCATTGCGCGCGCTGCGGCACCGCGCAGCTGGCGGCCGATTCGACGGCCATGGCGTAGGCACAGCCGTAGGCGACGGTCGAGTCGCCCGACACGCGTGCGGCCAGGTACGCGGCGCCAATCGGATCCTGGCCTTCGAAGCGCTTTTCGATCCCCTTGTGCGTGTACCCCAGCCGCTCTTCCAGCCGCAGCACCTTTTCGCCCACGACCGAAAAGCGGAAGTGACCCGGCTCGATGATGCCGGCGTGAACCGGGCCGACCGCGATCTCGTGGACGCCGTCGCCCTCGACCGCAACGAACGGGTACAGCTCCGCCGAGGGCTCGAAGGTTTCCTGTCCGCTGCGTTCCGACAGCAGCGGGTGGTAATCGGCGGGCCAGGCCCCGTGGCGCAGCCACGGGCGCGGATCGTGGTGCTCCTCCGGCACCAGGCCCAGCAGATCGGCCACGGCCCGCTGCATGCGCGCCGCCTGCGGAAACACGTCGTCGACCGCCGGGTACACGCGCAGCGAATCGGCCAGCGGCAGCGTCACCCAGGCCAGCCCGTTGCCGGTTGCGTAGGCTGCATGCACCGCCATCTGCCCGTCGATCGGGCGCCGGTCGCTTCCCCACAGACTCAACAGCCGCCCGCCCAGCGAACGCACCAGGCTGGAGGCTGCCTTCCAGGACTTGCGCGTCAGGCGTGCACGGAAGACCGGCATCGGACCCGGCAGGCGCTCGAACGTGCAGTTCAGTGCCGGCAGCATCGGTTCAGCCTCCCACCAGGTTGGCCGCGCGCATGTACCAGTTGACCAGGAACGGCGGAATGAAAAGGCCCAGCGCCAGGCAGAGTCCCAGGTGCGTGAACACCGGCACCAGCGCCGGCGGATGCGGCAGCCGCTTGACGTTGGTCTCGCCGAACACCATCGGCTGCACGCGGGCCAGGATCGCCGCGAACGCCACCGCCAGCGCCAGCAGCAGCAGCGGGGCCGCCCACGGCAGCTGGCGCATCGCCGAAGTCAGGATCAGGAACTCGCTCGCGAACACCCCGAACGGGGGCATCCCCAGGATCGCCAATGTGCCCAGCATCAGGCCCCAGCCCACGGTCGGACTGATCTGCACCAGGCCCCGGATCTCGTCCATCACCTGGGTGCCGGCCTTTTGCGCGGCGTGACCGACCGCGAAGAAAATTGCCGACTTGGTCAGCGAGTGCATCGTCATGTGCAGCAGGCCCCCGAAATTGGCGATTGGACCGCCCAGGCCGAAGGCGAACGTGATCAGTCCCATGTGCTCGATCGACGAATAGGCGAACATCCGCTTGATGTCACGCTGCCGATGAAGCAAGAAGGCGGCCAGCAGCACCGACATCAGGCCGAACACGACCATCGCGCGCCCCGGCAGCCCGTTGCCCAGCGCGCCGTCGGCCAGAACCTTGCAGCGCAGGATCGCGTACAGCGCCACGTTCAGCAGCAGGCCGGACAGCACCGCCGAAATCGGAGTCGGGCCCTCGGCGTGCGCATCCGGCAGCCAGTGGTGCACCGGGACCAGCCCCGTTTTGGTGCCATAGCCGAGCAGCAGGAAGACGAACGCGAGCGACAGGATGGTCGGCTCCAGCTGGGTCTTGACCGCGTTCAGATGAGTCCACAGCAGCGCCCCTTCGCCGGACCCGATCACGCGGTCGGCCGCCAGGTACAGTAGCAGCGTGCCGAACAGGGCCTGTGCGATGCCCACGCCGCACAGGATGAAGTATTTCCAGGCCGCTTCCAGGGCAGCCGGGGTCCGATACACCGACACCAGCAGCACGGTGCACAGCGTGGCCGCCTCCATGGCCACCCACAGCACGCCCAGATTGTTGGTGGTCAGCGCAAACAGCATCATCGCCAGAAACAGCTGATACATCGCGTGAAACAGCCGCATCCGGGGGCCCGTCATGCGGCCCTGGTCGCGCTCGATCCGCATGTACGGCCGCGAGAAAATCGACGTGGTCAGGCCGACGAACGCGGTCAGCGTGACCAGGAACACGTTCAGCGAGTCGATGAAGAACAGCTCGTCGTACGCCAGGACGGTGGCGCCGCGCGCCACCTGGACCGCGAGCCACAGCGCGCAGGCGGTGGTGGCGGCCGACACGGCCACATTGAGGTCGGCGCCGATCCGGTAGTGGCCGAGCAGACCCAGCAGCAGCGCGCCCAACACCGGGCAGGCCAGCAGCGCGGTCAGCGGCAGCTCGGTCATTCCCAGCGCGAAGGGCAGCACGGTCAATCCTCGCGCAGGCGCTCGAGGTGGTGGATGTCCAGACTGTCGAACTGCTCGCGAATCTGGAACATGAACACGCCCAGGATCAGGAAGCCCATCAGAACGTCCAGCGCGATGCCCAGCTCGACCAGCATCGGCATGCCGTTGGTGGCCGCGGTGGCGGCGAAGAACAGCGAGTTTTCCATCGACAGGAAGCCGATCACCTGAGGCAGCGCCTTGGCCCGCGTGATCATCATCAGGAACGACAGCAGCACGCTGGCCAGTGCGACGCCGAGCGTCGAGCGCGCGATCGAGGAGGACAGGGCGGCGATCGGTGAGGCCAGATTGAAGGCGAATACCACCAGCAGGATGCCGGCCAGCATCGTCAGCGGCGTGTTGAGCAGCGGCTCGACGTCCCAGCGCACCTGCAGCCGGCCGATCAGCCGGTGCAGCAGGATCGGCAGCAGCACCACCTTCAGCGCGAACGTGGCGGCGGCCGACACGTACAGGTGGTGCTGCGCTGTGAGATACCCGACGTCCAGCGTGGCGGCCACCAGCGTGAGCCCCTGCGCCGTGAAAAGATGCACCAGGTTCAGCACGCGCCGTTGCGTGATCATCGCGAACGCGAGGATCAGCAGGATGGCTGCGAACAGGTTGATGGACTGCGTCAGCAGCGCGATCACGCCTACGCTCCGAGCAGTCCGTGCACCAGCAGTCCGATCACGGCGAGCACGAACGCCGCGGCCAGGAATTCGGGCACCCGGAAGATGCGCATCTTGGCGCTGACCGTCTCGATCAGGGCCAGCAGGAACCCGCCGATGGCCAGCTTGGCGGCCAGGGCCGGCACCGAGTACAGCGTTGCCAGCGGCGCGTTGACCTCGGCCACGCCCCACGGAAAGAACAGCGCCAGGCCGATGCAGGAATAGGCGAACAGCTTCAGCGATGCGGCCCACTCGATCAGCGCCAGGTGGCGCGCCGAGTACTCCAGGATCAGCGCCTCGTGCACCATCGTCAGTTCCAAGTGCGTGGCCGGGTTGTCGACCGGAACGCGGGCGTTTTCGGCGAGCGAAACGATCGTGAACGCCACCCCGGCGAATGCCATGCTCGGGTAGATCTCGAAATGGCTGTGACCGATCTTGTGGACGATGGCGGCCAGCGAGGTCGAATTCGTGATGAGCGAGGCCGAGAAAAGGGCCATCAGCAGCGCCGGCTCGGCCAGGAACCCGATCAACATCTCGCGCCGGGCGCCCAGCGTTCCGAACGCGGTGCCGATGTCCATCGCGGCCAGTGAGATGAACACCCGGGCCAGCGCAAAAAGACCGACCAGCGCGATCGCATCGGCGGCCGGCGCCAGCGGCAGATCGGTCGACAGCGCCGGAATGATTCCGCACGCGAGCGCCATGCAGCCGAACACGATGTACGGGGCGGCCCGGAACAGCAGCGAGGCGCTCTCGGCCGCCACCGGTTCCTTGTGGAACAGCTTGTACAGCAGGCGGTACGGCTGCAACAGGCTGGGCGCCTGCTTGTTCTGCATCCAGGCGCGGCACTGGTTGACCCAGCCGGTCAGCAGCGGCGCAGCCGCCAGCGCCACCGCGAACTGCAGCATCTGCGCCAGAAATCCGGATGGACTCATCGGCTCACCAGTAACAGCATCACGACCAGCGTCACGAAGCTGTACAGCAGGTAGATCGAAATGCGACCCTGCTGAACCCGCCCGGCCAGGCGTGCCGCGCGCTCCACCGCGTGCTGCACCGGCTGGTAGATCCAGTGCCAGAAGCGGTCCTCGATCACGACCCGGTAACGAGGCCGGGCGTCGAAGGGCGAGGGCAGGTCGCGCCGCATCCAGAAAAACGGCTCGAAGATCTGCCGGATCGGCTGGCCGAAGCCCTCCGCGGTGTCCTGCATCCGCGCGGTCTGGTACGGATAGCCGCAGTCCCAGGGCGGCGCGCGCCGCAGGCGCCCGTGATAAAGGATGCGCACCGTGATCGCGGCGCACGCGACGCTGGCGATCACCACCAGCAGGAAGATCAGCGGGCTGTAGCTGGCCCGTTGAATCGAGGTGGGCGCCAGCAGCAGCCAGCCGTTGGCATGAACGGTCGAGCCCAGGCCATACTGGACCAGCAGCCGCGTCACCCGGTCGATGGCATCGATCAGCTGGATCGGGAACAGCCCCAGCGCCACGCAGCCCGCGGCCAGCCAGGCCAGGCCGATCCGCTCCAGGGTGGAGGCGTCGTGCGCGTGCAGCAGCTTTTCCTCGCGCGGCTGCCCGAGGAAGATGACGCCGAAGAACTTCACCATCGCGTAACCGCTCAGCGCGGCCACCAGCGCCACGGCGGCCGCCACCAGCGGCACCAGCATGTTCAGAAACGACGTGGGCAGGTTGGTGGTGAACAGGAACGTCTGCAGCAGCAGCCACTCCGATACGAACCCGGCCAGCGGCGGCAGTCCCGACGCGGTCAGCGCGCCCACCAGCGTGAGCCACGCGACCCACGGCATCGTGCGGATCAGGCCTCCCAGCTTGCCCAGGTTGCGCTCACCGGTCGCGTGGAGCACGCTGCCGGTTGCCAGAAACAGCAGGCTCTTGAACATCGCATGGGCGGCCACGTGGAACAGCGTCGCGGTCAGCGCCAGCGCCGCCAGCGTCGGCATTCCGTACGAGCGGAACGTCAACGCCAGCCCCGTGCTGACGAAGATCAGCCCGACGTTCTCGATCGACGAGAACGCCAGCAGCCGCTTCATGTCGGTCTGGACCGTCGTGAACACGACGCCGTACAGGGCGGTGAGCAGGCCCAGTCCCAGCAGCAGCGCGCCCCACCACCAGATCTGCACGTGCAGCAGGTCGAACGCGATCCGCAGCAGCGCGTACACCGCCGTCTTCAGCATGACCCCGCTCATCAAGGCCGACACCGGAGACGGCGCCGCCGGGTGCGCCTCCGGCAGCCAGACGTGCAGCGGAACGATGCCGGCCTTGGCACCGAAGCCGATCACGGCCAGTCCGAACGCGATCGACGCCCAGAACGGCGACAGCGACTGCACGCGAAGGTTGGCGAACGTGAAATCGCCCGTGTTGGCCTGCAGCACCCCGAAGCACAACAGGATCGCGATCGCGCCGATGTGGGCCAGCAGCAGGTACAGGTAGCCGGCTCGACGGATCGCGGCGACCCGGTGGTTGGCGATCACCAGGAAATACGATGCCAGCGCCATCGCCTCCCAGGCGACCATGAACGCGTAGGCGTCGTCGGCCAGCACCACCAGCGCCATGCCGGCCAGAAACAGGTGGTATTGCAGGCACTGCAGGCCGGGCGGCGTGCCCTCGCCCTTGCGCAGGTAGCCGGCCGAAAAGATCGATGTGCCGGCCGACGTGGCGCCGATCACCGCCAGGAAGTAGGCCGACAGGCTGTCCATTCTCAGGTGGAACGGCAGGCCGGGAAGACCCAGGACCAGCACGACCGATTGCGGTGGCATGAACAGGCCGTGCAGCGCAGCCACCGCCAGCACCAAAGACACCACGGCGCTGATCGGGAAAAGAACGCGCGCGACGAAGCGCGTGCTCCTTGGCGCGGCCAGTGCCACGATACCGAAGCCGACCCAGATCGTGATGGCTGTCAGTATTGTGTCGAGGTCCAGCATCCGGTCCATTCAAGCCGGCCCGCGTGGCCGCGGTTCGCCGGGCGCAAGGTTAGCGCAATCCGCGTTGTCCCTTGCGAGGCATCATCCGATCGGAGTGTCAAAAGTCGACCGGCGCCGGACATAATGCGGACCTTGACGCGATGGCGTCGCACGGCCTGGTCACGAGGGGAGAGCCTATGAGTCGAACGATTCGGTGGGTGCTGTTCGCAGTCGGATGCATGGCGTTGAACGGGTGCCAGACGGTGCACGACACCGCGAGCTCGGTCGGATCGGCGTTCTCGTCGGGATGGGACGCGCTGTGGGACTCGGGCGGCGCGGTCGCGGTCGCAGAGGTCAAGGCCACCCAGGGCAATACGGTGGCAGGGAAGGTCGAATTCCGGCAGTCCGGCAGCGAGGTGCGCGTGAAGGTCGACCTGGCCGGGATGGCGCCGAACTCCGAGCACGGCTTTCACGTGCACGAGCGGGGCGACTGCTCCGCGCCCGACGGGATGAGCGCGGGAGGTCACTTCAATCCCGAAGGGGTGGCCCACGGGATGTACAGCCATCCGCCCCATCATGCCGGAGACATGCCGAACCTGAAAGCCGATGACAAGGGCGAGGTGCACACGTCGTTCGAGGTCACCTACCTGACGGTCGGAAGCGGCGGCACCGACGTGGTCGGGCGCAGCGTGATCGTCCACCGCGATCCGGACGACTTCAGATCGCAGCCTGCCGGCAATTCGGGCCCGCGGCTGGCGTGTGGGGTGATCGTCGAGAAGTAAGTTAGGTTGAAGGGACCCTAACGGCCCCTCGCCCCCGGCCCCTCTCCCCAAGGGGAGAGGGGTGAGCGGCCAGCGTAGCGGGCTTACCCACCTTGCTGCCATCGCTCTAAAAGCGTTCGAACACCAGGTCCCATACCGCGTGGCCGAGGCGCTGGCCGCGCGTGTGGAACTTGGTTTGCAGGCGCTCGCACAGCGGATTGGCGGGCGCGGGCGCGTAGCCCGGATGCAGGTTGCGCAGGCTCGGCTCCTGCGACAGCACCTGCATCATCTGCTCGGCGTAGTGCTGCCAGTCGGTTGCGCAGTGGACGAAGCCCCCGCGCAGCAGTCGGCTGGACAGGCTGGCGACGAAACCCGGCGCGATCAGGCGGCGCTTGTGGTGGCGCGCCTTGGGCCACGGATCCGGAAAGAAGATGTGAACTCCGGCGAGCGATCCGGGGGCGAGCATGTCGCGCACGACCTCGACCGCGTCGCGCTCGACGATGCGCACATTGGTCAGGTGCAGCCGCGCCAGGCGCATCGCGAGCGAACCGATCCCGGCAGCGAACACCTCCACCCCGACAAAGTCCAGCTCGGGGTGCGCTGCCGCGATCGCCGCCGTGGTCTCTCCCATGCCGAAGCCGATTTCCAGAACCAGGGGCGCCTCGCGCCCGAAGCAGGCCGACGGCTCGATCGGGCGTGCCGCGAACGGCAGCGCGTAGCGCGGGAAATCATGCTGGTAGGCACGCTGCTGGGCGCGCGTGACCCGGCCGCGCCCTGCACCGAACGAGCGCACCGTGCGCAGCCTGGGCGGTTGAGCCGGCTCCGGGTTGATTGCGGACATAGGGGTGGCGCTGCCCGTCGGGAAGAAGGGCAATGATCGCGATGCCCCCTGACCGGAGTCAAGTAGGCGTTACGATTGCGGTCTAGCGTGGTTCATCGAGCGGAGGAAACACCATGGAAACGGTCACCCGGGACAAGCTGGTGTCGGACGTCAAGGACGTGCTGGACGACGTTGAGCGATTGATGCGTCAAGCCGCCTCGGCCGGCGGAGAACAGGCTGCCGAGCTGCGCAATCGGGCCACCGACGCGCTGGAAAAAGCCCAGGACAAGCTGGAGAGGCTGCAGCACGACGCGATCCGGGCCACTCGAGAAGCCGCCGACGCGGCCGACCAGTGGGTCCATCAGAATCCGTGGAGCTCGATTGGGGCGGCCGCCGCTCTGGGCCTGCTGATCGGCGTGCTGGTGGCGCGGCGCTGAGGCGGGCGGCGGGCGCGTCGGCCATGGGCCCCCTGCGCAGGGCAGCCAGAGCGGCCTCGTCGCTGCTGCTGGCGCGCGCCCAGTTCGCCGCTGTCGAGCTGACGCAGTCCGGTGCCGATGCGTTGCACTGGCTGCTGTGGGCGCTGAGCGCGACCGCGCTGCTGGCACTGACGCTGATCGTGGCCACGGTGACGATCGTGGCGGTGGCCTGGGATCGCCTGGGATGGTACTCGCTGGGCGTTCTGACGTTGATCTATGCGATCGCGACCGGATACCTGTTCTACCGGCTGCGCCGGGCGCTTCAGGCTCGCCCGCCGCTGCTCGCGCAGACGCTGGCCGAATTGGCCAGGGACCGCGAGGCCGTGTTCGGCCCGGGTCCCGGCGCCGGGCCGCAACCGAAACCATGAAACGGCACCGCGGCGATCGCAAGGTGCACCTGGAGCTGCTGCGGGCGCGCGCCGCGGCAGACCGCCTCGAGCTGTCGCTGGCGATACAGGACCTCTCCGGTCGGCTCGATCCGCTCCGGCGCGCGGCCGATGCGATCGGTTCGGTTGCCAACGCGCTGGGCGGGCGCGGGCGCACGCTGGGATGGCTCGCGGCAGCGGCCGCTGCGCTCGATCGCGCCCGTTGGGTCCGGTGGGCGGTCGCGGGTGCGGCGGCGGTACTGCGCGCGGGCGGACCACGGACGCGCGGTTTCGCGCTGGGCGCGCTGGCGGCGGGCCTGATCGGGGTGATGGGGCGGCGGCGGCGCGCGCGGCGGTCCGCTGTCCCGACGTCCGAGCCGCCAGCCGGCGGGGGCGGCGAAACGGACTAACATCGGGCTTCATGGCCATCTGGACGCCCGCTCCGCGGCACATCGTGCTCGCGGTCTTCCTGCTGTCGGCGCTGTACGTGCACCTGCGCGGACGGGTGCGCTTTGGCCTGGTGCGGGCGCTGACCGATTTCACGGTGCTGCTGGCGCCCTACAACGCGCTGATGTACGCGTTTTCGAAGGTCAGATCCTCCGGGTTCATCGATCCGAAGCAGTTTCCCGAGCTGGAGCCGCTGACGTCCCACTGGCGCGAGATCCGCGAAGAGGCCGAGCGGCTGAACGACGAAGGGTTCATTCGGGCCGCGGCTGGCTACAACGATATGGGCTTCAATTCGTTTTTCCGTACCGGCTGGAAGCGCTTCTACCTGAAATGGTACGGTGAGGATCTGCCCTCGGCCCAGCGCCTGTGCCCTCGCACGTTCGAGTTGCTCGGCGCGATTCCGAGCATCAAAGGCGCCATGTTCGCCTCGCTGCCGCCGGGGGCCCGCCTGGTTCGGCACCGCGATCCGTATGCCGGCTCGCTGCGATTTCACCTGGGGCTGATCACGCCCAACAGCGATCAGTGCTACCTCGTGGTCGACGGCCAGCGCTACTTCTGGCGCGACGGCGAGGCCATGATGTTCGATGAGACCTTCATCCACTACGCCGAGAACACGACCCAGCAGCAGCGCGTGATCCTGTTCTGCGACGTGGAGCGGCCGCTCAAGAGTCGCGTGATGACGGCGGTGAACCGATGGTTCGCGCGCAACGTGATGAAGGCTTCAGCGACCCAGAACGTCGAGGGCGAGAAAATCGGAGCCCTGAACCGGATGTTCGGCGGCTTCTACCAGTTGCGCCTGCGCGCCAAGGCCCTGAAGGCAAAAAGCCGGACGAGCTACTACGTCCTGAAATGGACCTTGCTGGGCGGGCTGCTCTATCTGATTTTCGTCTAGCCGGCTGCCGACAGCCGGGCCTGGCGGCGCCCCCGCCGCGAATAAAGATAGCGTGCCCCGTTTGCACTCGCGCGCGAGAGCACCTGAAGGCACTCCCGCACCGGCGGCCGCGCATTTCTGCAGTCACCCATCCCCGATTTCGGCTAGTTCCGGTTGAACTTGTTGAGCCCTCAAGGGGCTCGCACCGGGCGTTCATGCTGCGGCCAGCCGACCATCACACCAGGATGGCGGGGACCACCCCATCGCCTGGATCAAGAAAAGGTTTTATAAACGCCGATCGCTAATTGCACAGCGTCGGCAAACGATGCAACGCACAGGGGAGGAGTCGTCGTGACGATCACGTTCAAGAGATCTTTTGCCGCTGCGCTGGTGGGATGCCTGTTGCCGGCAGGTGGTGCACTAGCGCAGAGTGCCCTGCAGTCGCACTTCGCCAAGATCGGCGGGTTTCTGGAAGACAACCCCGGGGAGCGCTCCGGTTACGAGTACGACAACCGTGCGTTTCCGGCGGCCCATGTGCACTATTCCCAGCACCGCACGGCCGCCGGAGCCTTCGACGTGCTGCAGAGTGCTCCACCCCAGCATGCGGCCAGCTGGACCGAGCTGGGTCCGTTCACTCCGGTCGAACCCGCAGTCTTGACGTTCTCCGGGCGGCAGGCAATCACCTCAGGCCGGATCACGTCGCTGGCGATCTCGCACCGATGCATGTCCGGCGACTGTCGGCTGTACGTCGGCGCCGCCGGCGGCGGCGTCTGGGTCACTGCCGACGCCCTGGCTTCGACGCCCACATGGACCAGCGCCAACAACGGAATTCCGACCAACGCGATTGGCTCGCTGCTGGTCGACCCGACCGATTCGTCCGGGCAGACGTTGTACGTTGGCACCGGCGAAGGCAACGGCTCGAGCGATTCCGAAGCGGGTCTGGGCCTGTACAAGTCAACCGACGCCGGCCAGACCTGGTCGCTGGTGCCGGGAAGCCTCGCCGTCGCCCACGACCGCTCGGTCGCGGGGATCGCGGTGGACCCGCGCGATACGCAACACATCTTCATGGGAACGGCCGTGGCGCGGCATGGCGCTTCGGCGGTCAACGGCGGCCGCTTTTCGCCACCCGGTGCGCCGCCCGTCGGCCTGTACGAGTCCCATGATGGTGGCGCGACGTTTTCGCTTGCTTTCAGCGTCACGAGCGACACGGTGAATCCGGCGAGCGCCAGCGGAAATGACTTTTTCCGCGGTGGGGTGAGCCGGGTTGCGGTCGACCCAACCTCGCTCGGAGAGAACGGCTCGACCCGGATCTACCTGTCGGTGTTCGACTATGGTCTTTACAGAACCGCAGCCGCCGGTGGCTACGAGCAGGTGTTCGCTTCCGCCGGCGCCGGCGCGGTGGGCACTTCGTCCACGTCGCGCACGGAATTTGCGCTGGTCGGCCGGGAAGAGGGCTTGCGCATTTACGTGGGCGACACGGGACCCGGCGCCGCCGACTTTTACCGGGTCGACAACGCCAATGTGGCGGCGGCCGCGTTGACCAGCGGCGGCGTCAACAGCGGCTGGACCAAGCTGTCCAATTCCACTTCCGGTACGCCCGGATTCGGCTCGTACAACTTCTGCGAGAGCCAGTGCTGGTATGACATGTACGTCGTTTCACCTCCCGGGCGTCCGGACACGGTGTACATCGGCGGATCGATGGCTTATTCGGAATTGGGTGGCCCATCCAACGGGCGCGCGGTACAGCGGTCGACCGATGCGGGCGTGCACTTTACCGACATGACCAACGACACCCAATCACCGCCGTACGGCATGCATCCGGACCAGCACGCGGCCGTCTTTGCTCCCGGCCATCACGAACTCGGGTTCTTCGGATCCGATGGCGGCCTGGTGCGTACCAGCGGAACCTTCGCCGATCATTCGGCCGATTGCGGCACACGCGGCCTCAAGCCCGCGGATCTGGCCGATTGCCAGGCGTGGCTGAAGGCGATTCCGGTGACGATCTCGACGCTGAACGACGGTCTGCGCACCTTGCAGTTCCAGAGCCTTTCGTTCAATCCGAACAATCCCCGCAATGATCTGATCGGTGGGACGCAGGACAACGGAACCTGGGCCTACGACGGCACGACGGCAAGCTGGTTCGAGACCATCTTTGGAGACGGAGGCAATTCCGGCATCAGCCTGGGCAAGTCGGCCAATCGCATGCACACCTACACCTCAGCCCAGACCGACGTCAATTTCGACAAGAACAACCCGCTGACGTGGGACTGGACCGCCGATCCGCTGTTCGCGAGCGTCGAGGCAGCGTCCTTTTACGTGCCGATCATTGCCGACCCGGCGGTCGCCGGAACCTGGTTCATCGGGCTGCAGCACGTGTTCCGCACGCAGGATGATGGCGGCGCGCAAGCCTATCTGGACGTGCACTGCAATGAATTCTTCGGGGATTTCTCTGTGCCCTGCGGGGATTGGGTCGCCCTTGGCGGGCCGGCCGGACCGAACAACGCGGGAGACCTCGTCGGGCCCGTCTACGGGACCGACAAGTCCGGTTCCTACGTCGTGTCGATCTCCCGTGCTTCGCAGAACCCGTCGACGATGTGGGTGGCCACCCGGCGCGGGCGATTGTTCGTGACGAAGAACGCCGATGCCGCAGATCCGACGGCGGTCGTGTTCAACCGTGTCGACACCGCATCGCAGCCCACCCGGTTCATCAGCGGCGTGGCGATCGATCCGGAAAACTCGAACCATGCCTTCGTATCGTTCTCCGGCTACAACGCCTATACCCCGACCGCGCCCGGTCACGTTTTCGAGGTCAGATACCACCCCGGCAGCGGCACCGCCACGTGGACCGACCGCAGTTTCAATCTCGGTGACATGCCGGTGACGGGCATCGCGCTCGATTCGGCCACCGGGACTCTGTATGCCGCGACCGATTTCGGAGTGGTGGCGCTGAGCCCGGAAAGTCACCAGTGGCGCACGGCGGCACCGGGCTTGCCGCTGGTAGCCGTGTACGGCATTACGGTCGACAGTGCAGCGCGGGTTCTGTACTCCGCCACGCACGGTCGCGGCATTTGGAGCTTGGACCTGTCGTCGGGGGACTGACCGGGGCGCGCTCGCCGTTCAGACGGTCGCGACCAACAGGCGCTGCTGCGTTTTTCGCGGCAGCGCCCTTTTTATTGAGGCGGCCCCTTGCCTGATGCCGGATCGCGGGGTGGTCCGGGATCGGCTTCATCGGGCTGCTTCGCACACAGTTGCGGCCGTGCGTGGCAGCGCAATATCAACCTTTTCGACAGTTCGGCGTCGCTTAGCCCGGACGTGTTCCAGCCCGTGGCAGGCGGCTTGGTTTCTTTGACGTCGCCCGGTTTGGAGGCGATCTTGGAATGATCGCCTTCGGCATGGGGCGCAGTCGGCCGCGCGGTCGGCTCGTCGCAGGCCACCGCAAGCAAAGGCAGCGTGGCCGTGACAGCGAGCGCCAGTGATGCGGCCCCGGGGCCAATGAAGCGGAACAGCATGATTCGACTATACGCCCGGCGCAACGGCACCTCGGCGCGGCCGAAGCGCCGGTTTCGAATCGCCCCCTGATTTCTCGCCTGGGTATTGTTCCCTATCCCGATACGCGCGACAGCCGGACAATCTTCGCCTTGAACCTTTCGAGGCTTTAGCAGCACACACCTTAAGGCCGGCGGGACTCTTGGAGCAAAATCTGCTCCCCGGCAATGGCGCGGCGGTTTGTGCATCGGTATAGTCGCTATCAATAGAAAATCATTCGAGTCCGCGAGGGTTCCTATGAGGAATCCAAAGCGGATACAGAAGTACGCGGCAGTACCACTGACGTTGGAGGGGAAGATGTCGACCACCCGTATTGCGGCGGCTGTCCTGGCCGCTACAGCCTGCACCATTGGTTTCACGTTCGGCTCCGATGCTGCGTTTGCTCAGAGCGCTGCCGCCGGCCGCCACCTGGTTCGTGCTTCAGGAGATCTGAAGCAAGTTGCCCCGTTAAATCAACTCCCGCAGACCGTTGTCTTGAAGATGGCGGGCGATCCGGTGGCCGTCGTGCGCAGCCGGGCGCCGGGCAAGCAGATTTCCGAAACCGACCGGCAAGCCATCGAGCAGACCCTGCGTGCTCAGCAGGACGCGATCGTGCCCACCATTGAAGCCATGGGCGGCAAGGTGATGGCCCAGTTCCAGCACGCCATCAACGGAATCAAGGTCCGGGGGACTCCCGGGCAGATCGCGGCCTTCGCCAAGCTCCCAGGCGTGGTGGAGGTCAAGGGAGTGCGCACCTATCACCTGGACAACGCGCACAGCGTGCCCTTCATCGGTGCTCCCAGCGCGTGGCAGGGTCCGCCGGGACTGCACGGCGAGCACATCAGGGTCGCCGTCATCGATACCGGCGTCGACTACACGCACGCGAACTTCGGCGGTCCGGGTACCGCAGCTGCCTTCCAGAACGCATTCGCCCACAGCACTGAGCCGGCCGACCCGGCGCTGTTCGGCCCGGGGGCGCCGAAAGTCAAAGGCGGCACGGACCTGGTGGGCGACGCTTACGATGCAGGCTCCGCGGATCCGGCCAAGAACACGCCGCACCCCGATCCCAACCCGCTCGACTGCAATGGCCACGGCAGTCACACGTCGGGAACCGCGACCGGTTTCGGTGTAGCCGCCAATGGCACGACCTACGCGGGAGCGTACGACGCTTCGACACCCGCTAAATCCTTCATTATCGGGCCGGGCGTTGCGCCGCTTGCCGACTTGTATGCCGTGCGGGTGTTCGGCTGCAGCGGCAGCGCCACGACGGACGTGGTCGTTGAAGGCATCGACTGGGCGGTTGCGAACAACATGCAGGTGATCAGCATGTCGCTTGGCGCGGACTTCGGCTCCGAAGACGCTGCGGATGCCGAGGCCTCGGAGAACGCGGTCAACGCCGGTATCGTGGTGGCCGCTGCCTCGGGCAACGCTGGCACGAGCCCATATATCACGTCCAACCCGGGCTCCGGGGACAAGGCGATCAGCGTCGCCGCGATCGATTCGCACGACAGCTTCCCCGGCGAGACCCTTGCGCTTTCGCCCAGCGGCACTATCACCGTTCTGGACGCTAACGGGATCGCCGCCAACAACGGTTCGTCCTTGAATGTGGTCGTGTTGCGGGATTCAACCGGCGGAGTCTCGATCGGTTGTAACCCCGCCGAATACACGGCGGCGAACGTTACCGGCAAGCTCGTGGTTACGAGGCGTGGCACCTGCGCCCGCGTTGCGCGCGCCATCTTCGGGCAGCAGGCCGGCGCTGCGGCGGTGGCGATGATCAACAACGCGGCGGGCTACCCGCCGTACGAGGGGCCGATCAACTCCAACCCGGACACGGGCATCGCCTACACGGTCACGATTCCGTTCCTCGGCGTGCAGGGACCTTCTGCGACTTCCGGGGACGGTGCCGCTCTGGTGGCTGCGGCGTCGACCACCTTTGCCAGCACCACGATTGCCAATCCAACGTTCCGCCAGTTCGCCTCGTTCAGTTCCGCGGGGCCGCGCCCGGGTGACGGCCACTTGAAGCCCGACATCTCGGCGCCCGGGGTGAGCGTGTTCTCCACGGCGATGGGTACCGGCAACCAGGGGCTGTTCGAGTCCGGAACCTCGATGGCCACCCCACACGTTGCCGGCAGCGCCGCGCTGGCAGTGCAGGCGCATCCCGAGTGGGAGGCGGAGGAGGTGGCCGCCTCGGTGGTCAACACCGCCGACGCGACGCAGGTCGTCGGCTACTCGGCGCGCAAGGGCGGCAACGGGCTGGTGCAGCCGTTCCCGGCCACCCGCACGTCGGTGATCGCGCGCGCAAAGGACGGCACTGCCAGCCTGAGCTTCGGGGTGGCCGAAGTCACCGAGGATTTCAACGGCAGCGCACAGATCACCGTTGAAAACCACGGCAGCTCCTCGGCCAGCTTCTCGGTTTCGGTGGTGCCGGGAGCGGGCTCGCCGCACACGGCCACGGTGAACTCGACGTCGATCACCGTGTCGGGACACCAAAGCCGGAAGTTGAATGTCAGTCTGACGGTGCCGGTTGCGACCGCAGGGGACTCGAGCGCCTTCCGCCAGGTGTCGGGCCGGATCGTGTTGACCCCGACCAGCGGGAACAATGGGACGGCGCTGAGCGTGCCCTACTATCTGGTGCCGCGGGCCCGCTCCGAGGTGCGCGCGCAGCTCAGTGGCGACCTGCAGGAGCGCGGGTCGGCCACGGTACAGCTGAGCAACCGGTCGAACTCTGTGGCCGGCACCGCAGACTTCTATGCTTGGGGCCTGCGCGGAAACCACGCGAACCTGGGTTCGATCGGACTGCGCGCGGTGGGCGTCCAATCTTTCATCGACCCGACCAACGGCCCGATGCTGGTGTTCGCCGTGAACACCTTCGGTCGCACGTCCAACCCCGCCACCACAACGTATGACATTCTGCTGACTCTGAACGGGCATACCGCCCCGGATTTTGACGTTGAGGCGGCGGATCTGGGAACCCTGACGACTGGCCTGCCCAACGGCGAGCTCGTGGTGGCGGTGTTCGACCTGGTGCATGGAGGCGGGGTGCTGGAATTCTTTGCCACGGCGCCTACCGACGGCAACACCGTACTGCTGCCGCTGGTCGCTGCCGACGTGGGCGTGACCAATGCCACCCCGCGGTTCAGCT
>DASZFP010000080.1:0-7528 GCA_035939615.1 Burkholderiaceae bacterium | reverse complement strand
CGTCCTCAGCGGGCAGGTCGAGACCATGGTCGAGAGCTATTCCGGGCTTTTCACCGGGATCGCGCTGGCAGTCATCCTGGTGTACCTGTTCCTCGTGATCAACTTCCAGAGCTGGATCGTCCCGGCGATCGTGCTGACGGCCGTCCCGTTCGCGCTCGGAGGAGTAATGTGGATGCTGTTTCTGACCCAGACCCATCTGAGCGTTCCGGCTCTGATGGGCACGCTGATGTGCATCGGCCTGACCACCGCCAACAGCATCCTGGTGGTGACGTTCGCCAATCAACGGATGCAGCAGGGCGACGATTCGCTCGTTGCGGCGGTGACGGCCGGCTATACGCGGCTGCGGCCGGTGCTGATGACCGCCGGCGCGATGATCCTGGGGATGATGCCGATGGCCTTCGGCGTCGGCGAGGGCGGCGAACAGAACGCGCCACTGGCGCGGGCAGTGATCGGCGGTCTGCTGTTCGCCACCTTTGCGACGCTGGTGTTCGTACCCACCATGTACCGGCTTCTGCGGCGGCACCATCCTGCAGCCGGCCCACAGACGGCTCCGATTGATATCCGATAGGCGAGCGACGTGGAACATGACCCTCCAGCACATCCGGACCAGGAAGGGCGCGTATCGGTGGCGTTCTCCCCCGGCAGCGGCCGCAAGATCAAGCGCCTTGCTCTGGCCGTGGTGCTCGCCCTGGGGGTCGGATTCGCGGTGGTGAGCCTGCTCAAAGCGCACGAACGCAGCGAGCTGGCAGCCCTGTCGAAGAGCGAGGCCTCGCGCCGGCCGGCCGTCGTCGTGACCACCGTGCACGCGGCCGAACGCGACCGGCCGCTGAGCCTGCCCGGCGAGACCGCGGCCTGGCTGGAAAGCACGATCTACTCGCGCGTCAACGGTTACGTGGCCGCCTGGACGGTCGACATCGGCGACCATGTCCACAAGGGACAGGTGATGGCGCTGATCGACACCCCGGAACTGGACGCCCAGCTCGCTGCTGCGCAAGCCCAGCTGCACGCGGCGCAGGCACAGGTCAGGGTGCGCGAAGCCGAGTCCGAATTTGCCACCACGACGTACGAGCGCTGGCGCGACTCTCCCAAAGGGGTCGTCTCGGAGCAGGAGCGCGAAGCCAAGCGGGCCGACTACGACAGCGCGATCGCCCGCCTGAACGCCGCGCGCGCCCAAGTGGCGCTGAACCAGGCCGAGGTGGACAACATTTCCACCATGACCCAGTTCAAGCACGTGACGGCCCCCTATGACGGCATCGTGGTGGAGCGTCGCATCGACATCGGCAACCTGGTGACGGCCGGCAGCACTGCGGCCACCTCGCCGCTGTACCGCATCAGCCAGGACCGTCCGATGCGGGTTTTCGTGGACGTGCCGCAAAGCGCATCGGCCGAACTGTTGCGCGCCGGCATACCCGTGCACGTTCGCACCAGCGCCCTGCCGGGACGGGTGTTCGAGGGCGCCGTGACGCGCACCTCCGAGGCCATCAACCCGCAGGCGCGCACACTGAAAGTCGAAGTCGACCTGCCCAATCGCGAGCGGCTGCTGATACCGGGCATGTACGTCGATGTCGGGTTCAGCGTCGATCAGACCGGCCGGCCGCAGATTCCGGCAGCGGCGCTGCTGTTCCGCCCCAAGGGTCCGCAGGTCGCGCTGATCGATGCGGACAGCCGGGTGCGCTTCGTCAACGTGACGATCGCCCGCGACGAAGGCAACGTGGTGGAGCTCGCCTCCGGCGTAAAGCCGGGCGACAAGGTCGCTCTGAACATCAGCAGCCTGATCGCCGACGGCGAGCAGGTCAGCGTGAACGAATCGACCGACAGCGGCCCGCCGGGCGGGGGTCTGGCGTCGGCCAAGAGCGACGGTGCCGCGCCGCACTGACAGGGCCCTGGCGAGCCGCTGGACGGGCCGCCTTCAGGCGGCCGCGCTGGCCGGCCTGCTCGGCGCCTGCGCGGTGGGACCGAACTACCGCCCGCCGCAGGTCAACCTGCCCGACCGGTTCACCGATACCCGGCAGCCGGCCGCTCCAGCCGACGGTGCCGGATCGTCATCGGTCGAGATCGCCTCCTGGTGGCGGGCGCTGCACGATCCGGAGCTCGATTCACTGGTGGACCGCGCCTTGGAGGGCAATCCCAGCCTGGAGATCGCGCTGGCACGCCTGCAGCAGGCACGGACCTTCGAGATGGCGGCGGCCGGATATGCGCTGCCCCGCGTTGCGGCCGCGGTCGGCGGCGGCAAGGGAACCGGCAGCGATCTGGCACGCGGCGGCCGGATCCCGACCGGACTGGCAACCGCCGATCGCCGCCCCACGGGCGGGCAGATCGACAGGGTTTCGGGGTTCGATGCCGCCTGGGAGCTCGATGTCTTTGGCCGGTTGCGCCGCCAAATCGAGGCGGCCCACTACGATGCCCAGGCAGCGGCGGCTGCGCGCGACCTGGTGCAGATCACGGTGATATCCGATGTCGCGCGGGCCTATGTCGACTTGCGCGGCCTGCAGATGCAGCTGGCGGTGCAGCTGCAAAGCGTGCGCGCAGCCCAGGATCTGCTGAACGTGGTGCAGGCCCGCTTCGAGCGCGGCATCATCAACGAGCTCGACGTGACGCTGGCACGCCGGCAGCTGTCGACGGTGCGGGCTCAGATCGACCCGCTGCGGGCCCAGATTCTGGCCACCCAGCAGGCGATCGCGGTGCTGCTGGGATTGTTTCCTGAAGATCTGGCATCCGAGCTGTCGGCACCGGGGTTGATTCCCCCCATGCCGGACAGGATTGCGCCGGGCATTCCGCTGGACCTGATTCGGCGCCGTCCCGACATCCGCGAGGCGGAGTGGCAACTGGCCGGTGCCACTGCGCGTATCGGCGTGGCCACTGGACTGCTATTTCCCCAGATCGAGCTAACCGCCGGCGTGGGCGCGCAGGGCGTCGGACCGGGGTTCTCACCGGTCAGCAGCCAGCACATCTGGTCGGCGGGGTACGGGGCGCTTTTTCCGTTGCTCGACTTTGGCGTGCTGGACGCGCAGGTCAAGATCGCCGACTTGCAGACCCGGGAACAGCTCGTCCACTACAAGCAAACGGTCCAGGCTGCCGTGCAGGACGTGGACGCCGCGCTGCAATCCTACGTTGCGCAGCAGGAGCGCCTGAGCGCCCTGGGCGAAGCGGTCATCGCGAGCCAACGCGCAACGGACCTGGCGACCCAGCGCTACGACCGGGGACTGACCGATTTTCTGAACGTGATCGATGCCCAGCGCCAGGAATACGATCTGGAGGATCAGTTCGCGCTGGCCCAGACTTCGGTCGCGGAGGAATTCGTCAACCTGTATCGCGGACTCGGCGGCGGCTGGGAGCAATTCCAGGAGCCCGCGGTGCCTCGGCCGCTACCGGCCGTGATGGCGATGTTCCAGCGGTTGATCTCACCGCAGTCCAGTCAGGGGCAATAGCGCCTCGCGGCGCCGTCACTTCGCCATCACGACCGGCTCCGGCCGCGGCGCGCTCGAAGCCAGCTTCAGGCCCGTGCGGGTTTCGGTCGGGACGTGCACCATCATCCCTTCGACAACGGCGCCATGGTGCATTTCCAGCGCGCGATAGTTCACGTCGCCCTGCACGCGCGCCTTCGGTTGCAGCTCGATCAGCTCGGCCGCGTGGACCGGACCCTGGATCCGGCCGGCCACCACGATGTGGCCGGCGCGCACTTCGCCTTCGATCGTGCCGTGCTCGCTGATGATCAGCATGCCGGCCTTTTCGCCTTCAGTGCAGCGAACCGCCCCTCGCACCACCCCGTCGACGCGCAGGCCGCCGGAAAAGTGCAGGTCGCCGGTCACGGTCGTACCGGCGCCGATCAGGCTGCCGATTTCCTGTGGGATTGCCTTCTTACCAAACATGTTTGCCTCCGTCACTTGCGACAAGGGTATATCGATCGGTGGGTGCTCAAAGCGTGAAACTCTGCTGGGTTTGGGTCTCGCCGGCCGCCACGACGCGTACCAGCACCGAGTGCGCCACCGCACCGCTCGGCAGCGTGAATGCGCCCTCCAGCCGCTGGTAGTGGCGAAACGACAGTTGGAATGCCTTGGCGCGCTCCGTCGTGGCCTCCGCCTCCGGCAGCTCGTAAATGAAGGTGCCTCCATTCTGGGTGAAGCGGACCTCCATCTGTACGGAGCCGACGAAGTCGTGGTCAGCCTTGCCGCTTTGCTGGATCAGCAGCCGGAATCTCATCCGGGAGGACTCGTCATCGGGCTGCAGCCGGAAGCTGCGTATCACGATTCCCTTGTCGCTTTTGCCGGCGGGCAGCAGGCTGTCGTAGAAGGCCAGGTCTTCCTTCAGCCGCGTGGTCTCGTCCTCCAGCGTGCGCACCTGCTGCATCAGCTGCTCCTGCGCCGCCCGCTCGACCTTCAATTCGCCTTCGTACGCGTTGGCCAGCGCGTCGCTGCGGTCGCGCTCGGCGGCGGTCTCGTGCAGCTGCGTCGTCAGCTGCTCGATCTCGGTCGCGAGCTGGCGTCGATCGGGGCCGGCAATGTCGCGGCCGTACTCGTAGATCGCGATCCCGGCCGCTGCTGCCAGCGCCGCGGCCAGAAATCCGAGCAGCGCCCGCATCGGCCATGGCAGCGACGAGCGCACCGTCACGCGAGGCGCGCTCACCGACATGTTTCGCAGCCACAGCTTGCGGCGCATCGGTGCGGTCAGGGCATCAACGCGATCTGGTCCAGGCCCTCGGTCTCGGGCCGGCCAAACGCGATGTTCATTGCCTGCACCGCCTGGCCGGCGGCCCCCTTGACCAGGTTGTCTTCGACCACCAGCACGATGGCCAGATTGCAGGATGGCCGGTGCACCGCGATGCGCGCCACGTTGGAGCCGCGCACGGAGCGCGTATCGGGGCAGCTGCCGGACGGCAGCACGTCGATGAACGGCTCGTCCCGGTAGAAGCTCTCGTACAGCCGCTGCAGGTCCTGGTCAGCTGCCGATCCGAGGCGCACGTACAGGGTCGAATGGATCCCGCGGATCATCGGGACCAGATGCGGCACGAAGGTGAGCCGAACCGCAACGCCCGTGGCCGCGCTCAGCTCCTGCTCCATTTCCGGGTGGTGCCGGTGCCCGGCGACGCCGTAGGCGCGGAAATTCTCCGACACCTCCGCCGCCAGCAGGTCGAGCTCGACCTTGCGCCCGGCCCCGCTGACACCCGACTTGCAATCGGCGATGATGCCCTGCCACTCGACCGCGCCGGCGCGCTCGCGCTCGAGGCGCGCCAGCGGCAGCAAGCCCAGCAGCACGCTGGTCGGATAACAACCGGGAATGGCGATGATGCGGGCCCGCCGGATCGCTTCGCGTGCGGCTTCGGGCAGGCCATAGACCGCTTCGCTCAGCAGATCCGGGCACGCGTGCGCGATTCGATACCAGCGTTCGAATTCGGCGGGGTCCCGCAGGCGGAAATCGGCCGCCAGATCGATGACGCGCACTCCCGACGCCAGCAGCTCGCGCGCCTGCGACATCGCCACGCCGTGCGGGGTGGCGAAGAACACCACGTCGCAGCGTTCCAGGTGAGCGGCCGACGGCTCCACGAACGCCAGCGCGACACGCCCCCGCAACGACGGAAACAAGCGGTCCACCGCGGTGCCGGCTTCGCCGCGCGAGGTGATCGCGGCGAGCTCGACGGCCGGATGCTGGGCGAGCAGGCGCAGCAGCTCGACGCCGGCATAGCCGGTGCCGCCTACGATGCCCGCCCGAATGGAACCGCCCGCTTTGGATGCGCCCACTGCGCCCGCCCTTCCGTTGCACCGGAAATTAGACCGTGGCCGGCGGCTCCTTGAATAGCTTCAATCCGGACCTTTATCCGGCCAATTCCGCGCCGACGGAGGCTTGCAGCGGACGGGCCGCGCGGGGCGCTGCCGACCGGCACCTGGGGGAAAAACCCTTAATTTGCAAGTATATGCGGGTCAGGCTGGGGCACCGGCCAAACGTCACGCGGAAATGCGTTCGTCCGGCCGCACGAGGCGCTGCGCGCGCCCTCACCTCCGTCTCCTCTCCCGCTGCGCGGGCGAGGAGACGGAGGTGAGGGTAGCTTTTACCCGCCTAGCGCTTGGAGAATTGCTTGCGGCGGCGTGCCTTGCGCAGACCGACCTTCTTTCGCTCGACCTCGCGGGCGTCCCGCGTGACCAGCCCGGCTTTCGACAAGACCGGTTTGAGGGTCTCGTCGTAGTCGATCAGAGCGCGCGTGATGCCGTGGCGCACCGCGCCGGCCTGGCCCGATTCTCCGCCGCCATCCACGTTGATCTGGATATCGAAGCTCGTCAGATGATTCGTCAGCACCAGCGGCTGGCGCGCGATCATGCGGCCGGTCTCACGATGGAAAAACTCGTCGATGGCGCGGCCGTTGACCATGATGTCGCCCTTGCCGCGCTTCAAAAAGACGCGCGCCACCGAGCTCTTGCGGCGCCCGGTTCCGTAGTTGTGCTTGCCGATCATCCCCGATCCCCTGCCATCGATCCAACGATCAAACTGCCGAGTAAGTACTTCGTCCGATCCGACCCGATCCGGCCGGGCTCAGATGACGAGCGTCTTGGGCTGCTGCGCCGAGTGCGGATGCTCCCCACCCGGGTAGATCTTCAGCTTCTTGATCATCGCGTATCCCAGCGGCCCCTTCGGCAGCATCCCCTTGACCGCTTTTTGCAGCACCCGTCCCGGGAAGCGCTGCTGCATCTTCACGAACGTGGTCTGGTAAACGCCGCCGGGGTAGCTCGAATGCCGGTAATACACCTTGTCGGTGGGCTTGGCGCCGCTCACCCGCAAGCCGGCCGCATTGACGACCACGATGTAATCGCCGCTGTCCACGTGCGGAGTGAATTCCGGCTTGTGCTTGCCGCGCAGGCGCAACGCGATCTGGGCGGCCAGCCGACCCAGCACCTTGTCGTTGGCGTCGACCAGAAACCAGTCGTGCTGCACTTCGTGCGGCTTGGCCGAAAATGTCTTCGACGTCATTTTTTGGTCCGGAAAAGCTTTAAATTCTACCTCGTTCCGGCCAGGGCCGGCAAGGCGGACGGGAGAACGAATCATGCAAAGCACGGTGCGCTGGGAAGGCCCCTCCGGCATGGCATTCGTGGCCGAGACCGGCAGCGGCCACTTGGTGTGCATGGACGGAGCGCCGGATGGGGGCGGACGCAACCTGGCGCCGCGCCCGATGGAGCTGCTGCTGGCAGGCACCGGCGGGTGCACCGCGTACGACGTGGTGTTGATCCTGCAGCGCGGCCGCCACGACGTGCGCGGCTGCGAAGTGCAATTGAAGGCCGACCGCGCACCGGACGACCCGAAGGTGTTCACCCGGATCGAACTGCGCTTCATCGTGCGTGGGCGCGGACTGAAACGGGACGTGGTCGAGCGGGCCGTGCGCCTGTCGCACGAGAAGTACTGCTCGGCCACGGTGATGCTCGAGAAAACGGCGCAGCTCGATTACAGCATCGAGATCGTCGACGATTGAGCCCTCACCCCCTCCCCTCTCCCGCTGCGCGGGCGAGGGGCGATACGGTGTGCCTGTGCAAATGCCGGCGCGCTT
>DASZFP010000079.1:0-7356 GCA_035939615.1 Burkholderiaceae bacterium | reverse complement strand
CCCCCCGCGGCCGAGGTAGCCTTGGCGGAGTCTGCCGCCAACGCCCACAGTGGCGTCGCCAGCAGTGCGGCGATCAGAATTCGTTTGAACATGGCGATTCACATCCTGGTCACTTGACTCGAGGATGTGAATTGCAGCATGCGGGGCCCACGCCCGCGCTGCCGGTGACGGTAGATGCGATGGGTCGGCGCTTCAGGCGCCTTCTTCGTCTTCCATCGCTTCGCGCTGGCGCTGCTGAAAGTCCTGCATCGTGTCGATGCCGCGCAGCTTCAGGATCGTATTGCGCACCGCGGCCTCCAGCAGGACGGCCAGGTTGCGTCCGGCGGCCACCGGAATCACGACTTTGTGGACGGCCAGGCCGAGCACCTCCTGCGTGGTGCCGGCCAGCGGCAGCCTTTCCAGGCTGTCGGCAGCGCTGCGCCGCATCAGCTCGACGATCAATCGCAGCTTCATCTTCCGCCGCACGGCGGTCTCGCCGAAAATGGCGCGGATATCGAGCAGCCCCAGGCCGCGCACCTCGAGCAGATTGGCCAGCAGTGGAGGGCAGCGGCCCTCGATCGTGTCGGGCGCGACCCGGGCGAAGTCGACCACGTCATCGGCCACCAGGCCGTGTCCGCGGCTGATCAGTTCCAGCGCCAGCTCGCTTTTGCCCAGCCCCGATTGCCCTGAAATCAGCACGCCCATGCCGAACACGTCCATGAAGACGCCGTGTATCGAGCAATGCCGCGCCAGCTGTTTGGCCAGATAAATGCGCAGCACGTCGATCACTTCGGCCGCGTCGCGCGAGCTGGCGAACATCGGCAGGCCGGCCGTCCCCGCGATGGCGACCAGCTCCTCCGGCAGCGAACGGCCCTCGCCGACGATCAGTCCCAGCGGGCGGCCTTCGATCAGCTCGCGCAGCACGTGTTCGCGCCGGCCGGGTGGAATGCGGTCGACATAGTCGACCTCGGCGCCGCCGAGCACGTGGATGCGCTTCGGATGAATCAGGTTCAGGTGTCCGACCAGCTCGGCCGCCTGCACGCTGATGCCGCTTGCATCGGGCAGCACGCGCTGCCCGGCGGCGGCAGGCTCTCCGATCCAACGCAAATCGAGTGCCGTGCTGTTGTCTTCGAACAGCGACTCGAAGGTCAGCATTTCAAGCCGCGGGGCGAATCGGCTCCCACGCAGCCACGGTCGCGAGCAATGCGGCCGGCTGCGCGGCAGTCAGCAACTGCTCGCGCATCGACGGCTCCGACAACATCTGGGCCAGCTCGGACAGGATTTCCAGATGCTGCTGGGTCGCGTGCTCGGGAACCAGCAGCACCACCAGCAGACGCACCGGCAGGCCGTCCGGAGAATCGAAGGCGATCGGATCGTGCAGCCGCAAGATGCCAACGACAGCACGCTTCAAGCCGCGCAGGCGGCCGTGCGGTATCGCAACTTCCTTGCCCAGGCCCGTGGAGCCGAGCTCCTCGCGGGCCGTCAGGCATTCCAGGATCCGGGCAGCGTCGAGCCCTTGGGTTTCCTCGAACAGTCGCGAGGCGTGGATCAGTGCCCCAAGTTTGTCGTGCGCGCCGACGTCCAACTCGACGTTGGATAGGGGCAGAAGCTTCGACAACAGGTTCATGGGCGTCTGGCGCCTCGCGGCACGCCGGATGCACTCGGTCTAAACAGCGTATCTGTGATCCGGCCACCGGTTTCCCGGATGGGCAGCGGATTTACCCCTCTCACTACCGTTACCGCGGTCCAGTCGTAATAGGTGAATGTGTGACCGCTTACACCGAGCGGCCAATCTGTCCCAATCAGCCTGACCGGATTGCGGCGCAGTATACGCGCCGCGCCCACGGCGGGCGGCGGCCGTTGCCACGCAGCAACAGCGGAACGGCGCCCGCCGGCTGCCGGCTTCTCTTTTATTGAGGGCCAGCAGCGGACTGATGCTTCAGCGCCGCATGGGGGTGGTTCTTGACACGATCCTTGTGTCGAAGCACCTGGCGATCCAGCTTGTCCATCATGGCGTCGATGGACGCGTACAAGTCGGGTTCGACCGACTCGGCGTGCAGCGCCGAGCCTCGCACGCGCACCGTAATCTCGGCCTTCTGCTGCAACTTATCCACGGAGAGCACGACGTCGACATCGATCACGCTGTCGAAGTGCCTGCGGATCCGGGTCAGTTTGCCCAGCACGTAGCCGCGCAGCGCAGGGGTGACTTCGAGGTGATGGCCGTGGATGATCAGATTCATGCAACCCCCTTTCGGTGGATGGGACTTGCTTCACAGCGACTTGCGCAAGGCGAGCGGCGGAATGTGCAGCAGCTCGCGATACTTGGCGACGGTGCGCCGTGCCACGACGATGCCCTGATCGCCCAGCAGCTCGGCGATCCGGCTGTCCGACAACGGCTTGTTCGGGTCCTCGGCGGCGATCAACTGCCCGATCAGCGCGCGGATCGCGGTGCTCGACGCGGCTCCGCCGGCGTCGGTTGCCACGTGGCTGCCGAAGAAGTAGCGCAGCTCCAGCACGCCGAACGGAGTGGCCATGTACTTGTTCGCGGTGACGCGCGAAACCGTCGACTCGTGCAGCCCGACCGCGTCGGCGATCTCGCGCAGCACCAGCGGGCGCATCGCGATCGCACCGTGGGAAAAGAAGTGGCTCTGGCGGTCGACGATCGCCTGCGAGACCCGCTGAATGGTCTGAAAGCGCTGTCGCAGGTTGCGGATCAGCCAGCGCGCTTCCTGCAGCCGGGCCGCCCACGAGGCATGCGACGACTGGCTCTTCTCCCGCTTGAAGATGGTGGCGTAGGCCTGGTTCACGCGCAGACGCGGCATGACTTCCGGATTCAACTGTGCGGTCCAGCGGCCCTTCTGTCGCCGCACCAAGATGTCAGGGACGACATAATCCGGCGCTGCTGTGGCAAAGCCTAACCCCGGCCGTGGATTCAGTCCATGGATCAGATGATGTACCGCCCGCAGCTGTTCATCACTGGCCCCGGTTAGTTTCTTCAGCTTCCCGAAATCCCGATTGGCGAACAAGAGCAGGTGCTCACTAACCACTCGTCTTGCGAGCGTCAGGCAGTGGTGTTGCGTTGCACTGCTTCCGGGCGCGATCGCCCGCAGCCCGGCATCGATCTGAAGGGCCAGACACTCGTCGAGCGAGCGCGCGCCCACGCCGACCGGGTCGAAACTCTGCAGCAGCCGCAGCGCCGCCGTCAGTTCGTCGAGTTCGACGGATTCGGACGGCGGGCACATCGCCCGGATCTCGTCCAGCGTGGTGCGCAGGTAGCCGTCGTCTTCGACCGCTTCGATCAGCAGTCCGATCAGCACCCGGTCCCTGTGCGAGGCCTGGGTCGAGCTCAGCTGCTGACGCAGGTGGTCGCGCAGCGTGGTCTCGGCCGCCGCCCAGCCCAGCGCCGAGGGTTCGTCGTCGTCGTCACGAGACTCGCGCGCGCCGCCCCAATCGACCGCCGGCACATCGGCGCCGTCTTCGTGTCCCCCGGCGCCCTCCGGCGCCGAGGCGGCCTCCGCATCGACGCCGTCGCGAGCTCCTTCCGGGCCCCGTCCGGCGTCGAGGATGGCACCGTCGGCTGCCAGGCGGGCATGGCCGGCCAGCGGATCGTCGTCACGTTCCAGCAAGGGGTTGTCGGTCAGCGCCTGTTCGAGCTCCTGGTTCAGCTCAAGGGTCGACAGCTGCAACAGCCGGATCGACTGTTGCAACTGGGGCGTCAACGCCAGGTGCTGCGCCAGCCGCAGCTGGATGGAGGCTTTCATATCAACGACGTCAGCTTCGTCGCTACATCCGGAAGTGTTCGCCGAGATAGACGCGCCGGACCGACTCGTTTTCCACGATCTCCTCAGGCCGGCCTCCGGCCAGCACCTGGCCCTCGTTGATGATGTACGCGTGATCGCAGATCCCGAGGGTCTCGCGCACGTTGTGGTCGGTGATCAGAACGCCGATGCCGCGCTGCTTCAGGAACCGGACAATGCGCTGGATCTCGATGACGGCGATCGGGTCGACCCCTGCGAACGGCTCATCCAGCAGCACGTAGCGCGGCCGGGCTGCCAGCGCGCGGGCGATCTCGACGCGGCGCCGCTCGCCCCCCGACAGGCTCAGCGCCGCGTTGGTGCGGATCTCCTCGATCTGAAGGTCCCTGAGCAACTCGGCCAGACGCTCCTGGATGGCCGCCTCGCTGAGCCGCTGGTCGCGATCGTCGCGCTGCAACTCCAGCACCGCGCGCACGTTCTGCTCGACCGTCAGCCGCCGGAACACCGACGCCTCCTGCGGCAGATAGGAAAGGCCCAGCCGGGCGCGCCGATGGATCGGCAGATGGGCGATCGAGCGGCCGTCGAGGCGGATCGATCCTTCATCCAGCGGCACCAGTCCGACCACCATGTAAAAGCAGGTCGTCTTGCCGGCGCCGTTGGGCCCGAGCAGTCCGACCACCGCTCCCGGTTCGACCGACAGCGACACATCCTTGACCACCAGGCGCCCCCCGTAGCGCTTGGCGAGCTTCTCGACGATCAGGCCGCGCGGCAGCGCCTGCGATGCCGCATCGAACGCTGCCCCCGACTTGTCCGCGCCCGCCTCGAGCGCCACCGGCAACGGCCTGGCGGCGTTCATTGCGGCGCGCCGCCGGCCGGCTTGGGCGCTTCCTGCTTGGGCGGGGATTCCGGCACGCGCGGAGCGATCCGCGCGAAGACCCGGCTGCCCGGCTTGGAGTCCGAGCTGGTCAAGTCGTAGTGGGAAGTGCGCGCGTCGTAGACGATCTGGTCGGCGGTGAACTCGTCGCGCATCACGCCGTTTTCGAAACGGCGCACCACCGCCCGGGTGAACAGCTTCACCGTGTCGGCGCGGTTGTCGTATTCGATCCGTTCGGCCACGCCGTCGATGGTTTCCTCCACGCCCGGCCGGGTCGCGTCGCGCCGCTGGTGGAAGGTCGCCAGCGCATCGGAGGGAACGGTCACGATCGCATACTGGTAGCCCTCCGGATCCTCGCGGTACTCCATCCGCTCGCCCGTGACCCGGATCGTGCCCTTGGTCAGCACGACATGACCCGTGAAAATCGACACCTGCTTCAAATCGTCCACCGTCTGGTGGTCGGCCACGATCAGCGTGGACTGCTGCCGGTCCGCGCGCTCGGCCTGCGCCGAAAGTGCGGCCAGACAGGCAGCCAGCGTCGAAGCGATCCAGGCAACAGCCTTGGCGCGGTTCATTTTCGTTTCGGCGCGATCGTGTCGACAACGTCGGCCAGGAACTCGACCCGCTGCGTGATGTTGTCCAGGTCCATGCCGCGCGCCCGGATCGAATCGGGGCCGCGGTCGACCACCACGGGCCGATCAGTCAGGAAACGGTCACGATCCGGCAGCGCGAGCAGCATCTGGGTGCTGACGCGCAGCGGCGGCACCCCGGCGGGCGAGGCCCGGGTCAGCAGCACGTCGCCGGTCAGCCGGATCCGCTCGCCGTCGTTTTCCATGTGCGCGAGCTGCGCCACCGCCTCGACTCGGGGCTCGTCGGGCCGCAGGCTCACCAGGCGCGGCCTGACCAGGTCCATGTCGTCGGTCTGCCAGAAGTGCGTCATCTGGTCGGCGAACAGCTTGTACTTGGCGCGGCCAGCCGCGTCGAACTGGACCAGCGTGATCTGGTCGGCGTCGGCGTCGACGTTCGGGCGCGGCGCCTCGGGGGCCTTGGTGCCCGATTGCAGCGAGCGCGAATACCAGTAGCTGGTCGCGGTCACCAGCGCCAGCAGCACGATCGCGACCAGCGAGGCGATTCGATCACGCATCGTTCGCCCGCTCCGGATACTGTTGCCGGCAGCTCAGCACGTACTCGGCCAGTGCGCGCACCGCCCCACGGCCGCCCTCGGCCTGGGCGATCCAGTGGGCCGCGCGCCGCACCTCGGGCACGGCGTCGGCGACCGCGGCGGCAAATCCGACCTTCGCCATCACCGGCAGATCCGGCAGGTCGTCCCCCATGTACGCGCAGCGGGCCGCCGTCGCGCCGGTCTGGGCCAGCAGCCGGTCGAGCCCCGCCAGCTTGTCACGCTCGCCCTGCAGCACGGGCGCGATGTCGAGCTCGCCGGCCCGCTGCGCCACGATCGGCGAGCTGCGCGCCGACAGCAGCGCCACGCCGAGGCCGGCCTGGCGCAAAAGGTGCACGCCATGCCCGTCGCGCACGTCGAACACCTTCAGCGCCTCGCCGTCGGCGCCGAAATACAGGCGCCCGTCGGTCAGAACGCCATCCACGTCCAGAATGACCAGTTGCACGCGCGCGGCGCGCAGCGCCGCCTGGGCCGACCGCCCGGATGGACGGCGGATCGACGCGAAAGCGGAACCCGCCATCGGCTAGATCACCCGCGCGGCCATCAGGTCGTGCATGTGCAGCGCGCCCACCAGGCGGCCCTGGTCGTCGACCACCAGCAGCTGGTTCTTGCGCCCGTTGTCCAGCAGGCGCGCGGCCTCCACCGCCAGCGCGTGCGGCGCGATCGTCAGGGGACTGGCGGTCATCACGTCGCGCACGCGCGTGGTGCGCGCATCGCCGCCGCGTTCCAGCAGCCGGCGCAGGTCGCCGTCAGTGAAAATGCCCCCCAGCGTGCCGTCGTCGTTGCGCACCGCAGTCATTCCCAGCCGCTTGCCGGAGATCTCGCGCAGCGCGTCCATCACGGTGGCGTCGGCGGCCACCACGGGGATTGCTTCGCCCGCGTGCATCACGTCCGACACGCGCGTGAGCAGCCGCCGTCCCAGCGCCCCTCCCGGGTGCGAGCGCGCGAAGTCGTCGGGCCCGAAGCCGCGCGCATCCAGGCAGGCGATCGCCAGTGCATCGCCCAGAGCCAGCATCGCGGCGGTCGAGGAGGTCGGGGCCAGGTTCAGCGGGCAGGCCTCGCGCTCGACCCGGCAATCCAGGTGCACGTCGGCCGTGTCGGCCAGCGACGAGGTATCGTGGCCGGTGATCGCGATCAGCGGCGTACCGCCCCGCTTCAGAATCGGAACGATCGTCAGCAGCTCGTCGGTCTCGCCCGAATACGACATCGCGATGAACACATCGCGCGCGGTCACCATGCCCAGGTCGCCGTGCGCTGCCTCGGCCGCATGCACGAACAGCGCTGGGGTGCCAGTGGAGGCGAACGTGGCGGCGATCTTGCGTGCGATGTGGCCGCTTTTGCCGACGCCGCTGACCACCACGCGGCCCCGGCAGCCCAGCACCAGGTCCACGGCACGCAGGAAGCGCGCATCCAGCCGGTCGGCCAGTGCCGCCACCGCCTTCGATTCGGTCATCAGCACGTCGCGCGCCAGCGCCAGCGCAGACGACCGCGACTGCGGCGCAGCATCGGCGGCTTTCACTGGTTCGACCCGATCCAAGCGATGGTTCCCAGATTGGTTGGCCTGCCGC
>DASZFP010000078.1:0-24057 GCA_035939615.1 Burkholderiaceae bacterium | reverse complement strand
GTCGACCAATGCCTTGATTCCGCCGAAGGTCAATGAGGCGTGCTGGACCTGCAGCAGCACATCGCCGGTCGCACCGCCGGGGTTCATGGCCATCGTGCTCCCGGCAGTGACGCACCCCGGGCGGCGCGACGGCGGCAACCTGCGCGGCTCATGCGGCCCGTGCCATCGGCGCGTAGGTTCTGGCCGTGCGCAGCTGCAAGGTCGCCGCCACGGTGCCGACGCGGCCGTCCTCGAAGCGCACCTCGGTCTGGACATACTGGGACTCGCGCCCCGCGTACAAGGCCTCGACCAGGGTTTCGTATTTGCTCGCAATGAAGCCCCGCCGCACCTTGCGCGTCCGGGTCAGCTCGTCGTCGTCGGGGTCGAGCTCCTTGTGCAGCACCACAAAGCGGTGGATCTGCGAATTGGCCAGCAGTGGATCGGCCGCCAGGGCGGCGTTGACCTGGTCGACGCAGCCGGCGACCAGGTCCAGCACCTCGGGCCTGCCGGCCAGATCCGTGTAGCCGGCATACGCCAGCCCGCGCCGCTCGGCCCAGTTGCCGACCGCCTCCGGATCGATGTTGACGAACGCGCACACCTGATGGTGGCCGTCGCCGAAGGCCACCGCCTCCTTGATCTGAGGAAAGTACTTCAACTTGTTCTCGATGTACTTGGGAGCGAACAGGGTGCCGTCGCGCAGCCGGCCGACATCGGCGGCGCGGTCGATGATCCGCAAGTGACCGTCGCTCTCGAGCAGCCCGGCGTCGCCGGTGTGGAACCACCCGTCGGAGTCGCGCACCGCGGCGGTGGCCTCCGGATTGCGGTGATATTCCTTCAGCAGTCCAGGGCTGCGCACCAGCACCTCGCCGCTGTCGGAGATGCGCAGTTCGACTCCCGCCAGCGGACGGCCCACCGTGTCGGCGCGAGCCTCGCCGTCCGGCTGCATGCAGACGAACACCGCCGTCTCGGTCGAGCCGTACAGCTGTTTCAGATTGACGCCCAGCGAGCGGTAGAAAGCGAACAGATCCGGGCCGATCGCCTCGCCGGCGGTGTATGCGACCCGGACCCGGCTCAGGCCGAGCTGATTGCGCAGCGGCCCGTACAGCACCAGGTTGCCCACCGCGTACCACAGGCGCAGGACGGCACCGACGGGCTTGCGCTCCAGGATGCGGCCCCCGACGCGGCGGCCGACTTCCATGAAGTGGCCGAACATGGCGCGCTTGATCCGCCCGGCGTCCTCCATCCGGATTATTACCTGGGTCAGGAGGCTTTCGAACACGCGCGGCGGCGCGAAATAGTAGGTCGGCCCGATCTCGCGCATATCGTTGGCCACCGTCGCGGGCGATTCCGGGCAGTTGACGGTGTAGCCCGCCAACAGGGCCTGTGCATACGAGAAGATGTTCTGACCGATCCAGGCGAGCGGCAGGTAGGCCAGCACGTCCTCGTGCGGTCCCAGGGCGTCGAAAACGGTCGCCGCCCGCGCTCGGTCGATCAGCGCCGCGTGGGTCTGCACCACTCCCTTGGGTCGCCCGGTGGTGCCAGACGTGTAAAACAGCGTGGCCGTGTCACCGGCTGCGGCCGCGGCCACCTGCTCGTCGAAGAATCGCGGATGGCTGCCGACGAAGTCGGCGCCGCTCAATCGCAACTCGTCGTACGAGATGAGTCCGGACTGCAGGTAATCGCGCAGACCGCGCGGGTCGTCGTAGACAATGTGCGCCAGCGCCGGGAACCGGTCGCGTACCTCGAGCATCTTGTCGACCTGCTCCTGGTCTTCCACGATCGCCAGTTCGATCTGCGCGTCCTGGAACACGTACAGCATCTGCGCGGCGATCGAGTCCTGGTACATCGGCACCGGGATCGCGCCCAGGGACTGGGTCGCGAGCATGGCGGCGTACAGGCGCGGGCGGTTCTCGCCGATCACCGCCACGTGAGCTCCGCGCGCCAGCCCCAGGCGGTGCAAGGCTGCGGCCAGCACGCGGACTTCCGCCGCGAGGTCCGCCCAGGTCCAGGTCTGCCAGATTCCCAGATATTTTTCGCGCAGCGCCGGGTGGTTCGGCCGCACGCGCTCGTGCCAAAGCAGCAGCCGCGGAAAAGTATCGGCGGTCTGCGGCGCCATGCCCTCCTGTCCCACCCGAGGCTCCTTGCCGTGCTCCCACACTGCGGGTCTGCAACGCCCGATGCGGTCGCCTGCACGACAAATCATCCCACGGGATCGTGCGTGCAGGTTTGATGCGACGCACCAGCCCGCGTCGAACGCGCGCCTCGCGGTCGATGCCCGGGTACCTGGGACTCAGGGCTCAGGTGGCGCTGGCCAGTCGCCCGTCGCGATAGTCGGCCAAGGCCTGTTCGATCTCCTCGCGCGTGTTCATCACGAACGGGCCGTACTGCACCACGGGTTCGTGCAGGGGCTTTGCCGCCAGCAACAGGAAGTTCGCACCCTCGGCGCCGGCCTTGACGCGCACTTCGCCGCCGTCCGACAGCACACCCGCGGCGCGGTGAGGCAACACCTTGCCCTGCCCCGCCGGACCGATCTCCGCGCTGCCCTCGTAGGCGTAAACGAAGGCGCTGTGACCGGGCGTCAAAGGCGCTTTGAATTCGCCCCCGCCCGGCAGTCGCACGTCCAGGTACAGCGGATCGGTGGACAGCCTGGCGCCGGCGCCGTTGACCGGGCCAGCGGTATTTCCAAACGTTCCGGCGATGACCTTGACCTCGCCTGCGCCCGGCAGCTGCACGACGGGGATCTCGGCCGCAGCAATGTCGCGATAGCTGGCCGGCTTCATCTTTTCGTTCGACGGCAGGTTGATCCACAGCTGGAAGCCCCGCATGCGGCCCTGCGTCTGCTGCGGCATCTCGGAGTGGATGATGCCGCGCGCGGCGGTCATCCACTGCACGCCTCCCGGGCCCAGGTCTCCGCGGCTGCCGAGGTGGTCCTCGTGACGCAGGTGGCCGTCGAGCATGTAGGTGACGGTCTCGAAGCCGCGATGCGGATGCGCGGGAAACCCGGCCAGGTAATCGTCCGGGTTGTCGGAAAAGAACTCGTCCAGCATCAGGAACGGGTCCACGTACAGGCCGCGCTGGCTGCCCAGGCTGCGCCGCAGTTTGACGCCGGCGCCGTCGGACGTGGGCACCGACTGGATCACGCGGGTCAGAGTGCGCGGAGCGATGGCGTTCATCAGTGTCTCCTTCAAACGTGCGTAACGTGTGCGAGCCTGAAGCTCGACCGATCGGGTCAGGCGCGCTTGCGCAGGTGATCGATGCTGAGCCGTCCGGCGCCGTTGGCCACCAGGAACAGGAACCCGCCCGCCAGGCCCAGGTTCTTCATGAACATGATCTGCTGCATCTGGTCGGGCGAGCCGGCGTGGAACAGCAGGCCGACCAGGATGCTGAAGCCGGCCAGCAGCAGCGCGAGCGGCCGCGTGTAAAGACCCGCGACGATCGCCAGGCCGCCGCCCACCTCGAGCAGGATGACCAGCGGCAGCAGGCCGCCGGGAACGCCGGCCGAGTGCATGTAGCCCTGCGTGGCGGCATAGCCGCTGATCTTGCCCAGGCCCGCCAGCACGAACACACCGGCAATCAGAATTCGGCCGATCAGATCCGTGTACGGTCTGAGGGTGTCAAAAAACTGGTTCATCTCGGTTCTCCATGAGGCAGGTTAGCGGTTGAAATCCAAGAGCGAAGTGAGGGCAGCAGCAATCTCGGCCGTTCATGCAGCCAGCCTCACGGCCCGGGCCGTCGCCTTGGCCAGGCTCGTTTCCCGTGCTTCCGGGATCGCCAGGCCTTCGGCGTGTACGAATTCGACGTCGGTCATGCCGAGGAAGCGCAGGAAGTCGCGCACGTAGCCAGTCTGCGTATCGAGCGGGCCGCCGTCATAAAGGCCACCGCGTGCAGCGAACACGTAGACCTTCTTGCCGGTGAGCAGACCCTGCGGGCCGCTGGCGGTGTAGCGGAAGGTTACGCCGCCGCGCGCGATATGGTCGAAATATGCCTTCAACTGCGACGGCACCCCGAAGTTGTACATCGGAAGGCCCAGCACGATGACGTCGGCGGCCTTGAGCTCGGCAATCAGCTCGTCAGAGTAGGCCACCACCGCGCGCTGGGCGGCGCTGAGCTCTTCCGGCTTGGCGATGAAGGCGCCAAACCGCTCGCCGGTCAGATGGGGCACCGGGTCTGCCACCAGATCGCGCTTTACGAAGCGCGCGTGCGGATTGCGTTCGCGGAAGGCCGCGACAAAATGGTCCGCCAGGCGGCTGGACTGGCCGTTGCCGTTGTTGATGCTGCTGTGGATCTGGAGCAGGGTCGTCATGGGACATCTCCTGGGGTCGATGGAGCGGGGTGGCTCCCTGACGACCATTTAACTATTGATTTATTAGATGAAAAAGTACAATATTTCGTCCATATCTATCGACTGGATGAATAGATGACCAGCCCGCCCAAGATCACATTGGAGCAATGGCGCGCATTGATGGCCGTCGTCGATGCCGGCGGCTATGCCCAAGCTGCCGAAATCCTTCACAAGAGCCAATCGGCGGTGACCTACGGCGTGCAGAAACTCGAGTCGCTGCTGGGGGTCAAGGTGTTCGAGGTGATCGGCCGCAAGGCTCATCTGACGCCGACCGGCGAGGTGCTGTACCGCCGCGCCAAGGCCCTGATGGAAGAAGCCGGCTCGCTTGAAAACGCCGCCGGCACCCTGGCCGCCGGGTGGGAGCCGCAGCTATCGCTGGCCGTGGAGATCCTGTTTCCGACCTGGCTGCTGCTGGAGTGCTTCGCGCGCTTCGCCCAGGAGCGACCGCAGACGCGGATCGAGTTGTACGAAACCGTGATGAGCGGCACCGAGGAAACATTGCTTCAGCGCAAAGTCGATCTGGCGATCTGTTCGCAGGTGCCGTCCGGCTTCGCCGGGGACGCGCTGATGCGGATGCGCATGGTGGCTGCGGCGCATCCGGAGCATCCGCTGCACCAGCTGGGCCGCGAGCTGACGCTGCAGGACCTGCGCAAACACCGCCACCTGGTGATCCGCGACAGCGGCAGCCAGCGCCGCAGTGGCAGCTGGGTGGGCGCGGAGCAGATCTGGACCGTGAGCAACAAGGCGACCTCGATTCGCGCCGCCTGCATGGGCCTGGGCTTCGCCTGGTTCGCGGAGGACACGATCCGCGACGAGCTGGAGCATGGCCTGCTCAAGCCCTTGCCGATGCGCGAGGGGTCGGAACGGTGGGCCGAGTTGTACCTGGTCTTCGCCGACCGCGACTACGCCGGGCCGGGTGCCGTGCGACTGGCGCAGATCATCGACGAGCACGTGCACAGCACCTGTCGCAAATTTCACGGGCAGGATGCGCAGGCGAAGCCTGCCGAGGCGGTCGCGACGACGGCGGTGGGCGGGTAAGGGGGCTGGCGCTACCTCGCGTCGCTCCGACCGAAGCGGGTCAAGCCATCGCCCGCCCCGACGCCTGGATTGCGTTGACCTCCCGGTACCGGTCATCGCGGTCGCCTGCGCTCTTCGGATCGGCGCAATGCGCTCTGCGCCAGACGTTGGGGCTGACACCGGTGACGCGCCGGAACACCCGGCAGAAATGGGATTGATCGCACAATCCGCAGGCCAGGGCGATCTGGCAGGTCGACTCTTCGGTCGTCAGCATCAACTCGCACGCCAGATCGATCCGTCGGATCGCGACGTACACCAGCGGCGGTACGCCGAAACTGGTCTTGAACGCGCGCGAAAAGTGACTCACGCTCAGTTTGGCGAGCGCCGTCAGATCCTGGACCCTGATCCTGGAGGCCAGGTGGTTGTCGATGTAGGCGGCCACGCGGTTCACCTGCCAGGGCGCCAGCCCGCCTCGAGGTCGCTTGTCGGCCAGCTGACCGCCTTCGCATTTCGCCGTCGAGCGCGCACCGCGCAGCAGAGTCAGTGCCCGCGTGATGCAAGCCCTGGCCGTGTCGCGGTCCGACTCGATTGCTGCCTGGGCGAGCTCGATCAGGTTTGCGATCGCGGTCGCCATGGGAACGACAGCAGGTCCCCATGCCCCGGACAGTGACGCGGTCGTCATGCTGCCGCCTTCATGAATGCCTCCATTTCAATGCGGATCGCCGGCCGGCGCTTGATGAACCATAGCGGCTGCGAATTCGAAGCCTTGTCCATGAGCACCACAGTGCTCCTTCAGCACCGCCATCACTTCGTCGTAATGCTCTTTTCTGCTCCAATCGCGTTGCAGCTCGAGCAGTACCTGCAACGCGGTCACCGATACCGCTCCGGCCTGCTCGATGCGGCGAATGGCGGCGTCGTGCGCGGTCTTGCTCGTTCCGCCCGAAGCATCCTCCACGACGTAGATCCCGTAGCCTTCCTCCAGCATCTGCAGCGCCGGCAAAGCGAGGCACGCCTCGCTCCAGAGCGCAGCAAGCAGGAAGTTCCTGCGCCCGGTCCCCCTGACGGCCGCCACGATTTCCTGGCAGTCCCACGAATTCATGCTGGAGCGCTCGATGGGTGTCTGTTTCGGGAACAGCTCGAGCAGCTTCGGCGTGATCTTCCCGCCGAAGCCCCCGGATTGGACCGCGGTCAGGATGGTCGGCAGGTGAAAGATCTTCGCAGCCTTGGCCAGCACCAGCACGTTGTTCAGCAAGTCCTGCCGATCGATGTTGGCTACACCGAAGAACATTTGAGGCTGGTGATCGATGAAGATCACCGCGCAGTTGTCGGGCGTCAACAGGCCTTTATCGGTCGAACTCGCGCTCATACGGTCGGGTCCTTCGTCGAGGCGACACTGACCGGCGGAGAATGACGGCTGGCAGGCTCGAACGCCACTGACCAGGTGGCGGTTTTGCGGGTGCTGCGAAAGAAGCGGCCGGCTCTACTTCCTTCGAGGGAGGCGCGACCCGCGTGCGGGCCGCTGGGCAGGCTGGACCGCGGTCAGAGCTGCACCAGGCCGCGCCGGCTGGCCACGGTGATGGCTTCCGTGCGGCTCAGAACATTCAGCTTGGCGAAAATGCTGCGCAAATGCGACTTCACCGTGGTCTCGCCGATGTAGAGGTTCTTGCCGATCTCCTTGTTGCTCTTGCCGCGCGCCAGAAGCGCCAGAACCTCCAGCTCCCGGCCGGTCAGCGGCTCGTTGCTGATGCCGGCGGCAAGCTTCGCGATCAGCGACGGCGGGATACACGTGTCGCCGCCGTGCACCCTGCGGATGCACTCCAGCAGCTCCTCGCGCTGCGCATCTTTCAGCAGGTATCCCTTGGCGCCGGCCTTGATCGCGCCGGAGATCTCGTTGTCCGTGTCGAATGTGGTCAGCACGATGATGCGGGCCGAGGGATCCAGCCGGCGAATCTCGTCGATCGCACCAACACCGTCCAATAGCGGCATGCGCAGGTCGAGCAAGCCCACGTCCGGACGGTGCTTGCGCCACAGGTCGACCGCGTCGCGGCCATTGATCGCTTCTCCAACGACTCTCATGTCAACCTGGCGGCCGACCATGGCCGCCAGTCCTTCGCGCACCGTGACATGGTCGTCAGCGACCAGCACGCCGATCTTGTCGACCAGCAGGTCTCTTTGCTCGGTTTTGAACGCGGCACTCATGGCGCTAACGGGGCATTCTCGGTCAAAGGCAGCACGATCGATATCGCGGTTCCCGCGCCAGGGGCGCTGCGAATGCTCAGCTCGCCACCCATGGACTGGACCCGTTCCTTCATTCCCACCAGGCCGATTCCGTCGGTCTTGAGGTCGGCATCGAAGCCGCGCCCGTTGTCGTGCAGTTCCATCCGGATGGCCTGCGGATCGAACATCAGGCGCGCCATGAAATGCGTCGCGCGCGCGTGCCGCAGCGCATTGGTCAGAACCTCCTGACCGACATGCAGCAGATTTTCCTCCCACTCGGGCCGAAGTTTTTGCGGCGCACCCTGGACGCTGAGCTCAGCGAGCACGGCGGTACCCCCGGTCATCTTGCGGAACATCGCGTCCAGCGCTTCGCCCAGGTTCTTGCCCTCGAGAGCCTGCGGACGCAGCGCCCGCACTGAACGCCGCGCCTCCTTGAGGCTTTCGCGCGCGAGGTCGCCGGCCCGGTTCAGATGTTGCTCGGCTTCCTTCGACAAGCCCTTCGAGTTCGCGTCCGCCGCCGCCTCCAGCTGCACGATCACGCCGGTAAAGGCCTGCGCGAGCGTGTCGTGAATGTCACGCGCCATGCGGTTGCGTTCTGCCTCCAGCGCCGCCTGCCGGCTCTGCTGGGACAGACGCACCAGCTGCATCGCCAGCATGGCCTGATGCGCCAGCGCCCGGGTCAGCTCGATCTCTTCTTTCCGGAAGGCACGCTCGAGCGTGAAACGGATCCCGATGATTCCGGCCACCTTCCCGCCCACCAGCATCGGAACAAACAGGATCGAGACGACGCCGAGTCGTCGAAGATGCTCCTTCAGCAGCGCTCTGGGCGGGTCGGAATCGGCGTCCTGCAGTACCCGATGCCAGACGGCGCCGGGTTCGGAGCCGACGCGCATGCGCGCCGATTCCTTGTCAATGTCCTGCAGCAGCGCGTGCTGGCCGCTGCGCAGGATCTCGCTCCAGACCGGGTGGTCCTGTGAAAGGATCGGAATTCTCGCGGCCGGATGGACCGCATCATCGGCAGTCTGATACCGGCCCGCCTCGATCACCGCCACCAGATCGAGCCAGCCGCCGGCATCATTTCTGCGCCAGACGCTGACGCTGTGCGCACCCGATTGCTCGACGATCGTTCGCAAGACATGCTCGAGCAACCGGTCCGGATCGGACTCGCGCGCAAACGAGTCCAATAGATGGGTCAGCGCCGTCAGGTGCCCGCGCGCCAGATGTTCCGAGGCGCGCAGCGCTTCCTCGCTTCGCCGGAGCGCCTCCTCGGTGCGCTTGCGCTCGATGGCGATCGCCAGCAGGTGCGTGATCTGTTCGATGGTCCGGCGGTCCTGCTCCGTCGGATTGCGCGGCGTGCCCGAATAGATCGCAAACGTGCCCAGCAGGCCTCCGTCCGAGGACAGTATCGGCGTGGACCAGCACGCTCGCAGCCCGTGCGCCAACGCCAGGGCTCCGAACTCGAACTGCGGCGACTCCGTTTCGAAATCCGGGACGACCACCGGCGAGCGCAGGTAGGCCGCCTTCGCGCACGGGCCCAGTTCCGGAACGATCGGGCTGCCGTCAATGGCGCGCGTGTAACTGGACGGCAGACTCGGGCCTGCCCCATGCCGCAGCCGCTCGCCCGCCTCGTCAAACAGGAGAATCGAGCACAACGAACCGCTCGACATTTCTTCGACGAGGCGGCACATCGTATCCAGCAGGGAAGATAGTGATGCGAAGGTTGTGGTCATTTTCGGCTGGGCGCGCGCCGCGGGCTGGAGCAAGTTACGCAGCTTTCGGGCGCGCGTCCACCCAATGCGCTGGCCGAACCGGGGTGGATACGAGTGCGAGGCCCCAAATGGTGGGAGCCCCGCCGGGCCACACCGGTGACAAAGGCAGCACGGCGGTGCAATCACGGCAATCGGGCTTTCCGTAGAGTCACCTCGAGTCACCTCGCTTCGGGTGACATGAGGGGGAAACGCCATGATTTCAGGAATGTTGGTATCCGCGTTTACGTTGTTGCACGTCGCTCTCAGTCTGATTGGAATCGGCTCCGGGCTCGCGGGCCTGTCGGCCTCGAACGCACTCATGCAACTGGTCGTGGTGGCGGTGTTCGCGGCGCTTGGCGCCCGGGCTTTCAGATCGTTTCACCCGCAGGCGCACACGCCGGCGCTGCGGCCGCTTTGAGCTGGGAGGGATCCATGAAAACTGCTGCGGGTTGGTTCGCGATCGGTACCCTGATCGGTTCGGTTGGTCTGGCGCATGCGCAGGGCGATCCGGTCGCCGGAAAGACGGTCTTCGCAAACCAGTGTGCGTCGTGCCACACCATCGAGGCCGGCAAGAACGGATTCGGACCGTCGCTGGCTGCCGTGGCCGGTAGAAAAGCGGGAACTCTGCCGGGCTACAAATACTCGCCCGCGATGGTCAACTCCGGTCTCACGTGGGACGAGAAGACGCTCGATATCTTTCTGACCTCGTCGACCAAGGAGGTTCCGGGCACGGCGATGCCGGTGGCGCTGCCGGACCCGACGGCCCGGGCCAACGTGATCGCGTACCTGGAGACGCTGGGGCGCGCCAGCGCGGTGGAGGCCAGCGCGCCGTCCACGCAAGAGGCGCTCGCTATCCACGGGCCGACGCAGGACGAGCTGCTGCACGCGGCGCAGGACCAGCAGAACTGGCTGTACGCCAGCAAGGACTACACCGGCAAGCGCTTCGCCGATCTGCGCCAGATCACGCCCAAGAACGCGGCGCAGCTGCGGGCCGCCTGTATCTACCGGTCCAACACCGCTACGCCCACGCAGACGGAGCTGCTGGTCTACAAGGGCGTGATGTACCTGACTGTTGACAAGTCGATTGTCGCGATCGATGCGACCACCTGCCGCGAGCGCTGGACCTACACCTGGACCGGCAAGGGTGCCGTGCTGTCGCCCGCCAACCGCGGCGTGGCGATGAAGGACGGGCGGGTCCTGCGCGGCACCGCCGACGGCTATCTGATCGCGGTGGACATGGCCAAGGGAACGCTGCTGTGGAGCCAGAAGATCGCCGACGCCAGCACCAGCCAGTATCTGAGCATGCCGCCGCTGATTTACGAGGACCTGGTGGTCTACGGGCCGGCCGGCGCCGACTGGGGGGCGAAGAACTGGATCGGCGCCTTCAAGCTGACCACCGGCGAGCAGGTCTGGCGCTTCAACCTGATTCCCGATGACGGCGAGCCGGGAGCGGACAGCTGGAACAATCCGCAGGCGCGCCAACACGGCGGCGGCAGCCTGTGGACGCCGCTGTCGCTGGACGTTCAAAAGGGCGTGCTCTACGTTCCGGTCGGCAACCCGTCGCCCGACTTCTACCCGGATGTGCGCCCCGGGCTGGATCTGTATACCAACTGTGTGGTCGCGCTCGATGTGCACACGGGCAAGCTGCTGTGGTACCGCAAATTCATTCCGACCGATGCCAACGACCGCGATTTGAGCCAGGTGAGCCCGCTGTTCAGCGCGACCGTCAAGGGCAAGCCGCGCAACCTGCTGACCGTTTCCGGCAAGGATGGGATGCTGCGCATGGTGGACCGCGACAGTCACGATGTGCTGTATGAGTTGCCGATTACAACGCGGACCAACTTCGAGGCCGAGCCGACCGTGGCCGGCGTGCACGGCTGCCCGGGGCTGCTGGGCGGCATGGAGTGGAACGGTCCGGCCTACAGCCCGGCCACCAAGACGTTGTTCGTCGCAGCGGTGGACTGGTGCGGCACCTTCACCAAGTCCGATCAGCCGCCGCAGTTCGTCCTCAACTCGCATTATTACGGCGGCGCCGTCACGCCGGACCCGCGTGATCAGGCACGCGGCTGGCTGCAGGCGATCGACGCCACCACAGGCACGATGCGCTGGCGTCTGAAGTGGCCAACGCCGCTGGTCGGCGGCATCACGGTCACCTCGGGCGGCGTGCTGTTCACGGGCGACCTGAACAACGACTTTCTCGCGATCGACGCCAGCAACGGCAAGACCCTCTACCATTTCAATACGGGCGGGACCATCGGCGGCGGCGTCATCAGCTACGAGATCGGGGGCAAGCAGTACGTGGCCACCACGTCCGGTGTCGTCTCCGGCTTCTTCGGCGGTTCCGGAACCTCGGCGGTGATCGTGTTCGCGTTGCCTTGAGTGACGAGGGCGTCGATCTGCTACCCTGGGGAATGTGCCTTGACGGCTGCGTAAGAGGCGTCTGATGTATTGCGATTCCCCCGGGCGGCGCGCCGTTGCGCCGCTCGCCCTGAGCTTTTTCGCTGTACTGGTCATCGACCCGCCCGCGCTGGGCGCCGACTTCGGGGCCGGATTCAAGACGCAGACGGTGGCTGTTGACGGGGGCACCTTGAGCGTCGCCGTGGGCGGCAGCGGCCCGCCGGTGGTTCTGATCCACGGCTACGCCGAATCGTCGCGCATGTGGAAGCCGCTGGCCAGAGTGCTTGCGCCCGGCTTCACGGTCATCGCGCCCGACCTGCCCGGCTTCGGAGACTCGTCGATACCCCAGGACGGGTTGGACATGAAGGCCTCGGCCGAACGCGTGCGCGCCGCCGTAAAGTCGCTCGGGTACGGCCAGGTTCGGGTGGTCGGGCACGACATCGGGCTGATGGTGGCGTATGCGTACGCTGCGATGCATCCACAGGAAGTCGAGAAGCTCGCTCTGATGGACGCGTTCCTGCCGGGGGTCAGCGGATGGGAAGCCGTCTACAACAACCCGGGGATCTGGCACTTTCGGTTCTATGGGCCGACTCCGGAAGCGCTGGTCAAGGGGCGCGAGCGCATCTACTTCGAGCACTTCTGGAACGACTTCGCAGCCGACAAAACCCGCTCCATTCCGGAGGCCGATCGGCGCGCGTACGCGATGGAGTACGCGCGGCCGGGGCGGATGGCCGCGGGGTTTGCACATTTCGCGTCCTTCCCCAAGACCGCGGCGGATTTTGCGGAGCTGTCGAAGATCCGGCTTTCCATGCCGGTGCTGTCGATCGGCGGAGGCAAGGCCAACGGCGATGCGCTGGGTGCTCAGGCGAGACTGATCGCTTCCGATGTCACCGTCGTCGTCCTGAAGGACACGGGGCACTGGATCATGGAAGAGCGCCCGCAGGAGACCATCAGCGCGCTCGTCAACTTCCTGAAGTGAGGTCAACCGCTCGAGGCGCCGCGCCATGACGATCGCCTCAAGCGCTCCGGCCGCTCACCTGTGGCGCGACGAACGGCACGGGCCGCTGCCGGCGCTGTTGCTGCTGCTGACCGTGGTGACCGGACTGGTCGACGCCCTCAGCTATCTCAAGTTGGGACACGTATTCGTGGCCAACATGACCGGGAATATCGTTTTCCTGGGTTTTGCGGTGGCCGACGCGAAGGACTTCTCGATCGCGGCTTCGCTCGCCGCCACCGCCGCCTTTCTGGCCGGAGCGCTCGTAGGCGGACGGTTCGGTGCGCACACGGGACAGCACCGGGGCCGCCTCCTGGCAGTCGCCATTTACATGGAAATCGCGCTGGTCGGCGCGGCGCTGGTCGCATCGACCCTGCCGCTCGATCCAAACGGCCGCGTGGAAACGTACGTACTCATCGTGCTGCTGGCGCTGGCGATGGGCCTGCAGAACGCGACCGCCCGGCGCCTGGGCGTTCCCGACCTGACGACGACCGTGCTGACATTGACGCTGACGGGGCTCGCGGCCGACTCGGCGCTGGCCGGCGGTAAAAATCCCCGCCCGGGGCGCCGATTGCTCGCCACGCTCACGATGTTTCTGGGCGCCGCCATCGGCGCGCTCGTGATCTTCCACTTCGGCGTGAGCGCGCTGCTGGCGTTGACTCTGGTGCTGCTGGTGGCCAGCGGCGTGTCCGCCTACCGGGTGTCATCGTCGTCCGAGGCGTGGTCGGTGGGAACCTGACGCCATGCCGATCCTTACATCCCCTGGCCCTTACATCCGCTGGCGCAGTTTCGCTACCTGCTCGGCCGTGATCCCCGACGGCTTGATCCCGAACCGGGCGGTGACGTAATTGGCGACGCTTGCGATCTCGGTGTCCGAATAGGTGCTGCCGAAAGCCGGCATGAAGACGTTTGCGCCCGGTATCTGCCTTTGTGTTCCCGAGAGAACGACTTGCGCCACATTGATGGCGCTCGGGTCGTTCACCGCGCGCGCCCCGGTCAGTGTTGCGAACGGCGTGAGCACGCTCACACCGGTCCAGCCGTGGCAGCTCGCGCAGGAGCCCTCGAATATCTGTTTGCCGCGTTGATCGAAGTTCGCCGCCACGCCGTCCCGGTGCGACGGCGGCGCCGATCGGGCGTTCGGAGCCGGCAGATCCGCCGTTGCAATGGCCGGCACCGAACGCAGGTAGCTGACCATCGAGGCGATATCGCTCTGCGTCAGATGTGTGAGGCTGTGGTCGACCGCCTCGCTCATCGGGCCGGCTGCGGCGCCATGCAGCTCGGCGTGGCCGATGGCCAGATACTGCGCGAGGTCCGCGTCGGTCCATGCGCCCAGCCCGCTGTCGCGGTCGGCGGTGATGTTGTAGGCGCGCCAGCCCGACAGCACGGTTCCGGAGAATTTGTGGCGATTGTCCAGGGCCTGCAGCAGATTGCGCGGCGTGTGGCAGTCACCGCAATGCGCCAGGCCTTCGGTCAGGTAGGCGCCGCGGTTCCATTGAACGCTGCGGGCAGGGTCGGGCTCGAAGCGCTTGCCGGGGTTGAACAGCAGCGACCAGGCGCCCATCAGCCAGCGCTGATTGGCCGGAAAGCTCAGCGAGTTTGCCGGCGCCGGTGCATGCACCGGGCGCAGGCTGAAAAGATAGGCCTTGATGGCGAGCGCGTCCGCATCGGTCATGTAGCTGTAGGCCACGAACGGCATCGCCGGATAAAGATGGGCGCCGCTGCGGGCGGTGCCGCCGCGAACGGCATTGAGGAAATCGGCGTCGGTGTAATTGCCAATACCGGTTTGCGGGTCGGGCGTGATGTTGGTCGAATACAGCGTACCGAAGGGAAGGACGAAGGCGAGCCCGCCGGCAAAGGGCGCACCGCCCCTTGTCGTGTGGCAGGCTTCGCAATCGGCCGCGCGTGCAAGGTACTCGCCCCGCTGCACCGCGGTTGCGCTGGCCAGATCCGGCGGAACGCCGGTGGGATCCGCACCGCGGTAAGCGGCCAGTGCGACCCGGGAACCGCCCGCGAAATCCATCGGTCCGGGGCCCAGCACAATCCAGACCAGGCCGATCAGCAGCACCCCGGCCACGGCAACGACGGCGAGCACGACGGTCCGCGCCCGCCCGCGGGTCTTGGAAAGCGCCTTCAAGCCGGTTTCCTTCCCGCCAGAACTTCGCGGTCGATCGGCAGCCGACGCAGCCGGATGCCGGTCGCAGCGTAGATCGCGTTGCAAAGGGGCGGTGGCCCTGCCGTGCAGCCGGTCTCGCCGATCCCGCCCGGGGCCTCGCCGCTCTTGATCAGGTGCACCTCGATCGGCGGCACCTGGTCGATGCGCAGCATCCGGTAATCGTGGTAATTGCTCTGCTGCACTCGCCCCTTGTCGATGGTGATCTCGCCGTACAGTGCCGCCGTCAGCCCGAAGATCAGGCCGCCCTGCAGCTGCGCCACCACGGTGTCCGGGTTGACCACGATGCCGGTATCCACGGCCGAAACGACGCGCCGCAGGTGCACCTCGCCGTTCATGTCCACCTCGGCTTCCGTGACGGTGGCGATAAAGCTTCCAAACGCGGTTTGCACCGCCACGCCACGGCCAGTGCGCGCGGGCAGCGGATTGCCCCAGTCCGACTTGCTCGCGACCAGCTCGAGCGCTGCCTTCAGACGCGGCGATTTGCCGAGCATATCGCGGCGGAACGCGACCGGATCCTTGCCCGCCTTCTTGGCCAGCTCGTCGATGAAGCTTTCGATGGCGAACACGTTGTTATTCGGACCGACGCCGCGCCAGAATCCGGTCGGCACGGCCGGGGGTTCGTCCCGCACGAATTCGACGCGCAGGTCTGGAATGTCGTACGGGATATCGACCGCGCTGTCGACGCCGTCGATGTCGACGCCCTTCTGGAATGCAGGCGGGAACCAGCGGGCGATCACCGCCGAACCGGTGATCCGGTGCTTCCAGCCGACGATGCGGCCGTCCGACAGGGTCGCCGACAGGCGATCGCGATAGACAGGACGGTAGACACCTTGCTGGATGTCCTCGGGGCGGCTCCAGAACACCTTGACCGGGCCGTCGACGTGCCGCGCGATGCGAGTGGCCTTCTCGACGGCATCCACTTCCAGCCTGCGGCCAAAGCCGCCGCCGAGCAGGTGATTGTGGAGTGTGACCTTTTCAAGCGTCAGGCCGGTGACTTTCGCGGCAGCGGCCTGCGCCCGCGCCTGCACCTGGGTGCCGACCCAGACCTCGCAGGCGTCGGGCTTCACATGAACCGTGCAGTTCATCGTCTCCAGCGAGGCGTGCGCGAGGAAGGGCAGCTCGTAGACGGCGTCCAGACGGTCGCCCCGGCTCAAGCCTTTGTCGGCGTCACCCACGGATTTGGCGACCACCCCTTCCTTCTCGCTGGCTGCGCGGAGCTGCTTCCACACGTCGTCCGACGAGACGTTGGCATTCGGTCCTTCGTTCCAGGTGACGTCCAGCGCGTTCAGACCGCGCAGGGCGGCCCAGGTGTGATCGCCGACCACGGCCACCAGATCGTCCAGGACGACGACTTGTCGTACGCCGGCTATCGCCTTGGCCTTGCTGTCATCGACATGAGCGACCTTGCCTCCGAACACGGGACAGGCAGCGATCGCGGCGAACTTCAGGCCCGGCAGCATCGCGTCGATTCCGTAGATCGCCTTGCCGTTGACCTTGTCGGGCGTATCCAGGCGCTTGAGCGGCGTGCCGATCAGCTTGAATTCGCCCACGGGCTTCAACGGCGGATCCGGGGGCGCCTTCAGGGTGGCGGCGCGATCGACCAGCGCCGCGTACGCGAGCTTGCGTCCGCTGGCTTCATGGAGCACCTGGCCGCTGTCGGTGCGGCAAGCGGCCGCATCGACCTTCCACGCTTGTGCCGCGGCGGCCACCAGCACGGCGCGCGCGCCCGCGCCGGCCTTGCGCAGAGGCATCCAGAACGCACGGATCGAATTGGAGTTTCCGGTCACCTGGATGTGGAAAAACGGGTTTCCATACAGCGCGTCGCTCGGGGGAGCGGCTTGCAGCGTCACCTGATCGAGCGGCGCGTCCAGTTCCTCGGCCAGGATCATCGCGATGGCGGTGTAAATGCCCTGCCCCATCTCGGCCTGGGGCATGATCAGGGTGACTTTGCCGGCCCGGTCGATACGGATGAAGGCATTGGGCGCGAAGACTGCAGCCTGGGCCGCGGCCGCCTGCGCAAGCGGCAGGCGGAAGCCCAGCAGCAGCCCGCCGCCGGCCGCCGCACCCATCACCAGGAATGACCGCCGCGACAGCAGCGCTGCGGCTTGCGGCAATACGGATGTTTCGCTCGCGTCGGACCTCATGGAGCTCAAGACCCGCTCAAGTCGACTGCGCCGCATGCTTGATGGCTGCACGAATTCGAACGTAAGTGCCGCAACGGCAGATGTTTCCCGCCATGGCAGCATCGATGTCGGAATCGTCGGGATTGGGGGTGGCGTGCAGCAGCGCCACCGCGGACATGATCTGCCCGGACTGGCAGTAACCGCACTGCACCACCTCCAGATCGAGCCAGGCTTTCTGCACCTTGGTGCCGACCGCGGACGCCCCAACGCCCTCGATGGTTGTGATCGCGCGCTGTCCAATCGAGCCGACCGGCAGCAGGCAGGAGCGCACCGGAGCTCCATCCAGATGCACGGTGCAGGCGCCGCATTGTGCGATCCCGCATCCGAACTTGGTGCCGGTCAGGCTCAGGACGTCGCGCAAGACCCACAGCAGGGGCATGTCGTCCGGAACGTCGATCGTCTTGCTTTCTCCGTTGATTTGCAGAGTCACCATGATTGCAGCCTTGCGGCCCCGGGGCCTGTCGGATCGGTTGGAGCAGAAAATCGCAGCGCTATCGTTGCGCGAGCGCCTGCAAGAGGTCTATTACGTTCCTGCTGCCTCTTTGTTCTTTTCCTGCTGCGCCAATGACTTCCCACAGCGCGATCGGGGTCGCAAGGCGCGCTCGATCAGAACCCCGGCAAACTGAGCCGGAGGTTCCGGTCCTCGTCCTTTTCCAGCCGGGAAAGCTCGATCTCGACAATCTTTGCCTGTTCCAGGGGCACCGCTCTTCCGATCGAGCTGAAGTGGCGGATGCCCTTGGGAGAACTCTCCCGCAACCTGTGGCAGGCGCTGGCAATTTCAGGGTTGTCGAGCAGACAATCCCTGATCCACGTCACCCCGTTGGGAAGATCCGTCAATCTCTCGCTGCCGTCCAGACCTGGCCCTTGGGGGTCCCCGCCGCCCAGCGAAAATGCAGGTCTTTACCGCCCTTGCCTTCCACGGTCACCTGCTGCGTCTGGGTCTCCCCGTTCAATCCCGCGCTGACCTTGTATCGCCCCGGCGGCAGGACCACGAACAGCATCGGCCCCGCTTTGCGCAGCGCGAATATCGCATTGCCGCCGGCGTCCTGGATCACCATCGGGATATCGGCGAGAAATTGGCCATCCCTGCCTTCCGAGAACGTGATCCTCAGCGGAAACTCTGTCGCAACGCGGCGCATCGTCGCCTGCTCATCGGCGCCGACGCCCCCGTTGAGGTAGACGCTGGTCGTGACCGTCTGAATAACGGCAGCCTGCTCGCCCATCAGGAACTGAGCGTGGGCTTGCATCAGCCCGCAGGCTGCCAGGGCGGTTCCGACCAGCGTGTTTCGCAGTACGCGAAGGTGCTCCATGGCACGCTACCTATGCCTTGTGGTATGGCCGGGACGGTCGGCTAGCTCTTCAGCTTGATCGACACGCCCTGGGCGCCCAGTTGAAAGCGAACACCCTTCTCCATCCCGTGAAGCCGCAGCACCACGCCACGGTCGTTCTGCATGACGATGCCGTCCGTGCCACCCGCGAGGGCGATGCCCGCGGCTCCGGCGACGTAATTGCCCGAGAGGTCTTCCGGCTTCTTCAGATCGAACACCTCTCCGGTCGTCGTTATGGAGGAGATGCCAACGTCCGCGACGCTCAGTCCTTGAATCGTAAAGACGTAATTGTTGTCTCCGTAGTGGAGCGTTCCATCGCCCCAGGTGACACCCACGCCCGCCGCCACCGAGGTGCTATCGATCTCAACGGTTCCCGAAGGCGTAGCTTCATCCGCCGCATCCGCTGCGAGGGCCACGTTCAGCGCGCCCACCCAACCCAGCATGACCAGCCATTTCCAGTTACGTGATTTCATGGCGATTCCTTCCCTTTGTGCAGCCGTCTCCGGCAGTGCATGCACCGTAGGCGCGCTGCGTTACTGAACGGTGCCGGGGTGGCGTGGCCAAGTTACGGATGTCACCCGCCTACGCCCTGCGGGCTTCGGCGGGCTGGCCCGCCCGCCGAAGTGCCAAGCGTAGGCGGCGCGCCCGCCGAAGCCCGCAGGGCGTAGGCGGGGGCTCAGGCCGCGCCGCGCAGCACGCGAGCGAGCGTGGTGGCGATGTCGCGCGACTGCAGCGGCTTGGTGAGCAGTTCGCTCACACCGGCGGCGAGCGCGTCCTGGGTCAGGATCGGTCCGCTGTACCCGCTCACCAGTACGATCGGAAGATCGGCTCGATGGCGGCGCAATGCACGTGCGAGTCCCGTTCCGGTCAGACCGGGCATGACTTCATCGGTGACGACGACATCGAACCGCGCCGGTTCAGCCTCGAATGCAGCCAGGGCCAAGTGGCTGTCGTCGAACGATACGGCCTCGTACCCGAGGCGCGACAGCACCTCGGCCGTCACCGCGAGCAGCGGCGCCTCGTCGTCGACCAGCAGCACGCGCTCGCCTTCTCCCCGGGGCAACGGCCTGGCCGCGGTCCCTGCAGCAGCCAGCGCAACGTCCGCGCGGGTCAGATAGATCGTGAACGTGCTGCCCTGTCTCGGCGCGCTCTTCACATCGATCGCGCCGCCCGAGTCGGCGACGATCGCGTAAACCAGTGACAGGCCGAGCCCGGTGCCCTGGCCGATTTCCTTGGTGGTGAAAAATGGCTCGAAAATGCGCGACATCGTTGCCGCGTCCATGCCCGAGCCACTGTCCTGCACGATCAGCTGCACGTAACGACCCGGTTGCAGCGCTCCGTGCGAGAGCGCCTGCCCGTCGGGTACGTTGGCGGTCTGGAGCAGAACCCGCAAGGTGCCGCCGGTGCTCATCGCGTGGATCGCGTTGCTGCACAGGTTCATCACCACCTGGTGCAACTGCGTGGCGTCGCCGATCACGACCTGGGGCGGTTGCTGCGCGCTGGTTTCCAGATGAATATTGCCGGGCAGCGATCCCCGGATCAGCTCGAGCGTCTCGGCCACGACGTTGGCAACGTCGACCGGCGCGCGCTTGCCGCGCTGGCTGCGGCTGTAGGCAAGGATCTGATCGACCAGCTCGCGGCCTCGGGACGCTGCGGTCAGAACGTTCTGCGCATAGCGCTTCAGCGGCGAGTCCACGGGCGCCTCGTCGGACAGCATCTCCGCGTAGGCGAACACGCCCGCCAGGACATTGTTGAAGTCGTGCGCAACGCCTCCGGCCAGGCGCCCGACGGCTTCCATCTTCTCGGCCTGGCGCAGGCGCTGCTCGAGTCGTTCGCGCTCAGCCTGCGCGCGCTTGCGCTCGGTGATGTCGCGGAAATTCGCCACCACGGCTTGTACGCTGGGCTCATGCAGCAGGTTCCTCGCGGTCGTCTCGATCCAGCGCCACGAGCCGTCCTTGTGTCGAGTCAGGATCTCGTCGGTCGACTCGTGGCCGTGGTCCATCAGCAGCCGGGTCCAATTGTCCAGGGACTGCTGTCGATAGTCCGGATGCACGACTTCGTGGTTAAACCATTGATTCGTCCGGCCGGCGAGTTCCTCCGGCGTGTAACCGAGCACCCGTTCGACCGATGGGCTCGCGTACACGATGCCCTTGTCCGGCAGGATCAGCACGATCCCTTCGGCGCTTTTCTCGACCATGGCTCGAAAGCGGTTCTTGCTTCGTTGAAGCACCTCGGCCGCCCGCTTGCGCTCGGTCACGTCCATGATCGTGCCGACGTACTCGACCAGCTCACCGGAAGCCGAGAACACCGGATGCGCCACGTGGTGGCAGTGTCGGATCGAGCCGTCGGGAAGGACGATCCGGTACTCCAGCTCATAAGCGGTCTTGTCGGTCGCGCTCTTGCTCTTCGTTTCATCGAAGAGCGCTCGATCCTCGGGGTGGATGCGCTCGATCAGCGCACTGTGGTCGCGCACCTCGATCAACAGTTCCTGGGACGTGCCGTCCCGATCGGGACAGGGGTTGGACGTCTGGTCGGAACACAGGCCGAAGATCCGGAGCAACTCCGGCGAGACAAACGTGATTCGCGACGACATGTCGCGCACGAAGCAGCCCATATGGCCGAGTCTTTGCGCCTCCTGCAGATAGGCTTCGCTGCGCCGCAGCCGCTCCTCGGTCTGCCGCCGATCGTGAATGTCGATGAGGCTTCCGGCCCAGCCCAGAACGCATCCGGCGCGGTCGCGCATAGGAAAGGCGCGGCTCAGGAACCAGCGGTATTGCCCGTCAAATCTGCGGATGCGCGCTTCCGCCTCGAAGGGTTTCGCCTCGCTCAGCGCCGCACCCCAGCTGGCCAGGGTCTGCTCGATATCGTCGGGATGCACGGCCCGCGCCCAGTTGCACCCCATCGTCTGGTCCAGCGTGACGCCGGTGTAGTCGAGCCAGCGCTGACTGGCGAAGTTGCACCGGCCGTCTGGCCCGGCGGCCCAGATCGCCACCGGGACCGTGTCGATGATCAACTGGAGCCGGTCTTCGGCCGCTTCGGCCTGGCCCGCTGCTTGCTCGAACTGGGTAATTGTCATTGCCAGCGCTCCATGCCGAAGATCCGGGTACGGCCGTTCGCCGTCCGCCTATGGGGAGTTCGATCCGAGCAGGTCGGCTACGACTCGGAGCAGATCGCCCCGTTTGAAGGGCTTAGCCAGTGCCCCTGCTGCGCCAAGGGCGATCGCGGCATTCGCGTCCATCGCGTGCCCGGAGTTGAACAGACACGAGATCGCAATGACGGGAATTTGAGGATACCCCCGCTTCATCTCGGCGATAACCATCGTGCCACTGATTCCGGGCATGTGGATGTCGGTTACCACCAAGGCGGGTGCCGCGAGCTTCACCGCGGCGAGTCCCGCACTTCCGTCGGTAGCTGTCCGCACGCCATAGCCCGCCGCCTGCAGCCACTCCGCTAATGCTTCGCGCAGGATCGAGTTGTCCTCGATGACGAGGATGTCCGTGGGCTTGGCGGTGTTCGGTTCGTGGGGCGGCACCATGGCTCCGTGCTTCGGGAGCGGGCGCGGGTGGCCCGGGTTGTGTATTTTGACCCGACGCTGATTGCGGGTAGGTTACGCGCGTGGACCCCGATAAGTCACACTTGTGACCCACGCGAGCCAGCTTAGCTAAAGTTGACCCGCAATGAGCACGGAAGCTGTCATGAGTATCCAGGCTCGCGCGCCCGCAACCGCGCTGGCGCATGTTCTCGCCGTCGACGACGATCCGATCATTCGGGAAGCGATTTCAGACTATCTGAGCCAGCACGAGTTTCGCGTCACGGCGGTCGCCGACGGCAGCGCGATGCAGGCCGTGCTCGCCGGCGAGGTGGTCGATCTGGTCGTGCTGGATCTGAAGCTGCTGGCCGAGGATGGCATGACACTGGCGCGCCGGCTGCGCGACGAGTCGGCCATCCCGATCATCATGCTCACCGGACGCCGCGAAGAGGCGGACCGGGTGATGGGGCTCGAATTGGGGGCCGACGACTATCTGACCAAGCCGTTCAGCCCGCGCGAACTGCTGGCACGGATCCGCACCGTGCTGCGCCGCCGCCGGCCGGAGGTCCAACAAGGTCGGCCGGACGGCATTCGGGCCTACCGTTTCGACGGTTGGGAGCTGAACCTGAACACCCGGCGTCTGAAGAACCGCGAAGGCGAGTCGGTGTCCCTGAGCAACGGCGAGTTCAGTTTGCTGGTCGTGCTGCTGGGAGCGCCCAATCGCGTTCTGTCGCGGGACCAGCTCCTGGACATGTCCCGGCTCCACAGCGACGACGTTTACAACCGGTCGGTCAACACGCAGATCATGCGGCTGCGGCGCAAGCTCGAGATCGACCCGGCCAATCCGCGCTACATCTGCACCGAGCGCGGCGCCGGATATCTGTTCGGAGTTCCGGTCGAAACAATCTACTGATCGGCGGCGCTGAGCCCCATTGGGGCTACGTCACCGCTGTGACCCGATCGCCGATTGCGGAGACCGGCGCGTAATTCTGCGCAGCGACAGTGGCATGGGGCGGGAAGCAGGCTGAAGGTTGGCATTCACAGCCTGCACCGGCCGTGTTGCCATGGCCCACGAATCGATAGCTGCGGCAGATCGTCCGCAGATTGATCGCACGCTTGATCCGGATGGGAATCCCCGGATCCGGCTGTCGGGCGCGTGGGTTCTGCGATCGCTGCTGCCGCAGGCCGAACAACTGCACCGCCAGTTGCTGGCCTATGCGCGGGAACCCGACGCTTGCTGGGACCTGCGTGACGTTCACAGGCTGGATACGGCCGGCGCGCTGTTGCTGTGGCGCAGCTGGGGCCGGCGCCGACCGCGGTGGATCGTGCGCGCGGAGCACGAGCCGGCGTTTGCCAACCTGTCGGCCGCAACGACGCTGCCGCCACCGCGCCGGGCGCGCGACCCGCTGGCACCGATCGCGGCTCTGGGACGCGATTTCCTGTCGCTGGTGGAGCAGGCCGGGCAGCTCACGGGGCTCGCCGGCCTGCTGGTCCTCGACGTGATCCAGTTGGCTCGCCACCCGACGCGCATCCCCTGGCGGGAGATCTGCGCCAATATCTATCACACCGGGGCGCGGGCGTTGCCGATCATCGCCCTGGTCGGGTTTCTGGTCGGCGTCGTCCTGAGCTACCTGTCCGGCCGGGAGCTGCAGGCCTACGGCGCCGACGCCTACATCACGAACATCCTGGGGATCGGCATCATCCGAGAGCTGGGCCCAATGCTCGCCGCGATCCTCGTCGCGGGGCGCTCGGGATCATCCATGACGGCACAGCTCGGCGTGATGCGCGTCACCGAGGAACTGGACGCGCTGTCCGTGATGGGCATCTCGCAAACGCGCCGGCTGGTGCTGCCAAAGGTGGCCGGCCTGGCAATCACCTTGCCGCTGCTGGTCGTGTGGTGCAATGCCATCGCCTTGATGGGCGGGATGCTGGCTGCCAACTGGCAGCTCGGCATCGACCACCGGCAATTCCTTCATAACCTGCCGTCGGCCGTGCCGATCTCCAACCTGTGGCTGGGCATCGGCAAGGGGATGCTGTTCGGAATCCTGATCGCTTCGATCGCGTGCCACTACGGTTTGCGCATCGAGCCCGACACCGAGAGCCTGGGGGCCGGCACCACGGACTCGGTCGTGGCTTCGATCACCCTGGTG
>DASZFP010000077.1:0-31584 GCA_035939615.1 Burkholderiaceae bacterium | reverse complement strand
AGGTCGATCCGTCGATCGTCGATGCGCTCGCCGTGACGGCGTTCGAGGCCGCCGCCGTGCTGCCGCTGAAGCAGCCCAACTTTGACTTGGCAGAGCTCGCCGAGCAGGCGGCGCTGCGCTTCGCCGGCGCCCTGTTCGGCTTCGCGCAGGTCGACCATGCACTGCTGGAAGCCGTGATGCGCTACGCGTATCGCGCGCTCTGCTACCAGATCATCGGGCGCCACTTCGTCACCGAGCCGGAGACGATCCTCGCCGCCGAACTTGCCATGGCGGAGCTTCTGGGGCGGACGGCTCATCTGATCGATCTGTACCGCTACAGGATCGGCCAGGAGCAGGAAGACGAGTACCAGAGGATCGGGCGCGAGCTCGAGGAGTTGAGGCAGCTCAAGGCACCGCTACGCGGCTTCGAGCCGATCATGCGACGGCTCGCAAGGCCGGTACAGGCCACCCAGGAATACAGCGGCACGGAACTCGCCGTGATCGTGGTCGGACTGATCGCCGGCACGGTGGGCAACGTCCAGGCCAGCGTCTGCATCGCCATCAACAAGTTCTTCCGGGGAAAACCTTCCGACCTCAACGACGCTTGCGCGGCCGCGCGCAAATCGTGTCTCGGGGTTGAAGATGCGGACGCACGCCTGAACATATCGATCCGGGAGGCCCTTCGGCTGAACCCGCCGGCCGCTTTCCTGCCACGGATGAAGAGGACCACCGCGGACGCGCCGCTCGGGGCAGAGCAGATTCCGAAGGGCAGCGTGCTGCTGCTGGGCATGGGCGCCGCAACGCGGGAGGGATCGGAGCTTTCAGACACCTTGGTCTTCGGCGGCCCGCCGGACGGCGCCTACCCCCACCAATGCGTTGGCCGGCACTTGGCAACGCCGGTGATCAGCCGGGTGGTCCGGGGGATCCTGGTGCTGGACGGGCTGGCGGAACGCGCCGATCCGAGGACCGGAAAGACGCTGCCCCTGCAGAAGCGCTGGGGGATCATGTGCCACGAATATCCGCTGCAGTTCAATCGCGAATCGTGGCTGACGCAATCCCCGCTTCTGCTGGTCATGGACGTCAAGACGCCGACCGCCGAGCACGCCGAGGAATTGAAGGCGATCCTCAAGTACGGGGCGCCCACCATCGAGAAGAAGCTCAACGACGCCCAGCATGTGCATTTCGCATGGTTCACGTTGATCGACAACGATACGAAACTGATGCTGTCGACCGTGTATGACCGCAAGCTCGCTCCCTATATCGAGTACTTCGCGCTGCAGACCGGCCCGCTTTTCGACCTGATTTTCGAGCACCTCGAGGATGCGCCTCCCCGGCCGGTCGCCGAGTTTCCCAAGGAATTCATCGATACGATCCGGCGCCACAACCGGAGCCCGGCGGCCGGCTACTTCTACAGCGCCTATCCGAAGCCCGACGTTCCGATGATCACCCGTCAGTTCGAGCCTCCGATGCGATGCGGCATCCGCCCGGCGTCGCAGGATAAAACATGATCGCCCGGCCGGCTCCCGAGAAGGCCGAGATCCAGCGGTTGATCGCCCGCGCGTTCACGCCCCAATACTGCCGGCATTTCCTCCTGGCGGTGAAGGAACCGCTAGCCGCCCGGGATTTCATCGGCGGGCTCGTCACCGAACGCCTGATCACCAGCGCCTCGATGGAACGCGGGGAATTCGATCAGCTGATCCAGACAGGGGGTTGCCAGGTCAATGTGGGCTTCACCTTTCGCGGATTGCAGGCCCTGGAATTGGACAAGCGCTATCTGAGCGTGTTCCGCGAAAAAGCGCAGGCGTTCGTCGAAGGTCCCGGTCCGCGCGCCGCGTCGAGTCTGGCCGACACCGGCGCCAACGCGCCGCAGCATTGGGAGGGCCGTTTCAAACCCGACCGCGCGCACGTTCTGCTGTGCACGTATGCGGACCAGGAGGCCGAGCTCGATCGCTTCGCCGCGAAACTGGATGCAGGTGATGGCGCTGCCGGATTCACACTCTCGGGTGAACCCTTGCGCGGGCACCGTCTCCGCGATCAAAGCCGTGGGGGCGCGTCGGTCGAGCATTTCGGGTTTCGCGACGGGATCTCCAATCCCGGGATCCGCGGCATACACGACTCGAACCAGGCGCCGGCACAAAGCCCGACAGAGCAGCCGAAGCGCAGGTCGAAGCAGGCGCTCCACGCGCCGGGAGAGTTTCTGCTGGGCTACTGGAACGACCAGGGATCCAATCCCTGGCTGCTGATCAATCCCGAGCAGCAGCCCAATCCCTGGCTGCTGCCGCTGAACACGGCCCCGAAACTGGCGGAGTTCTTTCGGAACGGCAGCTTCGCCGCATTGCGCAAGATGAGGCAGGACGTCAAAGGGTTCAACGCATCGATCGAGCGCTGGGCGACACAGCTCGAACGCGGGGCGAATGTCCCCAAGTGGTCGGAGTATGTGAGAGCCAAGCTGGGCGGACGATGGTCCAACGGCGCCGTCGTGCAGCCGGATGAGACCGTCTCCCCGCCGCAGGCTCCCGAAGATCTGAACGAATTCGATTTCAACGAGGATCCCGACGGCCGCGGCTGCCCGTTTGGCGCGCATATCCGGCGCATGAACCCGCGCTCGGACAAGGTCGTGCCGGTGGGGAAGCGGCCGCTGATCCGCAGGGGCATGCCCTACGGCCCGCAGGACAGTGACTCCGAGCGCGGCCTGCTCGGCCTGTTTTTCTGCGCCAGCCTGGAGGACCAGTTCGAGCACCTTCTGGCCGAGTGGGGTAATGCGAACCCGATGGGCCCGCCCAACCGCGGCAACGCGAAGGATCCACTGGTCGGCGGCGACCAGAGTCCGCTTGCGTTCTTCGACATACCGACGAAAGACGGGGGGCCGCAAAGGCTCGCCGGCTTCGAGCGCCACGTGACCACGCGCGGCACGCTCTACGCCTTCTTCCCGAGCCTGACGGCGATCGGCAGGATCGCAAACCGCGGGTTGCCCAAATCGTGAGACAGGGGCGGTTGGATGGTGCTGGCGGGCAGGAATCGGGCACCGGCAAGAACGACCCGGCGCCGCTCGACGACAACCAGCCTCCGATCGATCGCTACTGCGACCTGATCCTGACCGGCGGCGTCACCGACGGCGTGATCTACCCGTGGGCGATCGTGGAGCTGGCGCGTAAGTATCGCTTCAAGAACATCGGCGGAACGTCGGCCGGCGCGATGGCAGCCGCGGTCGCGGCGGCAGCCGAGTATGCCCGCCGACAAGGATTCCTGAGCGGCTTCAACGACGTGCTGCTGAAGCTGCCCCAGGATCTGGCCAGGGAGGTCGATGGGGGCACCAAGCGGTTCCGGCTGTACCGGCCGAAGGCCAGGACGACGCTGTTCGCGCTGTTCCAGCCCGCCCGAAGGACCCGGAGGCTTTTCGACCTGTTCGTCGGTCTCTTTGGCATTCCGGGATCCTCGTGCGGATCGGACGCGCCCTCGCCGGCTGCCGACACGGTCAATGCCGGCGCCCGGAGCCTCAGCGCAAAGGGGCCGGCGGCCGCGATTTGGCGCGTGATCGTTCTGGTCCTGGGCACCTACTGGTGCGCCGCGCTGGCGGGGGTTGCTCTCGGTGTGACTGTGTCGCTGGTCATCGCGTTCGTTGAGGCGCGCAGCGCCATCGGAACTCTGCTGAGCGTCCTGCCCTGGACGCTCGTCTCGCTGCCGCTTTTCGTGCTGGGGGCGATCTATTGGGACGTGATGTACGGGCTGGTGCCCAACGGCTTCGGCATGTGCACCGGGAACCGCGCCGAGAACGTCCCGCGAGGCGAGCTGTCGCTGATCGAATACCTCCACGAGGGCATCCAGGCGGCGGCCCGCAAGCCGCTCGATCAGCCGTTGACCTTCCAGGACCTGTGGGATGCGCCCGGCGGTCCGATCGATCCCGCCAGGCCCGCGGCCTTGCAGACGCGCACGCCCCGGTCGATCGACCTGCGGATGATCACAACGAGCCTTTCGCACGGTCGCCCCTACGGGTTGCCGCTGGCAGACGAGACCGACCGGCTTTTCTTCAAGATCAGGGACCTCAAGCCGTACTTTCCGGGTAGCGTCCTGGAGCATCTGAAAACGTACTCGGAGAAATATTCGAAGCACTGGCCGCAGGATCCTGATCCGGCTTCGGTGAATCAAGAAGACACGGACCCGGACGACGTGATCCGCGAGCTTCCGAAGGGCGATCTTCCCGTGGTCGTTGCGGCGCGCCTCAGCCTCAGCGTTCCCGTTCTTTTTTCCTCGATTCCGCTTTGGGCGATCGACTATGAGTGCCACGCGAAAGACACCCAGTTGCGCCCGTGCTTCTTCTCGGACGGTGGGATCTGCTCCAACTTCCCGATCCACCTGTTCGACGCCGCGATACCCGGATGGCCAACCTTCGGCATCTACCTCGGGACCCAGAGCATCTTCCCGAACGGCCCCGTCTATCTGCCGAAGCGGCACTACCAGGGGTGGTGGGACCGTTGGTACCGGTTCGGCGACGAAGAAACGGCCGACACCCGCCAGCCGGTTCGTCCGCTCGACCGGCTGTGCGGGTTCATCCGCAGCATTTTTTACAGCGCCAAGGACTGGGACGACGTCACATCGGCGCGGATGCCGGGCGTGCGCGACCGGGTCGTGCGCGTTTACCTGGAAGCGGGACAATCGGGGTTCGACCTGAAAGTGAGCGGCGCCCGGATCATGCAGCTCGCACGCCTCTACGGCCGGCCGGCCGGTCAGGCCCTGATCGAAAAGTTCATCGACGACCGCAACCCCAGCGGCGCCTCCGAGGCCTGGGACGAGCACCGGTGGGTGCGCTTCAACACGTTCCTCGACGGCTTGCGCGAGCGCATCGAAGGGGTCACGGCCGCCGCGGACCTGCCCGATTACGGGACCGGGCTTTCACGCCGGATCGCGGCAGCGGCGTCCCGACCGCCACTGTCCGGGCACGACCCTTCCTGCGCGACATTGAGCACCCTGCAGCAACAGGATCTGCAGGGGCTGCTGGCCGCCCTCAAGGCGCTGGAATCGGCGTTTCAACGGCGCCCAGGGCCCCAGCCCTATAAACCGGTACCCACGCCGACGCTGCACATCCGGCCGCCGCTCTGACACGACGGCTGTCGTCATGCTCTTCTCGCCGATCGCCGATCCGGCTCGCCTGATGGTGGCCGATCAGATGGCCCGCCTGAGGTCGGGCGCGGTCGGTCCGGACAAATTCGACTTCGGCGCCCTGAAGTTTGACGGAGCGCGCTGGGGTGCGCCAGCACTGGCGCAACTCGCTCAAACCCAGGAAGGACTGGAAGCTGGCATCGACTGGCGTCGATGGCCAGTGTGCGCCAGGTCGCGACCGATGGCAGAATGATCGCGACGCTCTCGGAAAATGGTGTTCGCGTTAAGGATTGGTCGATGCCTGCCCTCCACGTCGTCTCAGGCGCGCGGGCCTACACTTGCACGGGCAGGCATCGACCAATCCTTAACGGCTTCGCCAAAGGACGACCGGTGTCGAGCGCGTCTCCCCAATGTCGCGTAGTTGCTCGATAGCCGCCCCAAATCGACAGCCACGAAGTCACGGTTGACGCCATCATCGTCACCTCGCGACAATAACCGCTGATCGCTGATCTGCTCATCGTCAGATCGTCCGCTCGTCGCAACGCTCTTCGGACGCGCTGCGAGCGAGTGTCGTCCCAAACAGAGGAAAGAAGGACTCTGTCGCCTGCTTGCATCGGTGAGACTCTCAAACTCCAAGCAGGTTGCGCCGTAACCTTCGAGCAGGTGAGGTGCCCCTCGATTAGGGCCACGGGATGGTGCGTCCGGCTCAACGGTGCGCCAACCGCGCCGGCTCCGGAGGCGTGGTGCCCAGTGCGGTGCGGGGCGGGGTGCTGCTGCGCCCAATCGGTGCCGGCAGTCCGACGCCTGCCACGTACAGGACCGACTCCGAGATTCCGTCTATTCCCAGATCCTGCTCGATGAGCGTGTCTTTCAACGCGGCCGTGCTGAACGGAGCCAGCCCGATCCTGGTCGCGGTCAGGCAGAACGTCTGGCACAGGTGCCCGGCATCCAGCAGCACCACGCGATAGGCTCGGGCCTTGTGGTATTTCCACATGGTCCTCGGGAAAGCCGCCGTCATGATGAAAAGCGCCGCCGCCTCGGCCGCGTAGGCCTGGTCCGCACAGTACTCGCGCGCCCTGCGCGCACTGGCCTTCACGGGGAGCTTTTCCAGCACATGGTCCCTGGGCTGGTAGTGATACATGCCCGCCCCCAGCCCGTCCACCCGCAGCGCCATCAGATACACCTCGACCGGGTGGCGCGCACCGCCCGAAGGGCTCGTCTTGTAGGGAAGTTTTCCGAATGACTTCGTATCGAAGTAGCCTTGAACTCCCCACGTCGTTTGCAGCAGCTTGGACACGCTGCCGAGCGATACCTTGCCCTTCGCGAACGCCCTGTGGGTTCTTCTGGCGTGCAGGGTCTCGAAGAAGATATCCTGGTCGACCGCCTGCAACGGCAGCGCGATCGGATCGGCATCGTCGATCATCTTGAACGCAGGTGGCGGCGGCGTCTTCGGAAGGGTGCTGGCCCTTTGCTCCTCGGTCCAGTCTCCCCCGATGTAAGGGGCGTCCTTGGTCAGAAAGTGAAACCCGCCTTCCGGCAGCCACGGCTTCCATAACGACTCGACCTGGCGGTCCTGCTGCCACTCGGACGATCCGTACTCGAGCAGGAGCTGGGCTTCGATCAGTTTCAGTATCGCGTCCGCGACGCTTTTGCGGCTGTAAGAGCTGAATTCGACGAGCGCTTGCTGGATCCGTCTTGGCGTGAAGAAGAACCGCATCAGATCCAGAGCAATCGGGTTCGCTGCAAACGTCCGTCGGGTGAGGTAGTTGACGATGCGCAGATGTCCGCCCTCCCAGTACGCCAGCTGGCAGGATGCGCTCTTCAGTTTCAACGATGTTCGCACCGACTGGCCCGATCCAGAACGCTCCCGGTTGTCAGATGTAAAAGTAATGGATCAGCATCACCTCCAGCTGCTTGCGTATCTCTTCCAGACCCGATTCCAATTCCTTGCGGGTCAGCGTCCCGGCCCGCTCCTGTTTTAGAAGTTGGCGGACCTCCTTTTCAGCTCTCACCAGTACGGCCTTGCTGCGTACGTTCGCGGCCTCGCCTTTACGTGCTGCCCTCTTTCGAGGGGGTTTTTTCGATGCCATGGTGAATTCCTCCCTTTATTGCCCTCCCTACGGCATTTTCAACGTGGCCATCAGCGCCCGGAACCTCCGGTCCAGGTGCAGATTGCGAAGCAAGGGGTCCGCCTTGACGGTGGGAATCAGGGCATCGTGTTGTCGAACCGCGCGATCCAGCCACTCGAATGCGCGGTCGCTCTGTCCGCGATAGGCATACACCTGGGCAATCGCGTAGGCCCTGGATGAAGCGAATTTCCGCACCAGCGATTTGAGCGCCGCGTCCGACTCCGGTCGCCGTCCCATCGCCCAATGGACCATCGCCAGTCCGGCCAGCCGGCCGTCCTCTTCAGGCTCCTTTTGCATCGACTGCTGCGCTTCGGCGAACCGGGCCAGGTGCAGCAGGGCATAACCCACCGAGCTGTTCACGCCGCCGAACTCCGGGTGCAGCTGCCGCAGCTCCAGCCGCGACTGCAGGCATTCCGGCAGCCGGTCCGCCGCGCACAAGGCAAAGCCGATGGCGTCCACCACGTACGAATCGAGCGGATTTCGGTCCAGCGCCTTGCGATAGAGCTCCAGCGCTCGGTCGACCTGCCCGGACACCAGCGCGATGTCGGCGAAGGCGCTGGGCAACAGGTACGTATTGCCGGGCTCGATTTCGCGGATGCGTTCGTCGTCTGCCTGCGCAGCCGCCCAATCCCAGGTGACCGACATCTCGAATCCGGCTCGCGTGTAATACGCCCAGACCAGTTTCGGGTCCAGGCGGGTGGCCCGGTCCAGCGCCTGCAGAATTCTCCTGTTGTCATCGGCCGACGGCGTCCCCTTCAGACCGACCTGGTTCAAATAGGCGCTGCCGAGGCGGGCCCACGCCAGCGCGTAATCGGGCTTGATGTCGATCGCCCTCTGGTAGAGCTGGACGGCCTTTTCCACGTCCGGTCGGGTAAAGCGTGCCTTGTAATAGTTTCCTTCCAGAACGAGGTTGTAGGCCTCCAGGTCGGGCGGCCGGCTTTTTGCCTCGTCATCGCCTGCAAAAGCCGTGTTCAGGGCCTGGGCCACCCGACCGGCAATCTCGTCCTGCACTTTGAAGATGTCGATCGGGCTGCGATCGTAGCTCTGCGACCACAGGTGCGACCCGTCCGAGGCTCGTATCAACTGAGCGGTGATGCGCAGCTCCTGGCCGGACTTGCGAACGCTGCCTTCCAGCAGGTTCGCCACCCCGAGCTTGCCGGCGATCGAACGCACATCCTCGTTCTTGCCCTTGAACTGGAACGAGGAAGTGCGCGCGATCACCTTCAGATCCAGGCTGTGCGCGAGGCGGTTGATCAGCTCCTCGGACAGCCCGTCGGAGAAATACTCCTGGTCTCGTTTCTCGCTCATGTCGACAAACGGCAGAACGGCGATCGACTTGTCGTTCGGGGCGACGGCCGCCCGGCCGGGGACCGCGAAAGCGATGTTCGTTGTCGCGATCGGTTGCGTGCCGGTCGAACGCGTGAGCGCATAGCCGAGCACCGCGCCGATCGTCACGATGGTCGCCACCGCGATTCCCAGCCCGACGCGCTGGCGCGCGGCGAACTTGCCGATGCGATAGGCCACGCGATCGGGCCGTGCCCGGACCGGCTCCGCCCTCAGGTACCGCCGCACATCGTCGCCCAGCGCAGCGGCGCTGTCGTAGCGATCCGCCGACGCCTTGGCCAGCGCCTTCAGCACGACCGCATCCAGGTCGCCCTTCAGGCGCTGAGCCAGTTTCTGCTGCGTCGTGCCCCGTTCGCTGCCCGCTTCCGGCCCGACCCGCGTGCTGGGCCGCTCGACCGCGGTGGTGGCGATCGCGTGCTCCAGCAGCCCCATCGAGGCGCCGGCCTTGAGGCGGTGCGGGCGGTCGCCGCACAGCAGTTCGTACAGCACCACCCCCAATGCGTACACATCGGTGGGCTCACCGATCGGGTCGCCCCGCAGAAACTCCGGGCTCGCATACTCGGGGGTCATGGCCCTGCCGTAGAGCTGCGTGAGCTCGGACGGTTCGTCGTCCTGCGCCAGCAGCTTGGCCACTCCGAAGTCCAGCAGGCGCGCCTGCCCCGAGTCGGTCACCAGGATGTTCGAGGGCTTGATGTCCCGGTGGATCACGTGGCGCTGGTGGGCATACTGCACCGCGTCGAGCACCTGCAAGAAAAGTTCCAGCCGCTCGCGAATGCCCAAATGGCGCGCGTCGCACCAGTCGGTCAGCGGTAGGCCGGCGACGTACTCCATTGCAAAGTACGGCACCCCCTCGGCGCTGACGCCGGCGTCGTACAAGCGCGCGATGTTCGGGTGCTCGAGCCCGGCCAGGATGTCGCACTCGCGCGCAAAGCGGCTCGCCAGATCCTGCCGCAGCCGAGACAGCTTCGGCAGCTTAAGCGCCACTTCCCGCTTGAACGCTCCGTCGGCCCGCTGCGCCAGCCACACCTCAGCCATGCCGCCGGCGCCCAGCGGGCTGATCAGCTGGTATGGGCCCACCTGTTGGCCGCTCTGCAGAAGACCGCCCGCGAGCTCGATGTTCAGGCCGGTCGCGTCGATCTTGGGCAGCGTGCCCAGATCCCTGAAGTGCCCGACCACGGTGAACCCGGGCAACAGCGCTTGCTTCAGCGCCGGCTCCAGGTCCAGATTCTCGGGGGCGAGCTGCTTGAGCCACCGCCGCCGGCCTTTCAGATCCAGTCCGAGCGCCTGATCCAGGAGCTGGCTCATTCGCCCGATCTGAGCCGCCGTCAGCATGCTCCGCCCTCCCCCCGGCTACCGCTTCGTTTCAGACGTAGTCCCTCACCCGAAGCCGACAGCCTGCCTGCATTGGACTGCGGCCCGGTCAAATTGGCAAGAACTGGCCGAAGTGTCGGGAAACGCCCGGCCAACGCGTTCTTCAAAGTGAGGCGATCGACGATCGATGCGCCGGGTAGCAGGATTCGAAGACCAACCGGACAGATGCAGCCAGCCGCTGCGTCGTCCAACTCAGTGAGGTCAAGATGAGCACATCAGGACAGGCACGCCATATCTCGTTGGCCGTAGCGGCCCTCGCAGCGACCGTCTGCATCGGCGCGCACGCCGAGTACCGCTGCGACGGCCAGCCATTGCCGGAAGAAAAACGGGCCTGCGAACTGGCCAAGCAAGGGCCGGACGAGCTGCGCAGGTTCGTCGACCGCACCCGCGGCATCTATGGACTGTACTTCTACGACTACGTCAGTGACGCGGATGTCGCCCACTGGCACGCGGCCGGTCAGAGCGCGAACCCGCAGTCGATCGCGGCGGCTGATCGCGATAAGGAAGGGGCGCGGTAAACCTGCGGCCGGCCCGCGCCCAGTCTCGGGCCGATCGACCGTTGCGGGCGCGCGCGCCCGCTGCAAGGGGTGGGATCCGCCTCAGTATTTCTTGGGCAGATTGTCACTGCCATCGGGCACAGCCGCCCCCGGCTGCGCCGCCTGCATCCCGCCCGGGCTGGCGTAGCGAATCTGCAGCTTGCGTTCGGTTCCGGTCGTGCCCCAGACGTCGACGATGAACTCGGCCGTTGCATCGCCAGAGTGACGCAGAATGAAGCTGACGATCGCTGTTGGGCCCAGATCGTGAACCGCCATTTGCTCGATTCGCGCGGCCGAGTCCGGCTTGGCCCCGGCTTGTTCCATGAACTGGGCACGCGGCATCGGAACACCCGGCCGCGCGGCGCCGCGCAGCTCGAAATCGGCCGCGAGCAGGCGATCGAGCGTGGCGGCGTCGTGCGTCCGGGTTGCGGCGTCCAGCCGGCTTTCCAGTTCCCCGAACGCCTGCACCAGCCGGGTCACGGTCGGCGTGCGCGCCGGCCCGGCGTCGGACTGTGCGGCCGCCGGCCCTGGCGCACCGAGAAACGCCATGACAGCGCACGCCGACGCCAGAGGTCCGGACCAAGGTGGTCGAAATCCGCAGCCGGCCTGGCCGCTCATCGTCAGTAGGCGAGCGCACAGCCCCCCGAGCCGGCATTGACCCAGTTTCGCTGGATCAGGTACTGGCGCGAACCGAGCGTCATGTTGTACTGCGATCCGTTGCCGGCGGTCGAGGTCGCCCCGAACGTCCATGCACATTTATCGGCGTTCTCGAAACCCCTTTTGTCATACCACGCATTCAAGTCCGGGTCGGTCACGGCCTCCTCGAGCTCGTGGGCGATGACGCTGGCCATCCCGTCGGCGCCGGAGTTGCCGTTCGGGCTCGTGGTTTGCGCCTCGCACGCGCTCGGACACCGGTCCGGATTACCGACGAACGCGAACTTGATGTCGCTGCCGGCGATCGACGCGCTCGTGTGCCAGCCGCAGTACTGGGTGCAAAAGCCGGACGTCTCGTTGACGTCGGAGGAGGTCAGCACGAAGTACACGCCGTTGGTGTCCTTCGGCAAAGCGCCGCCCGATATGGCGCGCGACACGACCGCTTCCACACCCGAATCGGACAGCGCGGCGCCTTGTGAGTAGGCGTCGTTGGTCGTCCCGAGGGAATTCACGATATTGACGACCCTTCGGCCCGAACCGTCGTAGTACGTCGTGTTGATGTTGAAGTATGGCGATCCTCCGATGTGGGTCAGCATGTCCGCCAGGATCGTGGTGGCGCTGTTGCCGCTCCAGTTACCGTACCAGATCGTGTACACGTTGGCGCCGGTCGGGCTGTTCAACAGCGGGCCGCCGTGATAGTAGATTCCGGTGCCACTGCGCGTCCGGGCCCGGGCGGCGCGCTCCGTCGCGCCGGGCGAGTCGTCGATCTCGCCCCAACCCTTGCCGGTCGGTCGAAACACCGTGTTGTCGTCGGTCTTGACGCCTCCGGCGTGCGCCAGTCCAACGACGAGCAGACCCGAACTCAACAGCAGACCATGCTGGCGTAGCCGCATCGTGAATCTCCCCCAAAGGTTGAACATGGCGAGGGCGCAAGTTGCACAACGCTGGTCCCACACCGTTGCGCCGCCCAGGGCGCACCTGGCGCGCCCATAGCGGGACACCTTACGCGGCTCGAGCAATCAACGACAAGAGGCCCTGCCCGCCGGTGCTCCCGCGGGAACGCAAATGCGATCAGGCGAGGCGCGAACAGGCGGGCGAGTGAGGCGGACTTAAAAGGACCCGACCCCGTTTCTCGCGCTGACCGCCCGTCCGCATCGAGGCGGGTTGGTCACACGAAATCGGCGCTTGGTCGGAACCCGATGGCAGGGAATCGGGCCGACGCGTAAATTTTCTCGTATCGAAACTACGTGCGACCTGTCGGCTTTCTGGCACCCCTGTTCGAACGACCGGTGAACGCCATGAACGTCCGACTTATGTTGCAAGTTCAAGCGCTTAGTGAACTCTCAAGAGGATCACGTGCAAACGGAGCTTGGTGGCGGAGAGGGTGGGATTCGAACCCACGGTACGGTAAACCGTACACCGGATTTCGAGTCCGGCGCATTCGACCACTCTGCCACCTCTCCGCGGCGAGCGTGGAGTTTAACAAGGCAACCGGACAGATGCGGTCACAAGCGGAGGTCGACATGAAGACATCAAAGCAGGCACGCTACATCTCACTTTCAGTCGCAGCCTTCGCGGCGAGCGTTAGCATGGGCGCGCACGCCGAATACCGCTGTGATGGCCAGCCGTTGCCCCAGGAAAAGCGGGCCTGCAACCTGGCCAAGCAAGGACCGGACGCGCTGCGCCAGTTCATCGACCGCACGCGCGGCGTCTATGGACTTTACTTCTACGACTATGTCACGGAGGCGGATGCCACCCGGTGGCATGCGGCACCTCAGAGCGCGCAGGCGACGCCGAAACTGGTCACTAACGATCGCCGTAAGTTGACAGCGCGCTAGCGCGGAGGAAGAACCCCTGCTCCGAAGCGCGTCAGATCATCGATCCGCACCCGGCGGCCGGGCGAGGGTCCGCAAAGGGCGAGGGAGGGCTGCCGCAAACAGGGCCCCGCACGCCGCCAGGGTGCAGACGATCACGGCACCGGAAGGCAGATCGAACAGGGCCGACAGCGCAAGGCCGGTCGCATAGCCGGCCGCCCCCAGGCCGTAGCCGACGAGGTGGCGCCTGCGGCCGGAGAGGTTGCGAGTGGCAAGCGCCGGGATGATCAGGCTGGAGAACACGAGGTAGACGCCGACAAGCTGAACCGACGCGGTGATGGCCAGCGCGAACGCGCCATAGAAGCCGAAGCCTCCCAGCCGCCGAACCCAGCCGAGCTGCAGCGCCACCAGCAGCACCACGGTGATCGCCGCAAGCCAGCCCAGCTGCTTCCAGCTCACCCACAGGATCTGCCCGATCAGCAGGTTCTGCAGGTGCTCGCCACCGTGCGGATTGCTCGCCAGCAGCAAGATGCCGGCACAGGCCGCAAGGACGAACAGCACGCCGATCAGCGCCTCCTGCTGCTGCGGCATGCGCGACTCGCTCCACGTCAGCACGAGGGCGCCGAGCTGGGCCGCGCACAGCGCGGCCGCCTGCACGGCGACGCCGCCCTCGGGCGCACCCAGCGCATCGGCGGCGATCACGCCCACGCCGGCGATCTGCGCGATCGCCAGATCGATGAACACGATGCCGCGCTCGAGCACCTGGGAGCCGAGCAGCACGTGGGTCGCCAGCACCAGCAGCCCGGCGATCATCGGCAGGCCCAGGATGCTCCAGTCGAATGCGCCCAACGTCATTTGCGCCCCTCCGCCGCGAGCAGCCGCGCCACCGTGTCGTCGAACAGCCCGTACAGGTCCTTCGCGCCGTCGGTGCCGCCCACCGTGAAGGGCAGTCTGACCGCGGGGATGGCGGCGTGGCTGCTGAGCCACTCCGATGGCCGCGGATCCTGATAGGCACCGTACAGCACCATCCGCACGTCCGTGCCCTTCAACGCGCCCAGAACCTGTTCCAGGTGCGAGACGCTCGGATCGACCCCGGGCTTGGGCTCCAGCACAGCCACCTCCTTCATACCGAGCCAGTCGTACAGGTAGGCAAACGCCTTGTGTTGCGACACCACCGGCACGCCCTTCAACGGCGCCGCCTCCGCGGTCCAGCGGGCGATGGCCTCGCCCCATTTGTGCGTGAAGTCCGCCAGGCGTTGGGCGTACTGGCTCGCGTGGGCAGGATCGATCTGCTGCAGGCGCGCGCCGAGCGCAGCGGCCACCAACGCGATGTTGCGCGGGTCGGTCTGGATGTGCGGGTTGCCCGCCGCGTGCACATCGCCCATCGAACGGTCGACCTGGCTCGGAACCTCGAGCTTGCGCACGTAATCGGCGGCGGCGAAGTTGCCGGCCTGGTTCGGCTGCACCTTGTCGTTGCCCGCCTGCTGCAGAAGGACCGGCAACCACCCGATCTCGAGCTCTGCGCCGGTGCAGGCAATCAGGTCCGCGTTGCGCGTGCGCGCGATCAGGCTCGGCTTGGCCTGGATCTGATGCGGATCCTGCAGCGCGCTGGTGGCGACCGTGACGTCGACCAGATCGCCGCCAAGCGCCTGCGCCAGCGCGCCCCACTCCGGCTCGCAGGCCAGTACGTGCAGCGCGGCCTGACTCGGCGCGGCCAGCAGCGCAAGCGGCAGCGCCGCGGCAGCGGCGATCCGGCGCAACGCCCTGCGTGCACCGCCGCGGCCGTGCGCGGGTCCTGTGGCGTTCGGTTGCGCAACGGAGCGTCCGGGTTCGGTCTGCATTTTCAGAAGGCATGGGCGCCGTGCGCGCCCAGGCTCATCAGGTATTGAAGGAAGAGTTGATTGTCCGCAAAGCCCTCGTGCGCCCGGTCGCGCGCGAACTGCAGTCGCACGCGCGAAAACTCGCTCGGGCTGAAATCGATCATCAGCGAGTTCTTGCGCGGCCGGTAGTCGATATTCGCAAGCGACGCCCCATTCAGGCCATAGTCGGGCGAACCGGGGTCGACCTGCTCGGTGCGCACGCCGATGCGCCAGTACCGGATCGGCTGGTACACCGCCTGCAGGTACCAGCCGGATTGCGCCGCCCGGTAAGCCCCCGGCCGGTCGATGCCGGCGATATCGTAGGCCAGCGTGCCGCTGCGCGTGCTCCACAGATATTCGCCCTGCAGCTTGAAGTTCGTGTACACGGTGTTGCCGTGAGGGGCCCATTTCCATATTGCGTCTGCGACCCAGACATGCGTGCTGCCTGTAAAAGCGTTGACGACCCGGCTGCCCGCCGCGCTGGTGGCGATCAGTTGCTGGTCCGTGGCTCTGGCATCGAGCATCGACAGCCCGGTCCGCCAGCTGTTGCTGTCGCCGACGTCGCCTCCGGTGTGCGCGATTAGCGCGAACGCACCTGGGCCGTTGCGCCCGGTGTCGGAGCCGGGGAAGCCGCGGCCACGGCCGACCTCGGCGTCCAGTTCGATGTACTGCTCCGTGGGCGCGACCCAACTCACCTGCACGCCGTCGTCGCCGTATTGCGTGCCGAGGAAGGCCTGGTAGGCGAGTGGATTGTCGACGAAATCCCAGGTATGCATGTGCTGCGAGTTCAGGTAGCCGGCGCTCGAAAAGAAGCGGCCCGCTTTCAGCGACAAGCCGCCGCCGAGGGAGGTGGTCTGGACGAACGCCTCTTCGACCGAGACCGTATCGTTCGGTTCGATCGCGATGTTGGCGGCGCCCCGAAACCACGGATCGACGCTGGCGGCCAGAGCCAGCTCGGACTCGGCCAGGCTGAATCCCCGGCTTCCCGGACCGATCGCAACGTCGCCCGGTAGCGGCACACCGCTGATGGCGTAATCGGCCGGATCCTGCGAAGTGCGCGTGTACACGCCCGAGAGGATCAGCGAGACCGAGGGGTTGAATGCATTGGAGGCGGCCGGCGAGCTGGCCGCGACCGGGGCGGCTGGCGCTGCGGCGGCAGGCGCCGGTGCCGTCGGTACGGAACCCGCGGCAGCACCCTCGGTGGCCCGCAGGCGCTCCTCGAGTGCGCGCAGGCGCGCCTCGTACTCAGCCCGCATCGTCTCGATCTCCTTCTTCAGCGCCTGGATGTCGGCCGCGGTGTCCGCCAGCGCGCTCAACGGCAAGGCCACTGCGAACGCCAGGCCCGCCGGCAACAGCTTGTGCATGGCTTGTGCTCCAGGCAAGGACGTTGGACTGCGCCGGGGCCCGCTTGGTGCGGGCCCCGGCGCCACTGAAAACGCTCTAGTCGGAAACAGACATCGAAGCTAGCAAACCCTCCTTCGCGCTAGCGCGGAGGAGGATGAATCGGATCGACCCAGTAGACCTCTTCGGGCGGTTCGGCCGGTTCGATATCGAGATTGACGACGATCGGCTCCTGGCCGCTTCGGACCAGCACGCAGGTCAGGATCTCGCTTCGGCTCGCGTTGATCTCCTGATGCGGTACGAACGGGGGCACGTAGATGAAGTCGCCCGGACCGGCCTCGGCGCAGAACTCCAGGCGATCGCCCCACCGCATCCGCGCCCGACCGCTGACGACATAAATGACGCTTTCCAGCTCACCATGATGGTGGGCGCCGGTTTTTGCGTTGGCATCGATGGCGACGGTGCCGGCCCACAGCTTGCTGGCCCCGGTGCGGGCGTGCGTGATCGCCGCCGCCCGGCTCATTCCGGGCGTCTGGGGCGTATTCGGATCGAGCTGTGACCCCGGGATGATCTTGACGCCTTGATCGCGCCAGTTCGGCTTCGACTCTGAGTCCATATCGCCCCCTTCAGCCCGGCCGCAGCTCGCTCAGCCCCGCCATGTACGGCCGCAGCGCGTCCGGAATTGCAACCGAGCCGTCGGCGCGCTGATTGTTCTCCAGCACCGCGACCAGGGTCCGGCCGACCGCCAGGCCGGAGCCGTTCAGCGTGTGCATCAGCTCGACGCGGCCCTGCGCGTTGCGAAAGCGCGCCTGCATCCGGCGCGCCTGGAACGCCTCGCAGTTCGAGCACGAGGAGATTTCCCGGTAGGCCTGCTGCGCCGGCAGCCACACCTCCAGGTCGTACGTCTTGGCCGAGGCGAATCCCAGGTCGCCCGTGCACAGCGCGATCACGCGGTGCGGCAGCGCGAGCCGGCGCAGGATGTTTTCCGCGTGGCCGACCATCTGCTCGAGCGCCTGGTACGAATGGGACGGATGGGCGATCTGCACCATCTCGACCTTGTCGAACTGGTGCTGGCGGATCATCCCGCGCGTGTCCTTGCCATAGGAGCCGGCCTCCGAGCGGAAGCACGGCGTATGCGCCGTCAGCCGCAGCGGCAGGTCCGCCTCGCGCAGGATCTGGTCCCGCACGAAGTTCGTCAACGACACCTCGGAGGTCGGGATCAGGTACATCGGGTCGCCCTCGCCCTCCTGCCCGCCCTTGCGCACGGCGAACAGGTCCTGCTCGAACTTGGGCAGCTGCCCGGTGCCGGTCAGGGCGGCGGCGCTGACCACGTACGGCGTGTAGCACTCGGTGTAGCCGTGCTCGGAGGTCTGCACATCCAGCATCAGCTGGGCCAGGGCCCGATGCAGCCGGGCCAGCGCCCCCTTGAGCACGACGAAGCGCGCCCCGGACAGCCTGGCCGCGGTCTCGAAATCCATCCCGAGCGCGGCGCCCAGGTCGACGTGATCCTTGACCGCGAACTCGAAGCGCGGCGGATCGCCCCAGCGCCGCACCTCGACGTTGTCGTCCGTCGAGCGGCCGGCCGGCACCGACTCGTGCGGCAGGTTGGGCACCTCCATCAGGATCCGCTGCAGCCGCGCCTGAACGCCGGCGAAGTCCTCCTCGAGCCGCTTGAGCTGCTCGGGGATCACCGCCACGTGCGCCATCAGCGCCGCGCCATCCTCGCCGCGCGACTTGGCCTGGCCGATCTGGGCCGACAGCGCATTGCGGCGGGCCTGCAACTCCTCCTTGGCGGTCTGCAACGACTTGCGTTCGGCCTCCAGCGCCTCGAAGGCGGCCACGTCCAGATCGAAGCCGCGCTGCCGCAGGCGCGCGGCCACGCCACCCAGATCCTTCCTCAGCAGGGCGGGGTCAAGCATCTTCCTTGCCGTCGGTTTCGTTCAAACGACGCAGCTCCTGCAGGCGCTGCGCGATCCTCGCCTCCAGCCCGCGCTCGGTCGGACGATACCAGCCCGGCGAGTGCACACCGTCCGGCAGGTAGGTCTCGCCGGCCGCAAACGCACCCGGCTCGTCGTGCGCGTAGCGGTAGTTGCGGCCGTGGCCGAGCTCCTTCATCAGCCGCGTGGGCGCGTTGCGCAGGTGGATCGGGACCGGCCGGGTGCCGTCGTGCTCGACGAATTCGCGCACCTGCCCGAAGGCGACGTATACCGCGTTGGACTTGGGCGCGACCGCCAGGTACACGATGGCTTGCGCCAGCGCGAGTTCGCCCTCGGGCGTGCCCAGCCGCTCATAGGCCTGGGCGGCCTCCAGCGTCACCGTCAGAGCGCGCGGGTCGGCCAGGCCAATATCCTCCGAGGCCATCCGGATCGCGCGCCGCGCGATGTACAGCGGATCGGCGCCACCGTCGAGCATCCGCACCATCCAGTACAGCGCCGCATCCGGGTCTGAGCCGCGCACCGCCTTGTGCAGCGCCGAGATCTGGTCGTAGTAGTTGTCCCCGCCCTTGTCGAAGCGGCGCAGCGTCGCCGGCAGCGTGGCGCGCAGGAACTCCACGTCGATCGCCTGGCCCGACCGCCGCGCCGCATCCGAGGCGACTTCGAGCGCGTTCAGCAGCCGCCGCGCATCGCCGTCGGCCAGCTCGATCAGCATGCGGCGCGCGCCCTCCTCGATCGTCGCCCCACCCAGGTGATCGCGCCGCGCGCGCTCCAGCAGCTCGGCGAGCTCGGCCGCCGTCAGCGGCTCCAGCACGTACACCGAGGCGCGCGACAGCAGCGCCCCCACGACCTCGAACGACGGATTCTCGGTGGTGGCGCCGACGAACACGAACAGGCCCGACTCCACGTGCGGCAGGAACGCGTCCTGCTGCGCCTTGTTGAAGCGGTGCACTTCGTCGACGAACACCAGGGTCGGCCGCCCGCTGCGAGCCAGCGTCGCCTGGGCGCGCTCGACCGCTTCGCGAATGTCCTTCACCCCGCCCAGCACCGCCGAGATCGCAATGAATTCGAGCCCGAAGGCGTCGGCCATCAGCCGCGCCAGCGTGGTCTTGCCAACGCCGGGCGGCCCCCACAGGATCATCGAGTGGGGATGGCCCGATTCGAACGCGATCCGCAACGGCTTGCCGGGCCCCATCAGATGCGACTGGCCGATCACGTTCTCGAAGCGGCGCGGCCGCATCCGCTCGGCCAGCGGCGCGGCGGGGTTGCCCTGGGAAGCCTTGCCCTCCGTAGCGCCGCCAGGCGCGAAGGAGGGACTTTCGAACAGATCGTTCACTGGTCTTCCAGCACGTCCGCCCCTTTGGGTGGCTCGAAATGAAACTGGCCTGGGTCGAGCTTCGGGTTGCGCTGAACACCGGAGAAACGCAGCTCGGTGGTCTGGCCGAAGCTGTCGGCCAGTTCCATCGCCGCCGGCAGGCCGTCGCGGAATCCGATCCGGATCCGCTCGAACGAGGAATCCTGCGACCGCGGAGTCGCAAGCACCCATTCGATGCCGTCGCGGGCGCCGTCGCTCTTGACCTGGAAGTCGCGCTCGAAATCGTTGGAACCGAACAGGATCGAGGCCGGCGAGGCGGGAATGGCGCCCTTGACCTGCTTGATGGTCACTTGCTTCAGGTCCGGGTCGTACACGTACAGGCGCGCGCCGTCGCTGACGATCACCTGCTGGTACGGGCTCTTCGTCTCCCAGCGAAAGCGCCCGGGCCGCGCGAACTCGAAATACCCGCTGCTCGGCTGCGAGCCGCGCGAGCCCGGTCCCTTGCTGGAAGTCTGCGAAAACTCGCCCCGCGCGCTGGCCGTCTGGGCCAGGAATTCGCGCAGCTGCTGCAGCGAGTCTGCACGCGCCGCCGCCGCTCCGAACACCACCCATGCCAGCAGCGAACCCACCGTCGCACGAAGGGCGAAGAAGCGCAAGCCCTCCGTAGCCCGAAGGGCGAAGGAGGGGCGGGTCACGCCTCGCCCCGGGCCGGCACCAGGATCTCGCGGTTCCCGTTGGACTGCATCGCCGAGACCAGGCCGGCTTTTTCCATGTCCTCGAGCAGGCGCGCGGCGCGGTTGTAGCCGATCCGCAGATGCCGCTGCACCAGCGAAATGGAGGCGCGCCGGTTGCGAACGACGATCTCGACGGCCTGGTCGTACAGCGGATCGGCCTCGCCAGTGGGCGCACCGCCCGGCTCGCCAACGCCGGGCAACTCGTCCGGGGCATCGAGCACGCCTTCGACATAGTTGGGCGTTCCCAGCGACTTGAGCCACTCGACCACGCGGTGCACTTCGGCATCCGACACGAAGGCGCCGTGGATGCGGGTCGGAAAGCCGGCCCCGGCCGGCATGTACAGCATGTCGCCCTGCCCCAGCAGCGCCTCGGCGCCCATCTGGTCCAGGATCGTGCGCGAATCGACGCGGCTGGACACCTGGAAGGAGATGCGCGTCGGAATGTTGGCCTTGATGAGGCCGGTGATCACATCCACCGACGGTCGCTGCGTGGCCAGGATCAGGTGCATTCCGGCCGCGCGCGCCTTCTGCGCGATGCGCGCGATCAGCTCTTCGACCTTCTTGCCGGTCACCATCATCAGGTCGGCGAGCTCGTCGATCACGACCACGACCACTGGCAGCTGTTCCAGCGGCGCCGCCGTGAAGGGATCCAGCGCGAACGGATCGACCACGGGCGAGCCGCGCTGGCGTGCCTCGGCGATTTTCTGGTTGTAGCCGCTCAGGCTGCGCACGCCCAGCCGGCTCATCAGCCGATAACGCCGGTCCATCTCGCCCACGCACCAGTTCAATGCGTGGCCGGCCTCGCGCATGTCGGTCACCACGGGCGCGATCAGGTGCGGAATGTCGCCGTAGGTCGACAGCTCCAGCATCTTCGGGTCGATCATCAGCAGCCGCACCTGCGACGGATCCGACTTGTACAGGATCGACAGGATCATCGCGTTGACGCCGACCGACTTGCCCGACCCGGTGGTTCCGGCCACCAGCAGGTGCGGCATCCGCGCCAGGTCCACCACCACCGGCTTGCCCGAGATGTCCTTGCCCAGTCCGAGCGTGACCGGCGAGTGGCTCTCGCCGTATACCGCCGAGCCCAGGATCTCCGACAGCCGGACCACCTGGCGGCGCGGGTTGGGCAGCTCCAGCCCCATCAGGTTCTTGCCGGGAATGGTCTCCACCACCCGGATCGACACCAGCGACAGTGCCCGCGCCAGATCCTTGGCGAGATTGACGATCTGGACGCCCTTGACCCCGGTGGCCGGCTCGATCTCGTAACGCGTGATGACCGGACCGGGATAGGCCGCCACGACCGCGGCATCGACGCCGAAATCCTTCAGCTTGCGCTCGATCAGGCGCGAATTGAACTCGAGCGTGTCGGCCGAGATCGCCTCGATGTCGGCGTCCTGCTCGTCGAGCAGATCCAGCGGTGGCAGCTTGCTGGTGGACATGTCCGAAAACAGCGGCACCTGCCGCTCTTTCTGGCGCCGCTCGGACGGTTGGGCGTGGGCCATGGGCCGCTCGATGTACACGGGCGCCACCTCGTCGAGCCGCTCGCGCTCGTGCGCCAGGCTCGCCTCCCGCTCGGCCACCGCCACCTCGCCGATCGAGCGGTCGATCTTGGCCTCGCGCCTGCGGCGCACGCGCGCCACCACCCCTTCGAAGGCGCTCCCGATCGCCTCGGACACGCCCAGCCACGAAAAGCCGAAATGCAGGCTGGCCGCCAGCGCGGTCAGCGCCAGCAGAACCACGGTGGCCCCGGTAAATCCGAACGCGTGCGTGAACACGGGCGCGATCAGCTTGCCCAGCGCCCCTCCGGCCGACTCCGGCAGCATCGTTTCGCGGCTGTGCAGCCGCAGCGTGGCCAGCGCTGCGAACGCCGCCACCAGCACCAGCAGCGCCAGCGCCCGCAGCCAGCGCGCCACCGCCTCGCCCTCATGCGAGGCCGCGGCGGCCCGGGCTCCGCTGCGCATGAACAGCCGCCGCCAGGACCGCGCCGACCAGGCCAATGCCGCCAGCACCCACAGGTAAGCCGAGAAGCCGAAGCCGACCAGCATCGCGTCGGCCGCCCAGGCGCCGACCCGGCCGGCCAGGTTTCGGACCTGGAAACTGGTCACCGAATTGAAAAAACTCGGGTCGTCCTGCTGGTAGGACACCAGCGCCACGGCCAGCGCGACGGCGATCAGCGTGCCGGCGATCCAGCCCGCCTCGGCCAGCAGGCGCGCTCCGCGGCCACCGGCCGATGCAGAGCGCGCGGCGCCAGCGCGCGCGCTTCGACCGCGCGACGCCTCCGGATTGCGGCCCTTGGTCGACTCGCTCGCCATCGGAAGCATTATATGGACCCACCGCCGGGACCCGCGCTTAATGCGCTTTACCTAGCGCCCTGCCGGAAATGACCCTAACTTTCCCCATGACGCATGACGGTTATTGCTCAGGGGCAGCCAATCCGCGAAAGTCACCCACACACAGAGCGGTACTTAGGCTAAGGTAAGTGCCGATGGTTAAGGAGGTGGAACCTAAGATGCAAGCAGCGATCACGCTGACCCGTGAACGGGAATTGCAACTGCTGGAACAGGCGATAGTGCGAGCCGAGAACGAAGGCCTGCAGGTACTGTTGCGCGATCCGGAATCGCGCGTACTGTCGTGTGCGTTGTGCGGCGCCGAAAGCGATCATCCGACGATGATCCGCCACGTGCCGGGATGTTCATATTCGCCACCGAAGCTTTAAGCGTTAAGCGTAAAAAGGCGGGCCTGCGGGCCCGCCTGCATTTTTGCGCCCGGCATCCTAAAACCCCATAATCGCGGCAGGTGCGCGGTCCTTTCGCGCCCCCATATTGGTCTCAGGAGGTCTGCCGACGATGACTCACGCCAAAGCGTCTGCCCAGCACTCGCGGGTGCTGATCCTGGGCTCCGGCCCGGCCGGCTACACGGCGGCGGTGTACGCGGCTCGGGCCAACCTGGCCCCGCGGCTGATCACCGGGCTGGCGCAGGGCGGCCAGCTGACGACCACGACCGACGTGGACAACTGGCCCGCCGATGCCGACGGGGTCCAGGGGCCGGAGCTGATGGACCGTTTCCTGCAGCACGCGCTGCGCTTCCAGACCGACGTCGTGCTGGACCAGATCAACGAAGTCGATCTGGGGCGGCGCCCGTTCCGGCTGATCGGTGATTCGGGCGTGTACACGTCCGATGCGCTGATCATCGCCACCGGCGCCTCGGCCAAGTACCTGGGACTGCCGTCCGAGCAGGCCTTCATGGGGCGCGGTGTGTCGGGTTGCGCGACCTGCGACGGGTTTTTCTTCCGCGGCCAGGACGTTTGCGTCGTCGGCGGCGGCAACACCGCGGTCGAGGAGGCGCTGTACCTCGCCAACATCGCCAACCGGGTGCACGTGATCCACCGGCGCGACCACTTCCGCGCCGAGCCGATCCTGATCGACAAGCTGATGGCGCGCGCGGCCGAGGGCAAGGTGACGCTGCACCTGTGGCACGTGCTGGACGAGGTGCTGGGCGACGACAAAGGCGTCACGGGCGTGCGCATCCGCAACGCGCGCGGCGCAGAGACCGCCCGCATCGACGTGCAGGGTTGCTTCATCGCGATTGGGCACCAGCCCAACACGGAGATTTTCGCGGGTCAGCTCGACATGGAAGGCGGCTACATCCGCACGCGGGGCGGCGCGGCCGGCATGGCGACCATGACCAGCGTGCCGGGCGTGTTCGCCGCCGGCGATGTTCAGGATTCGATCTACCGGCAGGCCGTCACCTCGGCCGGCAGCGGCTGCATGGCAGCGCTGGATGCGCAGCGCTGGCTCGAAGCCGAGGCGCCGGTGCACGCGCCCAGGCACGCCGCCCTCGCCGCCGGATAGCGCCGATGAAGCGGGCGGCGCCGCCGCGCGCCGGGCGCATCAAGAGCCTGGCCGAGCTGCGCTCGGTGCGCATCGCTCAGCCGCGCGCCCCCGCCGTCCCCCCGCCCCGCCCCCAGCCCGCGCAGGCACCCGGGCAGGCGGCGGCCGAATTCCTCGAGGCGGTGCGCGATGTCAAGCCGCTCGCCCGGCCGCGCCCGGTACCCGTGGTGGCCCGGGTGCGGCCGCAGCCGGTGCAGCGCGAGCTCGATGACCGCGCGGTGCTGGACGAGTCGCTCGCCGACGCCATCGGCATCGAAACGCTGCTGGAAACCGACGCGTCGCTGTCGTACCGCCGCACCGGCATCAGCGCCGACACGCTGCGCAAGCTGCGGCGCGGCTTCTGGGTGGTTCAAGGCGAGCTCGACCTGCACGGCCACCGCGTCACCGAGGCGCACCATGCGCTCAGCGCCTTCCTGGTTGATGCCCAACATCAAGGGCGCCGCTGCCTGCGCATCGTGCACGGCAAGGGGCTCGGCTCGCGCGGCGGCGTGCCGGTGCTCAAACTCAAGGTGCGCACCTGGCTGGCCCGCCGCAACGACGTGATCGCGTTCTGCCAGGCCCGCCCTGCCGACGGCGGCGCCGGTGCGCTGCTGGTGCTGCTGAAACCGTCGACCGACTAGAGGGCGCCTAAACCGCCGCCTCGTCCGTCTCGCCCGTCCGGATCCGCACCACGTGCTCGACCCCGCGCACGAAGATCTTGCCGTCGCCGATCTTGCCGGTGCGGGCCGCGCGCGTGATGGCGTCGATGGCGCGCTCCACGATGGCATCGGCCACCACGGCCTCGATCTTGATCTTGGGCAGGAAGTCGACCACGTACTCGGCTCCGCGATACAGCTCCGTGTGCCCCTTCTGCCGTCCGAACCCTTTGACGTCGGTGACGGTGAGCCCGGTGACGCCCACATCGGCCAGTGCCTCCCGCACCTCGTCCAGCTTGAACGGCTTGATGATTGCGGTGATCTGTTTCACGATGCCCTCCCGGCCAATGCGGCAATTCTACTGTCCTGCGGTTGAGCTGGTGAAGAATTCATTCCGGGTTCCTGGAACCGGTTCGTGATCGGGTAGCGCCAGTCGCGCCCGAAAGCGCGGTGCGTGATGCGGATGCCCACCGGGGACTGGCGGCGCTTGTACTCGCTGGCGCGGATCATCGCCACCACGCGGCGCACCTCGGCCTCGGGCAGCCCGGCCTGCAGGATCTCCTCGATGCTGGAGCCCTCCTCCATGTAGAGCTCGATGATCGCGTCCAGCGTTTCGTATGGCGGAAGCGAGTCCTGGTCGGTCTGGTCGGCGCGCAGCTCGGCGCTGGGCGCGCGCGTCAGGATGCGCTCGGGGATCACGGGCGAGAGCGTGTTGCGATAGCGCGCGGCCGAGTAAACGAGCGTCTTGAGCAGGTCCTTGATGACGGCAAAACCCCCCGCCATGTCGCCGTACAGCGTGCAGTAGCCCACCGCCATCTCGCTCTTGTTGCCGGTGGTGAGCACGATCGACCCGCTCTTGTTGGACAGGGCCATCAGCAGCATGCCGCGGATGCGCGCCTGGACGTTCTCCTCGGTCGTGTCCCAGGCGAGCCCGCGCAACGGCCGCGCCAGCGCCGTGAGCACCTCCTCGAAGATCGGCTTGATCGGCAGCTCTTCATAGGCCACGCCCAGGTTGCGCGCGAGCTGGCGGGCGTCCTGCAGCGACATCTCGGCCGTGAACTGCGACGGCATCATGACGGCGCGCACCTTTTCGGGGCCGAGCGCATCGCACGCCACGGCCAGCGTCAGCGCCGAGTCCACCCCGCCGCTTAAGCCGATGATGGCGCCCGGAAAGTCGTTCTTGCCCAGGTAGTCGCGCACGCCCATTTTCAGCGCGGAGTAGGCCTGGGCCTCGATCAGCACCTGCGGCGGGCAGGACTGCGGGCGGGGCGTGGCGCCGTCGAAATCGACCAGCAACAGGTGCTCCTGGAACTGCGGGGCGCAGGCCGCCAGGCTCCCCTGCGCGTCCAGCACGAAGGAGGCCCCGTCGAACACCAGTTCGTCCTGGCCGCCCACCAGGTTCGCGTACACCAGCGCCAGCCCGTGGCCGGACACATGGGTGCGCGTCACCTGCAGGCGCGCGTCCTGCTTGCGCAGGTGAAAGGGCGACGCGTTGGGCACCAGCAGCACCTCGGCGCCGGAGGCCCGCGCGCACTCGGGCGCGTAGGAAAACCAGGTGTCCTCGCAGATGTTCACGCCGAAGTGGGTGCCGCGCACCTCGAACACGAACGGCCGGTTGTCCGGCGTGAAGTAGCGCTGCTCGTCGAACACGTCGTAATTGGGCAGGTCGTGCTTGTAGTAGGTGCCCAGCACCATTCCCTGGCGCAGCAGCGAGGCCGCGTTGAAGCGCTGCCCCTCGCGCGCCATTGGATGGCCCACCAGCAGGTGCAGGTCGCGAAAGTGCGCCAGCTCGGCCGCCAGCCGCATCAGCGCGCTGTCGCAAGCCTCGTAGAATGAGCGCCGCAGCAGCAGGTCCTCGGGCGGATAGCCCGACAGCGCCAGTTCGGGGGTGACGAGCACGTCTGCGCCAGCGCCGGCCGCGCGGGCGGCGAACTCGACGATCTTGCGGACATTGCCCTGCAGATCGCCCACCGTGCAATTGATCTGAGCGACCGCGACTCGAACGTGCGAAATCATTCGATCGGACCGTTGAAGCGGCATCTTCATTATCGCACGCAGCTCATCGACGATCCGAGCCGGATCGGCTGCGATGCCTGGAACGCGCTGCACGCCTCGGATGCGGACGCGACGCCGTTCCTGCGCTACGAGTTCCTGCACGCGCTGCACGCGAGCGGCTGCGCCAGCCCGCGCACCGGCTGGACGCCGTCGTTCCTGACGCTGTCGGACGAGCAGGGCCTGGCCGCGGCGGTGCCGCTGTACCGCAAGGACCACTCGTTCGGTGAATACGTGTTCGACTGGGCCTGGGCCGAGGCGCACGAAGAGCGGGGCCTCGCGTACTACCCGAAGTGGCTGGCGGCGGTGCCGTTCACGCCGGCCCCCGGCAGCCGGCTGCTCGCGCGCGAGGCGGCCGCGCGGGCCGAGCTGGTGAACTGCCTGCTCGAGCTGGTGCGCGGCTCGAACCTGAGCTCGCTGCACGTGCTGCTGGCGCCGCCCGCGCAGATCGAGACGCTGGCCGCTGCGGGCCTGCTGGTTCAGCCCGGCGTGCAGTTTCACTGGCGCAACGCCGGCTACCGCGATTTCGAGCAGTTCCTGGCCGCCCTGAGCCAGGACAAGCGCAAGAAGATCCGGGCCGAGCGGCGCAAGGTGCAAGAAGCCGGCGTCGAGCTGGAGCGCCGCATCGGCGCCGCCATCGGCGAGGACGACTGGCGGTTTTTCCACCGCTGCTACCGGCTGACCTACGCGCAGCATCAATCGACCCCGTACCTGAGCCTGGCGTTCTTCCTGGAGCTGGCGCGCACGATGCCGGAGAACCTGATGCTGGTGCTGGCGCACCGTAACGGCACACCCGTGGCCAGCGCATTCGGCGTGTTCGATCCGCGCGCCGGCGCCAGCACGCTGTACGGGCGCTACTGGGGCGCGACCGAGTTCGTCTCGTGCCTGCACTTCGAGTGCTGCTACTACCAGATGATCGAGTTCGCGATCGAACAGGGCCTGCAGGTGTTCGAGGGCGGCGCGCAGGGCGCGCACAAGGTCGCGCGGGGACTGGACCCGGTGCCGACGCTGTCGGCCCACTGGATCGCCAACCCCGCGCTGCGCCGCGCGATCGCCGCCGCGCTGACCCGCCAGTCGCACCACGTGACCCGGGCGCTCGACGAGCTCACCGAGCGCAGCGCGTTCAAGCAGGCCGCCGGTTCAACTTTCCCTGGTCAGACGCAGGCCGAGGACGATCCACTGTCCCCTCTTGCACGCGAGTAGCACTCTCCCTCTGCCGCGAGAGTGGGCGGCACTCGTCAAAAGACTTGAAGGCAGCTAGCGGCGCTCCGCCGCCACCCTGACCTGCGCCATCGGCGCGCGGCCCGATATCAGCCCGCTGCCGATCAGCCAACTCAGGACCTCCTCGCCGCACTCGAGTGCGTTGTCGGCGTCGGTGTGCAGGTGCAGCTCGGGCTGCTCGGGGGGCTCGTAAGGACTGTCGATCCCCGTCATCCGCGCGAGCTCGCCGCGCCGTGCCTTGGCATACAGTCCCTTCGGGTCGCGCTGCTCGCACACGGCGAGCGGCGCATCGACGAAGACTTCACAGAAGCGATCGGACGCGAAACAAGAACGCGCAAACGCGCGGTCGACGCGAAACGGACTGATCAACGAGACGATCACGATCAGGCCCGCGTCCACCATCAGGCGGGCGACCTCGGCCGTGCGGCGGATGTTCTCGGACCGATCGGCATCGGTGAAGCCCAGGTCGCGGTTCAATCCGCGCCGCAACACATCGCCGTCCAGGCTGTAGCAGGGCAGCCCCTGGGCGCGCAGACAGGACGACAGCACCCCCGAGATCGTCGACTTGCCCGACCCGGAAAGACCCGTCATCCATACGCACAGCGCCCGGCCGCTCGCCGCTTCGGCCAACCGCGCATCCGCGTCGCCTGCGAATGCGCGGAAACGCTCGTATCCATCCCCGTCGGCTGCCCCAACCAAGATGCGACTCCCGCCCTAATTTCCGAGGGGAAAATTATATGGAGACAATGTTAATGCGCTTTAATGAACGGCCTCCCGTCAGGACCGAGGTCGAAAAGAGGATTTTTCCTACAGCCCTCACGCGGCAAATTCCGCAATGAGAAACGTCCCCCGATGCGGGCGACCTGGTCCCCGGCCCCGAGCGCTCAGCCGGCCGCTTGCTGCAGTCCGATGTAGAGCGGGTCGCGAACGGCCGGTGGAACGACCGGCGTGTTGCGCACTTCCAGGATCGTGCGCGCCAGGTCTTGCGCGGCCAGGTCGCGGCGGGCGCCCAGGCCGCTGCCGGCGCGCCACAGCAGGTAGTCGCTGCGCTCGTCGTGAAAGCCGAACCGATGAAAAGTCTTGGGAAAGCTCGGCAGGTGGTCTCCATACAGGGCCAGGAGCCCGCCGGCGGTGCTCGCATCGAGCGTCTGCGTCAGCATGCCGAGCATCGCATCGGCGTTGCGGACTCCTTGAACGAACCCCTTGAAGGCGCTGCGCTCGGTCTCGGGAACGACCAGGCCGCGCCACAGGCCATCGGCCTCGTCCGGATGGTGCACCCCGTTGGTGGGCCACGGCCCGTGATTTTCGATGGTGACGATGAACACGAACAGGTTCGGCTCGCGCTCCTTCAGCAGCCGCGCCACGAAGCGCGCCACCTCGACATCGGCCACGTAGCTGCCGACCCGCTCGGCCCCCTGGAAGACCTCCTCGCCCAGGAACTCGTCGAAGCCCAGGTTGCGCATCACGCCGTTGCGCCCGTAAAAGCGCCGGTCGAACGGGTGCACGCACACGGTCCGGTAGCCTTCGGAGCGCATCTGCCAGGCGAGCGAGGACACCGGGGCGCGGGCAAAGCCCTGGTACGGGTTGAACTTGTCCAGCCCGATGGCCGCTTCCGGCAGGCCCGTGAGCACGGCAAATTCGGTGCGCACCGTGTTGGCGCCCCAGCACGGTACCGCCAGGCGCCCCCACTGCAACCCGGTGCGGCGGCAACGGTCCAGGTTGGGCAGCAAGTCCTTCTGCACGCTCGGATGGATGCGCCGCACGTCGAAGAAGGACTCGCACTGAACCAGCACGACCGGGGCGGCGGGCGCCGCGCGCCGGGTGCCGTTGACGCCGTTGGTGTGAGGCGCAGCGGGAACGCGCCGCGCAGCCCGTTCCGACCGCGCCACGATCCCATAGATCAGTAGCGTTGCCAGTGGGCCCAAGCGCACCCCGTCGCGCACCGGATCGCCGCTGGGCGCAAGGCTCCGCAACGCGCGCCCGACGGCGGCGTTCAACGGCCCGGCCAGGGTCCCGACGAGCGCGCCGAGCGCGCCGGCCACGATCAGCGGCGGCCACGGCGACCAGGGCCAGGCCGGCGTCTCGAAGGCGAACAGCGCCGCGAAGGCGCCAACCGCGGCGCCGGCGCCACCCAGCACCCGGGTCTTGTCCGGAAATGGCAGCGCGAGCCCGGGATGACGGAAGATGTCCAGCGCCAGGAACACGTCCGACACCACGATCGGCTCGTTCAGGATCTGGCGCTTGCGCCGATCTGAAAACGCAAAGCCGCCGGCCAGCGCCAGCGTGACAGCTCCCGAAAATACCGGGCGCGCGGTGATCGCCAACAGGGACGTAAAGGCGAGCGCCGGCATCGATGCATCCAGCAGCAGCGCAACCGGCGAGGCGAGGCCCGCCCCGGCCACCCGGCGCGCCAGCCACCACCCGGTCAGCGCCAGCAGGGATCCCAGGCCGAATGATTCCTCGGGATTCATTGCGCGACCGGATGCAAGGCACTGGCAAAGGCGAATTCGTGCTCGCGGGCCGGTGTCACCGGCTGCGCGACAGCGACCGGCGCCGGCTGCTGCTGCAGCCGGTGAGCGGCGCCCTGCACTGCCAGCGCGACGGCGCTGTGGCTGTAAAAGCCGCCATTGATCTGGGTGCGCGCGATGATCACGCGCCGGAACGCATCGAGCAGCGCCGGATCGGCCGGCGCCGCACCCTCCCAGAACTCGTCCAGCGCCCCCTGGAAAGTGAGCCCCGGCAGCGCATACACGGCCCGCCCGAGCGCGACCACGGGCACGCCGCAGTCCATCCCGACCAGCCCCATGGTGCTGTTCACGGTAATCATGCCGCGGCACTGGCGCACGAACTCGCGCGGGCTGCCCCCTTCGAGGTACAGCAGGCGCGACTCGATGCCGACGGCCCGCGCGCAGCGGCCCGCGAATGACTTCAGATCGACGACCCCGGTCTCCAGCGGGTGTTCGGTCAGCACCAGCAGCGCCTCCCTCGGTGCGCAGCGTGCAAACGAGGCGATCACCAGCTCGATCGCAGATTGCATGCACCCAGACGAAAAATGATGCCGAATCTGGACATCCGCATTCAGCTGTAGCGGAAATAGGTAATACGGCTGCGACCGCGCCGCGAAGCTGCGGGCGATCCGTGCCAGGCGCCTCTTGGCCAGCGGCCGGCGCAGGAAGCGTCCCGCCGCGTTTGCGTACTCCACGTAGGGGTGCCACGGCCGGTGCGTGCGATATCCGGGATACCAATGCCGGGCCAGCACCATGGCGCTGTGGTACAGCACGTCTTCAACGGCGCGCCGGGCGAAGCTGTTGCGAACCGGCACGGCCCCGCTCGAGGCCGGCAGCGAAGCGATCGCGTCGCGATAATGCTGCGGATCGCGCGCAAGGCAAGAGTTCGCGTTGACGCCCCCCTCCTCCAGCGTCACCCAGTTCGGCCGTAGATACCCTTCTTCGAACACGTGTACACGGATGCCGCGCGCGGCCGCCACTTCGATGGCGGCCCGATGCAGCGGCCGGCAGTCACCGAACAGCAACAGATCCGTCACATGCCAGTGGGACACGCACTCGGAGAAGAACTGCGGCCAGTCGGGCGCGTCACCGCGGTAATCGAGCGCGCCCGGCAGGCGCCAGAACAGCCGGTCACCCCCGTGCAGGTTAATCCGATGGACCGCGTGCCC
>DASZFP010000076.1:0-15828 GCA_035939615.1 Burkholderiaceae bacterium | reverse complement strand
CGCGCCTCGGCCGGATAGTTCTCGTTGCCGACCTTCTCGACCCGCACGCGCCAGTCCTCGAAATAGCGCGCGTAGCGATACTCCGAGGTGCTCGGCATGAAATGATGGCGGCGCGGCCGCTGCTGGTAGTCGGAGATCTCCTTCGAAATCTCCGCCTCCATCCTGGCCAGCTGCTGACGCACCGGCTCGCGCTTGGCACCCTCGGCGGTGTCCTTGCGCGGCTCCACCACGTAGGCCGCGTTCATCTTCCGGACCATCGCCAGCAGCTGGCGCTGCTCCTGCTCCAGTTGCTCGACCGTCTTGCGCTCGATCTCGATCGTCTCGCCGTTGCGCTCGTCCGACAGGTTCGGAAACGGCGAAGTGCGGCGGCCCTCCTCGTTGCTGCCGCCGCCTTCCAGGTTGGCCTGCGCCAGCGCCTGCGGCTTGGACGGGCTGGCGGCGCTCTTGGCGTTGACCAGCACGATGTCCAGCGTCGGGTCCGACTGGTGTATCCGCAACAGCTCCGGATCGACGAAGCGCACCGCCAGAATCAGCGCGTGCATTCCCGCCGAGGCCATCAACGCCGCCATCAGCACGCGGTCGCTGAACCAGGAGTCGATCAACTGCATGAGCCTGCCCCTTCGATCGTTCCGAAAGTCTGCACCGTTTTTCATGCCCCCGCCGGATCGGCGCCGTTTGGACGATCCGGCGTCACCTCGGCGGCTTCGGCCGCCTGGGCGAATCGCGCCGGATCGAGGGCGGCCTCCTCCTCGTCGAGCCCCTGCTCGTTCAGATCGTCCAGCACCCGGTGCAGCCGTGCGTCCAGCGACAGATCCAGCAGGTCGTGCCCGAGCAGCTCCAGCTCGACGCACCGGCCGCGCGGCAGCGGCGGCACGCCCGGCACGCGCGCGACCAGCGGCAGTCCATCCAGCCTGAGCAGGTCGCCCCGCAGCACCGTGGCGCGGCAGCGGCGCACTTCGTTCTGCTGCAGCCAGCGCAGGCACCAGTAGCGCTCGATGGCCTGCTGGAACTCCTCGTAGCCGCCATAGGCGGCATCGAAAGCGGAAACGACGGCGAACAGGTCAGCGTCGTTGCGGCCATAGGCAGGGTCCTGGCTGCGCACCGCGCTCAGCAGCTGGCGCTGATTGGCCAGATCGACGTAGCGCCGCAGCGGTGATGTGCTCCATGCATAGTGCGCGACCCCCAGCCCGTCGTGCGGCGCGGGCGCGGTCGACATCTTCACACGCCCGGCGCTCTGCGATCGGTACACCGCCGCCAGACCCCGCTCGGCCAGCCAGCCGCCCCAGTGCGAGTTGGCGCAGATCATCAATTCGGACACGATGCGGTCCAGCGGTGCATCCCGCAATCGCGGTCGGATGATCACCCGTGCCTGCTCGCCGTCGCCCTGCAGCTCGAAGCTGTAGTCGACGCGCCCGCCCGCGGCCGGCCGGCCGCGGCCGGCTTCCCGCCGCTGCTGCAGCGCGCTCGCCAGCCGCCACAGCGTGGCCAGCTGCGCGCCGAACGGCAATCCGGGAGCGCCCTGCGTCAGCGCCGCCTCGGTGGCGATCGCCGCCAGATCGTCATGGCGAAGATTGGCCGCGATCGTGACGCGCTCCAGCGCGGTGACGGTCGATTCGATGCTCATCCGGTCCGGGTCGACCTGCAGGTAGAGTGACAGGGCCGGAACGGTGCGGCCCTGATCGAGGGAGAACGCCTCGATCCAGGCCGCCGGCAGCATCGTGATCTTCAGTCCAGGAGCGTAGACGGTCGACATGCGCGAGCGGGCCAGTGCATCGAGCGGATCGTCGCGCGCGATCGCCACGGCCGGCGCCGCGATGTGAATCCCGACCCGGATGCGCCCACCCGTGTCCGGGGCCACGGAGAAGGCGTCGTCGATCTCGGTGGTCGAGCTGTCGTCGATCGAGAAAGCCGCCACCGGGGCCAGCGCCAGCGAGGCGTCGTGCGGGGGCGGCAGCCCCGGGGACGGAGCGAAGCCGGTGCCCTGCGGGAACCAGCGTGTCAGGAAGCTTTCCAGGTGCCAGGCGTACGGGGACGCGATGGCGCCGCGCGCCAGCAGCAGCCGCAGCGCGGTCGTTTTCAGTTCGCGGGCGGCCTGCTCGACGGCCTTGTAGTGGAGCGAGTTCTTGTCGGGTCGAAGCAGCAGTGCGGCGCCCTGCGCGCGGATCGGATCGGGCAGAGCACCGGCCAGCAGGTCGGCAACGAAACGGGCACGCTGCTCGTCCTGCTCGCGCCGCCGGGCCACGGTCGCCAGCGCAGCGCGCAGAACGTCGGGCGCGGCCGGGCGGAAACGGCCCTTGCCCTTGCGATGAAAATAGACCGGTGCCGAATGCAGCCGCAGCAGGATGGCCGCCGCCTCGACCGCGGCCGGCTCGTGCCCGAAGTATTCGCGGGCCAGCTCTTCGAAGCCGAATTCCTGCTGCGGCGCGCACTGCCACAGAAAATCCAGCTCGACCGCGTCCGCCTCGCGACGGGCCTGCTCAAGCAGCTGCGCGCCGGCCGGGCGCTCGAAACGCAGCAGCACGTGGCCGGACTTGATCTTGACACGCCGCCCGCCGGGCAGCTCGACCTGAAACGACGCCTCCGTCGACGACAGCACGGAGCCCACTTTCAGATCACCTTCGTCCTCGAATAACAGTTGCATCGGTGCGGCGGCTCAGACCGTCAACCCCCCGGCCACCTCGATCACGGCGCCGTTGATGTAGCTCGCCTCGTCGGAGGCCAGGAAGGCGTACACATTGGCCACCTCCTCGGGGCGGCCCAGCCGCTTCAGCGGGACCCGTTCGGTCAGCTGGGCCAGCACGCGCTGCGGAATCGATTCCAGGATGTGGGTGGCGATGAAACCGGGGCAGACCGCGTTGCACCGGATTCCCTTCGGGCCGAGCTCGCGGGCCCAGGTCTTCACGAACCCGATCACGCCGAACTTGCTGGCGGCGTAGTTGGTCTGTCCGAAGTTGCCGTAGATGCCCACCACGCTGGAGGCGTTCAGGATCACGCCGGAGCCCTGCTCGAGCATCGCCGCCAGCACCGCCTTGCAGCTGTTGTAGGTACCCTTCAGGTTCACGTCGATGACCCGGTCGAACTGCTCCTCGGTCATGTTCTGGATGCGCGCGTCCTGCGTGATGCCGGCATTGTTCACCAGGATGTCGATGCGCCCGAAGCGGCCGCGCAGCCGGCCCACCATCTCGTCGAGCTGGTCGCGCCGCGTCACGTCGACCGCGAAGGACTCGATGATCTCGCCGTTGACCTTCAGGCTGGCGCGCGCCGATTGCAGCGCCTCGGCCGACAGGTCCACCAGCGCGACCGCGGCGCCTTCATCGAGGAATTTGCGGGCCGTCGCATAACCGATGCCCTGCGCCGCACCGGTGATGACGGCCACCTTGTCCTTCAGCTTCATCGCTTCGCCTTGTCAGTCCAATCCATCGCAAAAATCCAGCACCTGGTCCAGGTAGCGGTCGAAATCCGACAGGGCGTGATCCGAGCCCTCGATCACCCGCTGTCGGCAGCCGGCGTACTTGGTCACCATCGCGGTCCAGTCCAGCACCTCATCGCCCGTGGCAGCCACCAGCAGGTAGCGCTGCGGGCGCGTGATCCGGACCGTATCAACCGCCTGCAGCTCGGCCAGATGATCCACCGTCAGCTCGATCGTTTGATCCGAAAAAAACACGGGATGGCGGCCCAGTTGCGGTGCCAGATCCCGGGCCGGGGCCACCGCGGGATTGAGCAGCACCGCCCGGCAGCCGAGCTGCTCGGCCACCCAGGTGGCGTAGTAGCCCCCGAGCGAGCTTCCGATCAGCGCCAGCCGTGCCGGATCCTCGAGCGATGCCGCCGCCAGCGCCACGTTGGCGGCCGCGCGCGGCGAGGCCGGCAGCTGCGGGCACACGAAGTCGCCGGCGCGCCCACGCGCCACCAGGGCGGCGCGGATCTGCTCCGCCTTCCTGGAGCGGGGCGATGAACGAAAGCCGTGCAGGTACAGGATCATCCCGATCCGCGGCGGTCGACCGCGGGCGACCGCTCGCGCCGGGCCAGTTCGGCCAGGATCCGCGATGGCATGCCGCCAAAGCCGCCGTTGCTCATCACGACCACGTGATCGCCGGTGCGGGCCGCCTGCGCCACCTGCGCGGCCAACGAGTCCAGATCCTCCGCCACGGTGGCGCCGTTGAGCGCCGCCAGCGCCTCGGCGGCATCCCAGGCCACCGCGTGACGCCCCTGGCGCGGCGCGTAGCAGAACACGCTGTCGGCCAGCTGCAGGCTGTCGAGCAGCGCCTGCCGCATCGAGCCCAGCCGCATCGTGTTCGAGCGCGGTTCGAACACCGCCAGCAGCCGCGGCGCGCCGGCCAGGCGTCGCCGCAGCGCCTGCAGCGTGGCCGCAATCGCGCTCGGGTGGTGCGCGAAATCGTCGTACACGGTCACGCCGAAGGCCGTGCCGGCGACCTCGAGCCGCCGCCGCACGCCGGAGAAGGTCTGCAGCGCCTCGATCGCCACGGCCGGCGCCACCGCCGCGGCCGAGGCGGCCGCCAGTGCCGCCAGCGCGTTGCTGCGGTTGTGCCCGCCGGCCAGGGCCAGCCGCGCCCGGCCGTAGGCGGTCGCTTCCAGGTGCACGTCAAACTCGTGCTGGCCCGCTTCCTCGACCGCCGTTGCGTGCCAGCCGTCGGCCACGTCGAACCGCTCCACCGGGGTCCAGCATCCCCGCTGCAGCACGCGCGCCAGCGCCGGGTCGGAGCCGTTGACGATCAGGCGGCCGCCGGCCCGAATGCATCGGATCAGGTGATGGAACTGCGTCTCGATGGCGGCCAGGTCGGGGAAGATGTCGGCGTGATCGAACTCGAGGTTGTTCAGCACCGCGATGCGCGGGAAGTAGTGGACGAACTTGCTGCGCTTGTCGAAAAACGCCGTGTCGTACTCGTCGGCCTCGATCACGAAAGCGCGACCGGCGCCGATGCGCGCCGAGGTGCCGAAATCCAGGGGCACCCCGCCGATCAGAAAGCCCGGCGCGGCGCCGGAGCGCTCCAGGATCCAGGCCAGCATCGAGGCAGTGGTCGTCTTGCCGTGCGTTCCGGCCACCGCCAGCACATCGCGTCCATCGAGCACGTTTTCATGAAGCCACTGCGGCCCGGAGACGAAGCGCGCGCCGCTGTCCAAAATGGCCTCCATCAGCGCATTGCCGCGGGTGACCACGTTGCCGACCACGAAGCAGTCGGGGCGCAGACCGACCTGATCGGCCGAAAAACCCTCGATCGGGTCGATTCCGGCCAGGCGCAGCTGCTCGCTCATCGGCGGATACACTGCGGTGTCGCAGCCGGTCACGCGGTGCCCGGTCACCTTCGCGAGCTGGGCCAGCCCGCCCATGAAGGTGCCACCGATGCCGAGTATGTGCAGATGCATAACGAGCCATTGAGGTCGGCGTGCGCCGTCGAAAGTTCGGAAATAACGCGCCGGCGCCGCCGGTGGCGAACCGGCTTCAGCGAAGGCGCGCAATCAGGGACCGAAATCCGGCCCGCGGCCGGCTGCTGGGCCGACGGCCGCAGCGAAGACCGTTTCGTCCAGCGTGCTGCGCCGCGAGAATGTAGCATTGTCCGGAGCATTTCAAGGCCAGCGGCATGACCCAGAATCCGGTCCGAAATGCGGGGCGCGGTGACGACCTGAGGACGGCGATCGCCGCGGCAGCGGCGCGCTGGATCGCCGAAGAAGGATGCGACTACGCCACCGCCAAGCGCCGGGCCGTGCGCGAAGTGCTCGGCGATGCGTCCGGGGTCGGCGGTGCGATGCCCGACAACGTGCTGGTCGAGTCGGAACTGAGGCGCTACCTGCGGCTGTTCGCGGCCGACCGGCAGCCGGCCCAGCTGGCGGCGCTGCGACGCCTGGCGCTGCACTGGATGCGGCGGCTGCTGGAGTTCGACCCGCACCTGGTGGGCGCCGTGCTGAACGGCACTGCGACCGGCCATTCGGGCATCCACCTGAACCTGTATGCCGACAGCGCCAAGGACGTGGAGATCTTCCTGCTGAACGCGTCGCAGTCCTTCGACGTGCGCGAGGCCGGCCCCAACGCCGAAACCACGCAGGAGGTTCTCGAGTTCGTGGTGCCGGCTCCGCGCGGCAGCCCGATCGACGGCAACGTGGGCGTCACGCTCAGCGTGATGGACCCGGTGGCGCTGCGGGTGGCACCCTCGGGACGGCCGAAAGATCCGCAATTGCACCCGGTGGAGCGCTCCGGGCGGGCCACCGTCAGCATGCTCGAGCGGCTGCTGGCCGAGAGCGGCGAGCCCGCCGGCAGCGCCGGCCGCGACGACTGAGCCCGGTTGGGTCGAGCGCCATGAGCGAGCCCAAATCCGTCACGCCGCGGCGCGCCGTTGCGATGGCGGTCGGCCTGGGCGTCGCCTTCGGGCTGGCCGGGGGCGCTCTGTGGAGCTGGCGTCGAGCGCCGGCGCGGCAGGGCGCCGATGCGGCCGCGCTGGCTTTCTTCGCGCTGACCCTGCCCGACGCCGACGGCGTGCAGCGGCCGTTGAAGACCTGGCAGGGCAAGCTACTGATCGTGAACTTCTGGGCCACCTGGTGCACGCCGTGCGTGGAGGAGATGCCCGAGTTGCAGCGGCTGGCCGACCAGTCCCAGGCCCGCAACGTGGCCGTGATCGGCATCGGCGTCGATGAGGCCGACAAGGTGCGCGCATTTCGCACCCAGCACGGGCTGCGCTTTCCACTGCTGGTGGCCGGTTTCGACGGCATGGGGCTGGCGCAGCGGCTGGGCAACACCGAGGCGGTGCTGCCCTATACTGCGCTGATCTCCCCGGACGGGCGCCTGGTGGAGGAACACTCCGGACGGATCGAGGCTCCCCAGTTGCGCCACTGGATGGCGCAGTACGGCAGTCCCTAGGGAGCGGGGCCGGCCGGCCGCTGGACAAGTCCGGGCGAATTGTAGACAATTCGCCGCTTCATACTAATAACTGACGCCTTCTGCTGCCTATCTTCGTGCATGCTCGCACGATCGCGGCAGCCGCGGCGTTGCGATCCCCCAGGTGGCACGCTCGATCCTTGTTATCAATGGACCGAATCTGAACCTGCTCGGCACCCGCGAGCCGGCGGTGTACGGCCGCAGCACGCTGGCGGACGTCGAGCGCGAACTGGCGCAGCGCGCCGCGCAACTGGGGCTGACGGTGCAGGCGTTTCAGAGCAACCACGAGGGGGCGCTGATCGATCGGGTGCACGCGGCGCGCACCGACGGCACCGACTTCATCATCATCAACGCCGGGGCCTTCACCCACACGAGCGTGGCGTTGCGCGATGCGCTGGCGGCGGTGGCCATCGCGTTCGTCGAGGTGCACATCTCCAACGTGTACCGGCGCGAGCGCTTCCGTCACCGCTCGCTGCTGTCGGACCTGGCGGTCGGTGCCATCGCCGGCCTGGGCACCACCGGCTACCGGCTGGCACTGGAATTCGCCGCCACCTACAGCGCGCCGCCTGCGGGCGCCGGCGCCTGAGCCGGCCGTGTCGCAACCGAGAAGCCACCGAACGATGGACCTGCGCAAGCTCAAGACGCTGATCGACCTGGTGGCCGAGTCCGGCATCGCCGAACTGGAAGTGACCGAGGGCGAGGACAAGGTGCGCATCGTCAAGCAGCCCGGCGCGCAGGGACCCGCCACGACCGCCTTTGCGCCGGCGAGCGGGGCGCTGGCCGTACCGGCGCCGTCGGGCGCGGCCGCCGGCGGCGGCGGGGCGGTGCTGGACGAGCCCAAAGGGCTCGAGGTGAAGTCACCGATGGTGGGAACCTTCTACCGCTCGCCGGGGCCGGAGGCCAAACCCTTCGTCGAGCTCGGCCAGGCCGTCAAGCCCGGCGACACGCTGTGCATCATCGAGGCCATGAAGCTTCTGAACGAGATCGAGGCGGAGGTGGCCGGGACGATCAAGGAGATCCTGGTCGAAAACGGCCAGGCCGTCGAATACGGCCAGGTCCTGTTCGTGATCGTCTAGCCGGGCCGATGTTCGGAAAGATCCTGATCGCCAACCGCGGCGAGATTGCGCTGCGCATCCAGCGGGCCTGCCGCGAACTGGGCATCCGCACGGTGGTCGTGCACTCGGAGGCCGACACCGACGCCAAGTACGTGAAGCTGGCCGACGAATCGGTCTGCATCGGGCCTGCGCCGTCGAAGGACAGCTACCTGAACGTGCCGGCCATCATCAGCGCGGCCGAGGTCACCGACGCCGAAGCGATCCACCCGGGCTACGGATTCCTGTCGGAGAACGCTGATTTTGCGGAGCGATGCGAACGCAGCGGATTCGTGTTCATCGGTCCGCGGCCCGAGTCGATCCGGCTGATGGGCGACAAGATCTCAGCCAAGCGGGCGATGGCCGAGGCCGGCGTGCCGACCGTGCCCGGATCGGAGGGGCCGCTGACGGAGGAGCCGCGCGAGATCGTCAAGGTCGCACGAGCGGTGGGCTACCCGGTCATCGTCAAGGCGGCCGGCGGCGGCGGCGGCCGCGGAATGCGGCCGGTGCACACCGAGGCGGCGCTGTTGAGCGCGGTGGCGATGACGCGCCAGGAGGCGGCCGCGGCGTTCGGCAACCCGGCCGTGTACCTGGAGAAGTTTCTCGAGAACCCGCGCCACGTCGAGATCCAGGTGCTGTCGGATCAGAGCCGCAACGCCGTCTGGCTGGGCGACCGCGACTGCTCGATGCAGCGTCGCCACCAGAAGGTGCTGGAGGAGGCGCCCGCACCCGGGATCGCGCGCCGGCTGATCGAGCGCATCGGCGAGCGCTGCGCCGAGGCCTGCCGCAAGATCGATTACCGCGGCGCCGGCACGTTCGAGTTCCTGTTCGAGGAGGGCGAGTTCTACTTCATCGAGATGAACACGCGGGTGCAGGTCGAGCACCCGGTCACCGAGATGGTGACCGGCGTGGACATCGTTCAGCAGCAGATCCGGATCGCCGCCGGACAGAAGCTGACACTGCGGCAACGCGACATCGTGGTGCGCGGACACGCGATCGAGTGCCGGATCAACGCCGAGGATCCTTTCAAGTTCACCCCCAGCCCGGGGCGCATCACGGCCTGGCACGCGCCGGGCGGCCCCGGCGTGCGCGTCGACTCGCACGCCTACGCCGGCTACTTCGTCCCGCCGCACTATGATTCGCTCATCGGCAAGGTGATCTGCTATGGCGACAGCCGCGGCCAGGCCATCGCCCGCATGCGGATCGCGCTGTCCGAGATGGTGGTCGAGGGCATCCAGTCCAACATTGCGCTGCACCGCGAGCTGATGCTCGACGAGAAGTTCATCCAGGGCGGCACCAGCATCCACTACCTTGAAAAGCGCCTGGCCGCCATCCACGCCCCCCGATCCTGACGGGCACGAGCCCTCGGCGGATCTGACCGAGTTCGAGCTGCTGGCCGACGCGCGATGCGCGCAGGACTGGTCCGATGCGCTGCTGCAGGCCGGTGCGCTGTCGGTCAGCGTGGAAGACGCCGACGCTCAATCCGGTTGCGAGCAGCCCGTATACGCCGAACCGGCGGATGCGACGCCGCGCCTGTGGCCGCGCAACCGCCTGCGGGTGCTGCTCGGACCCGATCAGGCGGTGGGCCCCGTGCTGTCGCTGGCGGCCCGTCGGCTCGAACGCGAACCGGCGGCGGTGCAGGCGGTGCGGCGCATTGCCCCGCAGGACTGGGTCCGATCGAGCCGCGAACAGTTCGCCCCGCTGCAGATCGGGCGCCTGTGGGTCGTGCCCACGTGGACCGATCCGCCCGATCCGTCGGCCCTTAACCTGCGGCTGGACCCCGGGATGGCGTTCGGCACCGGCACCCATCCGAGCACGCAACTGTGCCTGCGTTGGCTGCAGGACTGCCTGTCGCCGGGCGCCCGTGTGCTCGACTACGGCTGCGGCTCCGGCATCCTGGCGATCGCCGCCGCCAAGCTCGGGGCGCGCCAGGTGGTCGGCGTGGACATCGATCCGCTGGCGCTGCAGGCGGCGCGGGACAACTCGCGCCGCAACGGTGTGCGGGCCGATTACACTGCACCCGGTCTGCTGCCTGCCGAAGGCTCGAGCGCGGGATTCGATGTCGTGATCGCCAACATCCTGGCCAATCCGCTGATACTGCTGGCGCCGGCCCTGGTCGACCACCTGGCCGAACGGGGAACCATCGTGCTGGCGGGCGTGCTGGCGCGCCAGGCCGACGCGCTGGCGGCTGCCTATCGCGCGGTCGATGCGCGCGTGCGCCTGTCGGTGTGGGGCACCGACGGCGACTGGGTCTGCCTGGCCGGTCGCCGCACGAGCCGCTGATCATGGCGCTCGCAGCGCGCTGTCCGCACTGTCGCGCGCTGTTTCGCGTGGTCGCGGACCAGTTGAAGTTGCGCGGCGGACTGGTCCGTTGCGGCGAGTGCCGCCAAGTGTTCGACGCGATCGGCAGCTTGAGTTACGTCGACGATCGCGCTCTGTCCCACGAAGAGGAAGCCCCGATCGGGGGCGCGGCCTTGCCGGGCCCGCCGGTGCCGGCCCCCATGTCGGCGCCGGCCCCGATCCGACCGGCCCCGCCCCGCCCGTCGCACTACCACCCGACCGCGCGCGTATCACCTGCGGCCGCCAAGGCGCCGCCCGATCGCATCCGGCGCGCGCTCGAACCGATCCGCGACGAGCTGGCGGTGCCGACGTTGTTCGGCGCCCCGGACGGGCAGGTTGCCGAGCCGCACGACGAGGACACCGCGGTGACGGCCCGCATCAAACCGCATCGGATCGCGGCGGCCGACCCCGGAACCTACGCGGTGCCGGCCGGTGAGGACGACAGCGCCGAGGCAGCCTCGGCCGAGGAAGCCGAGGAGCCGGAGGCGCCCTCTTTTCTGCCCACCGAGGATCAGCTCCGCGCCCAGCGCCTGCGCCGCGCACTGGGGATTGCCTGCGTGCCGCTCGCGCTGCTGGCGGTCTTGCAGATCGGGCTGGCCTTGCGCAACGATGCACTGGAAGCCTGGCCGTCGCTTCGTCCGATGCTGGCGCGCACCTGCAGACTGTACGGCTGCTCGATCGGCTGGCCCGAACACGCCGAACTGCTGACCATCGTGGGTTCGGAGCTGGCGGCGATCCCGGGTACCGACGTGATCGAGCTCAATGCGGCCATTCGCAGTCGCGCCGGTTTCGTGATGGCCCTGCCGGCGATCGAGGTCACGCTGACCGACACCCAGAACCGGACCATCGCCCGCAAGGTGTTCCGGCCGGTGGATTACCTGGCCTCCAGCGGGGAGCCATCGTCCCGGCTGGACGAGGGCCTGTCGCCCGGCTCCGACCTGTCGGTGCGGCTGGTGTTCGAGGCACGCGGGTTGAGCGCCTCGGGCTTCGTTCTGTACCCTTTCTATATATAACGGCTCCGAGCAGTGTTTCCTCCAGCGATGAACGGCAGCCTTGGAACCGAAGAGCGGGAGGATCGGCTTCGAGTGGGGTCTGCGACCCCCCTCGAGCACCCCCCGCGGCATTCACAACCTTCGCATTTGCGGCGAGCCCATGGCTCTGGATCCTCAATCCTCAACTGGTGCTGAGGGATGTCCACGCTGATCTGCGGATCGATCGCCTTCGATTCGATCATGGTGTTCCCGGGTCGCTTCAAGGACCACATCCTGCCCGACCAGGTGCACATCCTGAACGTTTCGTTCCTGGTGCCCACGCTGCGGCGTGAATTCGGTGGGTGCGCTGGCAACATCGCCTACAGCCTGGCCCTGCTGGGCGGCTCGCCCCTGCCGATGGCCACGGTCGGGGACGACTGCCAGCCGTACCTGGATCACCTGGACCGGCACGGCATCGACCGCCGGTTCGTGCGCCAGATTCCGGACACTTTGACGGCTCAGGCGTTCATCACGACCGACCTGGACGACAATCAGATCACGGCGTTTCATCCCGGCGCCATGTCGCATTCGCACCTGAACCCGGTCGAGCCTGGCGATGTGCAACTCGGCATCCTCGGGCCGGACGGGCGCGAGGGCATGCTGCTGCACGCCCGGCAGATGAGCGAAGCCGGCATCCCGTTCGTGTTCGATCCCGGCCAGGGCATGCCGATGTTCGAGGCGGCCGAACTGGAGGGGTTCGTCGCGCGCGCGCAGTACCTGGCGCTGAACGACTACGAAGCCCGACTGATGGCGGCCAAGACCGGGGCCGATCCGGCCACGCTGGCGCGTCGGCTGAAATCGGTGGTCGTGACGCTCGGCGCGCTCGGATCTCGCATCTTTGTCGACGGCACGAGCCTGGAGATCCCGGCTGCGCCGGCGCGCACCGTGCGCGACCCGACCGGCTGCGGCGACGCCTACCGCGCCGGGCTGCTGTACGGCATCACGCAGGGGCTGGACTGGCCGACCACGGGGCGGCTGGGCGCCGTGATGGGCGCGCTCAAGATCGAGCATTGCGGTGCGCAACGGTATGCGCCCTCGCGCGGCCAGATCGAGGAGCGCTTCCTGGAGGCTTTCGGATACCGCCCCTGGTGAGCGGGCCGGTACGGCCGCCGCTACAGGTGGACCGAGTCCAGCACCAGCAGCAGGATCTGGACCACGAGCAGAAACGCAATCGGCGACAGGTCGAAGCCCCCGATGGGCGGCAGCACGCGCCGGAACGGAGCCAGCAGCGGGCGCGTCAGCAGATCGAACGTCGGCGCCAGCGGCGCGTGCGGATTGACCAGGCTGAGCAGCACGTAGATAAAGACCAGCACGGTCAGCATGTACAGCGCCCAGTGAACGATCAGCCCGAGCGCCTGCGGCACCAGCAGCGCCCAGTCTGACGTCGCACCGATTCCGATCAGCCGCATCAGCAGCACAAAGGCCAGCGCCACCGCCAGCGCCGCCGCCAAGCACGCCCAGTCGATGCGGGCCCGCCCCGGCAGCAGCGCTCGAAAAGGCTTCACCAGCCATTCGGTCAAGGCCCAGGACAGCTGAAAGAGCGGATTGCGGCCGGCGATGCGCAGCCAGGACAGGTACACCCGCAGCAGCAGGGCGCCTCCCAGCAGCGCCGCGGCCGTGTTCAGCAGCATCTGGACCACTTCGAGCAGCAGCATCCGGCCTCCGCCGAGGTGAACCGCGCCGATTGTAACGGCCCTCCTTCGCTCGCTGCGCGAGCTACGGAGGGCAGGCCCGCCGTGCCTCGCGCTCCGAAGGCGGCTCGCCCGTCGTAGCCCGTAGGGCGAAGGCGGGCCTAGCCCTCCGTAGCTCGCGCAGCGAGCGAAGGAGGGGGAAAAAAAAGAGGCGCCGTTGAACGGCGCCTCAGGTACTGCTGCAAGCCGCTATGGCCGGCTGCCCGTCGGGAAGGGCCAGGCCGCAGCCGGATTCAGCGCGGTCTTGGCACCCGGGGCCGCCGTGGCCGCCGGAGCGGCCGTAGCGGGTGCTGCCGCTGGGGCAGCCGGCTTGGCCGGCGCCTTCGTGGCAGCGCGTTTCTTGGCCTTCTTCGCCTTTTTAGCTACTTTTTTTTTAGCGGATTTTTTGGCCGACTTCTTAGCCGACTTCTTGGCCGTTCTCTTCTTTGCAGCCTTCTTGGCAGACTTCTTCGCAGACTTCTTCTTGGCGGACTTCTTGGACGATTTCTTGGCTGACTTCTTCGCCGACTTCTTCGCTTTCTTGGTTGCCATGGTAAGTCTCCTGGATGAGTTAACGAACGATGGTTTGAAGACAAACCCGGCCGCCGCGACTGCGGCGGGCCGAGCGATTCATCGGCGCATGCGGAGGCTCTGTCGCCGCGGCACACCCAGAAATGCGTTTTGATTGGCGCATATCCGAGTCGGGCGCGGAAGGGTCAGGGCACTGACCGCTGACGCTGATGAATTCGGCACGAGGTGCGCGTGCGTCGGGAGTCCCGCAAACGCGCACGGAGGACGCGGGCCAGTGGCCGGCGTGGAAATCTGGGCGGGGAGAGGCGGGGCCGGAGCGCTCGATCGTGCTGCCGGCGGTCACGGATTTCCGGGAAGAAGCGCTCCCGCAAGACCCGTGCGTCTCGATTCGTGTGGGTTCCTGACTACTCGCTGCGAACCGTTGACTGTGACTGTCCGAGTTCAATTCAGTGATCGATCGTTTGATCGAGCAACCAAACAGGTCGCACTGTAACTCTGAATCACACAACATCGCAAGATATTTCTGCGAAGTTTTTGCGCGGAACGCGCAGATCGCATCGTCGATCGCACGCAGTCGGCTCGATTGCGGCGCCAATTCGATCATTCCCAGTTCAAGGCACCACCGGTCTGGTACTCGATCACGCGCGTCTCGAAGAAATTGCGCTCCTTTTTCAGGTCGATCATCTCGCTCATCCACGGGAAGGGATTGTCGCCACCATCGAACAGCGGGTCGATTCCGATCTGGTGGCAGCGCCGGTTCGCGATGTAGCGCAGGTAGGCCTTGAACATCGGGGCGTTCAACCCGAGCACGCCCGTGGGCATGGTGTCCTCGGCGTAGCGGTACTCCAGCTCGACGGCCTGCGAGAACAGGTCCCGCATTTCGGTGCGGAACTGCGGGCTCCAGAGCCGGGGGTTCTCCAGCTTGATCTGGTTGATCAGGTCGATGCCGAAGTTGCAGTGCATCGACTCGTCGCGCAGGATGTACTGGTACTGCTCGGCCGCCCCGGTCATCTTGTTCTGGCGCCCCAGCGCCAGGATCTGGGTGAATCCGACGTAGAAGAACAGCCCTTCCATCAGGCAGGCAAACACGATCAGCGACCGCAGCAGCGCCTGGTCGGCTTCCAGGGTGCCGGTCCGGAAGGACGGATCGGTCAGCGTATCGATGAACGGGATCAGAAACTCGTCCTTGGCGCGGATCGACGGGATCTCGTTGTAGGCATTGAAGATCTCGGCCTCGTCCAGGCCGAGCGACTCGACGATGTACTGGTAGGCGTGGGTATGGATCGCCTCCTCGAACGCCTGGCGCAGCAGGAACTGGCGGCATTCGGGCGCCGTGATGTGGCGATACGTTCCCAGCACGATGTTGTTGGCGGCCAGGGAGTCGGCGGTTACGAAAAACCCCAGGTTGCGCTTGACGACGCGCCGTTCGTCCTCCGTCAAGCCGCGCGGATCCTTCCACAGCGCGATGTCGCGCGCCATGTTGACCTCCTGGGGCATCCAGTGGTTGGCGCAGGCCGACAGGTACTTGTCCCACGCCCACTTGTACTTCAGGGGAACGAGCTGATTGACGTCGGTGTGCCCGTTGATGATGCGCTTGTCCTCGGCGCGCACCCGCCCCTGCGCCGGGCTGGCGGCCGGGGTGGCGGTAGCGGCCGGGACCTCGGCCAGGCGCGGGGACGGTTCGGATGGGCGCTCGCGCGCTGCGCTCGGTGCCGGTTCGTTCCAGGAAAGCATGGGTGGTTTGCTCCTGCCGTTGGGCGATTGCGGATCGAGGCCGGACCTTACTGGCAGGCCTCGCACTCGGAAAAGCCCGCCTGCCCGGGCTTCAAGGCACATACGGCCGGGGAGTCGGACTCGTTCGGCACCGCGTTGAGCTGGCCGGACTGGGTGGTCGACTTCTCGGCATGGGTCGCGCCCATCGTCCGAAGGTAGTAGGTGGTCTTCAGTCCGCGTACCCAGGCCAGCCGGTACAGCTCGTCGAGCCGCCGGCCCGAAGCCCCGCCCATGTAAATGTTGAGCGATTGGGCCTGATCGATCCATTTCTGCCGGCGCGCCCCGCACTCAACCAGCCAGGTCGGATCGATCTCGAAGGCGGTGGCGAACAGCTCCCGGACCGGCGCCGGGACCCGGTCGATCCGGGCCAGGCTCCCGTCGAAGTACTTCAAATCCGCCACCATGACCTCGTCCCAGATGCCCAGCGCCTTCAGTTCCCGCACCAGGTACTCGTTGACGACGGTGAACTCGCCGGACAGGTTCGACTTGACGAACAGGTTCTGAAA